>JBKQRG010000420.1:0-18118 GCA_052144015.1 Desulfomonilaceae bacterium
GGTGCAAAATCGAGCCTTCGATCTCTTGGGTATCTCACCCAGATTGTAGCCACGAAACAACTCAGATTTCTTGAGCCGAATCAAGAACAAACAAATTCTTACGCACATCAACTTTTCCAACTTCGGCTTAGAAAACGTTCGCTGAGTTCGCCAACCTACCCATCCCTGGATCCGTGGATAGACACTTATCACACAGTTTTTTTCTTGACCGGCATTTGACCTTTTGTTTATTGGATGACAGACTGTACTTGAAGAGACATATATAATTGAGACTCAACGACATGGTCCGAGAAGAATTGATGGAGCTTAGATATGCAGAAGTTTGTTGCGCGTAGAGCCAGGCCGAATGTGCGGCGGCAGGGTCCGCAAAAAAAGCAATTCGAAAATCTTAATGCAGTCGAACTCTTCTGTCCGAAATGCGGCAGATCAATGCCGGTACGTGAACGCCTCCTGCTGGTCCTCCCGGAAGGCGACAAATATGAATACCTGTGCGTACGTTGCGGGACCTCCGTGGGCGACAGAATTGTTAAAGGCGAACCCCAACGCATCATCATTACATAGATTTCAGAGCGCGGAGGCAGTTGTTTCGTTGGGAGGCGTTCCAGGAGTGCGTTTCGCAGATTGTGCATTATCAACGAGCGGTCAAGAAAAATCAGCCTTCTTTTTACTTGTTTCCTCATAATTCCGTGCTGCAAATATATTTTGTCGAAATGAACAGTGAACTTTTCTAGCTGCTGCACGGCAGGCTGGAGAGCCTGCCCCCACACTACTCGCAGTTTGTTTCTTCATTGGAAGAGTCAACCTTACCTCGCCCAAATGGGCACCATCAGGTTTTTCATTTTTTTTGTCCGGGCTTTCAACCATTCGTCGCCAGGGAATTGACCGTGTGAAACGCGGTTTCGGAGTTCCTCGGTGAGGGGATGATGGGGGAACTTTTCTCTAAATTCGGTGTAAGTCTTGGAAAATTCTTGATAGACTGAAGTCATAGTAACCTCCAATCCTGATTAGATAAAAAGGTTTCTAATCTGTTACTATTGACCATAGACTATCTATTTAAGATTAAGTTTCATGTATTATACTTTGTTTTTAATAATATTTCATCAACAGCATACTAATCGGAAGTCTAATTCATGTCTTATAAAAGCAACCTTTGTGTCTAGGCGCTTGTGCGCTTATCGACCCGGAGTAATGAGAATTCTCTGCGAACGCGCGCTCTACAGCCATGGCCGCGGGAAGTCAAGTTGATATATTTTGTATAGTGTTGAAGAAAAAAGGCGGCCTTCTGGCCGCCTCGCATAACTTACTGACCGAAGTTTTTAGGATACTCTGAACCTGTAGATCTCGTTAGAATGAGGATCGATTACGTGCACAGCGCACGCGATGCACGGGTCGAACGAGTGGACCGTCCTTAGTACTTCCAAAGGCTTCTTGGGATCCGCAACCGGAGTGCCGATGAGAGCGTTTTCCACAGGACCCTTCTTCCCTGCGCTGTCCGTTGGTCCCAAGTTCCAGGTTGACGGCACAACCTGCTGATAATTCTTGATCTTGCCCTTTTCGATGTTCACCCAATGGCCCAATGATCCTCGAGCGACATCGGCCAAGCCCATGCCCTGTCCATTAGTACTCTCGTCGAGCTTATAAGAAGTGAAGGTTTTCATATCGCCTTTCTTGACATTCTCAATCAGGTCCATGACCCATTTTTCGGCAATCCTGGCGTTGACCAGACATTTTATGCCACGAGCGCCGATACGTCCGAGCGTCGAGAACAAGGCTTCAGGACCTACTCCAAGCTCCGTGAGCACCATGTCCGTGTTTTCTTTGATCTCTTTATTGCCGCCGACGTACGAAACCAGACATTGTGCCAATGGGCCAACTTCCATTGGTTGGCCGTCGTACCTCGGGGCCTTCAACCATGTGTATTTCCCGTCCTTGGATTGAGTGTCGGGCACCGCTCCTTTAAGCTTTTCCCCATCAGAGGTTTGGTTTCACCGACAGAAGGATGAAGCGGTTTGTCCCCTTCGTACCAAGCTCGCTTGACATCTTCAGTGATTTTTTGCGGATCAACCGCGACCAGCTTGAGTTCACGGTTGAAAATTGCGCCTCTAGGAAAATAAAAAGATCCCGGTTCATCATCGCCTTGCGGAAAATCTCCGTATGACAGGAAATTATTGTTTCCACCAATCGCGGCCCAATCCTTGTAGAAGGAAGCTACAGCGAGAAGGTCCGGGATATAGACTTCTTCTATAAATCTGATCTGCTCTCGCAACATGTACAAATACTTCGAGATGCGGTCCACGTTGAGTTGTTGAGCTACCGTCACGCCGCCGGGCAGGTGCCCTTGCAAATGCGGATTCTTCGCGCCCCAAATCGCTGTCATCTGAGCCGCGTGGACCTGCTGACGTAAATTGTCCAGATAATGTCCCACCGCCATCAGATTCGCTTCGGGTGGCAGCTTGTACGCTGGGTGCCCCCAGTAGGCATTGGCAAACGGCCCTAGCTGGCCGGAATCCACAAATGCCTTGAGTTTACCTTTGAGCCCTTCATAATACTTCTTTGTTTGAGGTCTACCGCTCTTTGCGAATGAAAGGTCGGCCGTTTTGCCGGCATCCGCACTCAGGGCAGACACGACATCCACCCAGTCCAAGGCGCACAGCTGATAGAAATGCACCGGATGGTCATGCATATTTTGAGCAGCATGGGTCAAATTACGAATCATTCTCGCGTTGGGCGGAATTTTGACCTTGAGGGCATCCTCGACCGCGCGAACTGACGCCATAGAGTGCACCAGTGTGCACACCCCACATGAACGTTGAGTCAAGAGATGTGCGTCACGGGGATCCCGGCCTTGGAGTATGATTTCAAGTCCTCTGAACAGGGTGCCGGTACTCCATGCATCTTTCACCTTACCGCCTTCAACTTCGACTTCTATACGTAGATGCCCCTCGATCCTCGGAATGGGGTCAACGACGACTCTTGCCATGGTTTCACTCCTTCTTGATAAACTTGGCTAATTAATTGGAGTAATTCTTGTCCTGCTGTTTCGGCTATGATTTGTCAACGTAGAATGGACTCATTTTGTCCCAGAACCCCTTTTCGCTGCACCCTATGCAAGGATGTCCTGCTCCTATGGGCCAGTTGGTTCGTTGATTCCAGCGAATGATGGGGCAGTTGTGGTGTGTTTCAGGACCAGCGCACCCCACCTTGCGAAGACACCAGCCCTTGGCGGCTCCCTCATCTCCGAATTCTTTTACGAATTCCTCATTTTCATAATGTCCTCGTCTCTCACAATTGTCGTGAATCAGATATCCATAAGCGAAAAGCGGACGGCCCCGGTCATCCAGCGCGGGCCATTTGCCCAGCAATAAATAGTGGACAATAGTTGCAACCATGTTATCGGCGTTTGGTGGACACCCATCGAGGTTGATGGTTTTTATCCCTAATGCTTCTCCCACTGGTTTTGCTTCGGTAGGATTTGGCGCTGCTGCTTGAACTCCTCCCGAAGACGCGCAGTTACCAACGCATATGACGCCTTTTGCGGTTTTACAAACGTTGTTGGCAATTTCCAGAAATGTCTTGCCATGTATTTTTCCGTACACACCGTTGTCTTTTGTGGGTATGGCCCCTTCTGCGATCACAAAGTACTCGCCTTTTTGTTTCTTCACAGTATCATCGAGGATCTGCTCGGCTTGATCGCCTGCTGCGGCCATGACTGTCTCACAGTAGGCCAGGTCAATGGTGTCCAGAATAATGTCCGCGGCCCAGGGATAAGTGGTGCGGATGAATGATTCTGTGCAGCCTGTGCATTCTGCAAAATGCAACCATAAGACCGTAGGACGCTTAGCCGTGACCGCGTGGGCTATTTTGGGCACAAATGACATTGGAAGCCCAAGAACAGTGGCCATGAACCCGCAGAACTTCATAAAATCCCGCCGTGTAACCCCCTTCAACGCGAGCCTCTCCGGAACGTCAACATGCTGTTCCATACTAACCTCCTTGCATTAAGTATTGAGCATTGAGTGTTGACTATATTAATAGCGATGGGCTTGACGCTCATTCGCGGAGACCGCCAGCAGTTTTACTCCCTACTCCCCAGGTAGACGACGATATATTAGTTTTGCAGTGTAATTAACCGACCTAAAGTACTCGATACCAAGAGCAAATTTCAGACTAGCGAAAAAAATAACCGAACGCAACACAAATTTTCCAGAAATTGCAGCGTATTACTAATTGATTCGTCGTGCCACTTAGCTCATAAGCTGCGACGCACGGCTGTAATCGTCTCTGCAATTTCAGTTTCTCCATGGGCCGTGCTCAGGAACCACGATTCAAATTGTGACGGCGCCAAGTAAACTCCGTGATCGAGCATACGTCTAAAGAATTCACTAAAATTTCCCCTGTCGGATTGCAATGCATCTTCATAAGACGAAACGGGGCCGGATTGGAAGAATACAGAAAACATCGATCCAACTCGGTTAATCGCATGCGGTATGCCCTTATCGAGAAACACTTGTTCAATCCCTTTGACCAACATTGAAGACTTTCGTTCCAACTCCGCATAAGGATTATCTCTGCGAAGAATCCGAAGAGTGGTTAAACCTGCGGTCACGGCTAAGGGGTTCCCGGACAGAGTTCCCGCCTGATAAACCCCACCTACCGGCGCGAGTTTTTCCATTATGGAACGGGGCCCACCGAACGCGGCCAAAGGCAGTCCGCCACCGATTATTTTTCCAAGACACGTCAGGTCTGGCGTTACACCATATACTTCCTGCGCGCCGCCGATGGCCACACGAAAACCTGAGATAACTTCGTCAAAAATCAGGAGTGATCCGTATTTAGAACAGAGATCTCTCAGGCCATCGAGAAAGCCGAGTTCAGGAGCCACGACTCCCATGTTGCCTGCCACAGGCTCCAGCATTATTGCCGCGACCTGAGCGCCGTTCTGCTGCAAGTATGAGCTGACAGCTTCCAAATTGTTGAATGGAAATATTACCGTTTTTTCTACAACACTGGCCGGCACTCCCAAAGAATCGGGGATCGCAAAAGTCGCGGCTCCGGATCCTGCTCGCGCCAAAAGGCCGTCATTGTGGCCATGATAGCACCCCGAAAATTTTATTATCAACTCTCTGCCGGTGAACCCTCTAGCCAATCGTATCGCGCTCATGGTGGCTTCGGTTCCTGAATTCACCAATCTTACCATCTCAACAGATGGAACCATTTCAACTATTAATTCTGCCAATTCCACTTCTCGAGTTGTAGGAGCGCCGAATGAGGTCCCATCCTTCATTGTCCGCTGGAGTGCCTCCAGGATTTCAGGGTTAGCATGACCAAGGATCAGCGGACCCCAAGAGCCGACATAATCAATAAATTCATTTCCATCTTCGTCGATAACCCTGCATCCCTTGCCACAGCGTATGAAACGAGGAGGCAAGCCTACGGCTTTAAAGGCACGTACCGGAGAGTTGACCCCTCCAGGGATTAATTTCAGTGCTCGCGCCAGTAGTTTTTCGGAATTCGTCGTATCGCTCATTCTTCGCTGGCCTCCTCGCTAAAGTATGTCATGCTTATCTTTTTCAATTCACGTTCGCTAAACAGGATTTGGTATTCGGTCGACCCGATCTTTTCAGCCATTTTCCGAACTATTTGCAGGCAATCCGCCTGGCTCGAGGCATGCACCATCGTAAAAAGTGTCCCCCCCTTTTCCCCAAATGAGGGTCTCTCATAGCAGTGCGTTACTTGCGGGAATTCAGCCAGTGTTTTGCCTGTTTCATCAATCTTCTTCGGGTCAATGTTCCATACGACCATCCCGTTGTAGCCGATCCCTGCCTCTATATGCCTGATCATGGCCCCTAGTCTGCGGATGACTCCTTTATCGATCATCCGACGTATTCTCCGGAGGACCTCCGATTCGGTTACATCAAGTTCCTGGGCGATTCGAGCATAAGGTTCGTGAGAATCGTCAAGGTCACCTTGAAGCGTCACCAGAATTTTTTTGTCAATGGCGTCGAGTTGCACATGAGACATATCTTTGCTCTGCGATGTCACTGCCCTAAATCCATTTCAAGCGAAAACTCTGATTCGGCCCGGCAAGAGGCCGGACCGCTCGAGCTTTGTCCTTTTTTTGATGAACCGTTATAATAATATATCTCCAGATTCAACATGCACAGAGAAAATGCCCGATGTGCGCGTTATCGTACTCAGATTAGTTTATTCTGAGTATGCATTACCCCCCCGTCAAAAGGTGGTTTCCAATGCTCCTCCTTGGCAGGAGGGGTATGAAGACAGGGATTTTTTACCGGCGAGTCTGGTGCAAGTTTGCCTATGAAAAAAGCCCCCCTTTGTATTGTTTTTCCTATGGGAATTGAGGCGTACCCGTTTCTTCAACGTGTCGAGGTGCGCCGCCGCTGGACCAAGAATAAGGCTGTTTATCGAGAAGCTTTTTTTGAAGGAAATTCCTTGCTTATCATCCGCAGTGGTATTGGGCCCGTTAAAGCCGCTGCTGCGGTCCAATCGCTTGATGTCCTCCCTTCGGCAATTTTCAGTGTGGGAACCGCAGGAGGGCTCGTGTCAAATTCCCGAATCAGGGACGTCGTGGTAGCGTCTGAAACCGTCTTCAAAGATCAACCCCATAATATTTTGAAGTGCGCAGAGGAGTTAGTTCGAACAGCTGCCGAAGCTTGCAGCTCAGAAGGCCTCAGATTTTGCGTCGCACGAGTGGCGACTAGCTCCAAAGCTATTATAAATATTAAGGAACGGCATCAACTCCATGAATCGACCGGTGGTCACGCTGTGGATATGGAGAGTCATGCCGTCGCAGTGGAGGCTGCGAAAATCGGGGTACCCTTCAGCGCTATCAGGGTAATTTCGGATGATATTACATCGGCGCCTTTTCCTGAACCGCGCATGTATAAAGAATTGTGGCGACCACCTGCCCAATTCATATCCATATTTCCAGCCTTTCTAAAATGGACGAGATTTATCAGGGATTTCCGCAGGTCTATCGAGGTACTCCCGCCGACGCTTGTGCGAGTGATACGAAATTTTGAGAAACTAAGAAATTTCTGAGCAAGGTACTATGATATTCGTGCGGTTGTTTCGTCGCGTCACTACTCCGTAATTACACTCACCACCCATCGGAGTTAAGCTTACGACGACTTGTCATTTCCAATCTCACCCCGAACACAACTAAAAGTAAGATTTGGCTACATTACTTTCTTGACAAATTCTGCAGAGGAGTTTACGATATGGCCGCTAGCCTTGCAATCGCCCGGCGGAACGACTGTATCCTCCTTGTTTGGAGCCATACCCTTTTGTCATATCCGTCGGGCTTCTTTTTGTCGAGACATGCCGCTTTCAACTTTTGTGGGGTACTTTCAACCTCCAGTGAAGCAAATCTATAATGCATAATCATTACTGACGGCTAATAGCGGAGGTTCGCACCGCATATATGTTAACAATTAGCATAGGGAGGAATTGAGATTTTTGTCACATTTAATCCACACAAATGTTAATTTCAAACTATGAATGCCGAGAATCCACAACCCTCCAATTTCAATTCAACAAATCGTACGTCATCCAGTCCAATTGAGCCCGGCCGCGACTTGACGCGATCATCCGAACTAATGAAGCCGTACAAGTACCATGATCGTTCCGGCCTAATCTTATTTCTTGGAATCCTCTCTTTATTTATGTGTGGTCCGCTTGGCCTTGCCGCGTGGATTATGGCTGGGTCTGATTTACGAAAAATTCGCAAGAGGTTATTATCACCGGACAAAATAGGCATTCTCAAAATCGGGCGAGCGCTCGGCATAATCGGGACCGCGATCTTTGTTGTGGTGATTGTTTCCGGAGCAGCAATGCTACAAAAACAGTTCGGCGAGCTGCCCGGAATGTTCGGATATACGCCGCTTGCGGCTGATCAGGCCGCATTCGCCGGTGAATGGCTTGGGAAGAAAGGGACTGTCATAAGAATATATTCGGATGGCAGAGGCGATTTTAAGGCACCAAGAGCAACCATTACAGGCGGCCGCGTGAATATCAAAGGTGAATCGCTATCTATCCGCATCCTGGGATTCTCAAGAACATGGCATATAGATACACCGCCCCATATTGAAAACGGGAACTGGTCCATGCAACTCGACGGAGAGGCATTTGTCAGAAAATCATCAGAAGGGCAGCTAATAATATAGCCTTAACAGTAACGAAGCCTCAGGTCAGTTCCGGAGAGGCATTCTCTTTGCTGAGCAGCTTTCGGAAATGGTACCCAAAAATCATGTGAGACACAGCTTCTCCAAAGGATTCTCGATGAAAGAAGAAGGCCTTGAACAACATCTTCCAATAATAAATTTTATTGCTCCACTTATCGAGAATGCCTAGATAAAGAATCGAATTGAAAAATGCGGTCATCTCCAACCATGTTATTTTGTGCCGTCGTATAGGTTTGTAAGTCCTGAGAAACTCCAGCACACGTGCGTAATATTCTTTTGGAGAATATATATAATTCAGGACTGCATCATATCCTTCCCTCAGGACCTTAGGATCCATCTTGGGAATGAAATTCATGGACCCGTCGCAGTTATCACCGGAGCCATCCCCAAGGAGGCGCCCTTCTTCTTTCAGTCGCCGGTACAGCCGGCTTCCCGGAGGGGCATTGAGCAGGCCGATCATGGCTTTTACGACGCCGCTGTTCTGTATGAATTTTATCTGCCGGTCGAATATATTCGGGGGATCATTATCAAACCCTATTATAAAACCGCCCATTACTTCCATTCCGTTTCGCTGGATAGTCTTGACAGCTTCCACCAAATCCATGGCACGGTTCTGGTGCTTACCGCATTCCTCAAGACATTCTTCCGCCGGAGTCTCCAGCCCAAGAAATACCGACTCAAAGCCCGCCGCAGTCATAAGTCGCATAAGCTCTTCATCCTGGGCTAGATTCACCGAAGCTTCAGTGAATAACGAAAAAGGGAATCCTTTGGGTTCTTGCCAGAGTCTAATTACTTTCAGCAGTGATTTGACCTTCACTTTATTCCCAATAAAATTGTCATCCACCATAAAGACGCGACCACGCCAACCCATTTCATACAATATTTCGAGTTCGCGGATCATCTGGTCATTCGATTTCACTCTCGGCCGCCGACCGTTCAGATTGACGATGTCACAGAATTCACAGTCGTATGGACACCCCCTGGAGTATTGAACCGACATGGAAGCGTATAGCTTCATGTTTATAAGGTCCCACCGAGGCAAAGGTGTCGACGTGATGTCCGGTCTTTCCTCCGTATTATAAGTGTGGCGGGGATTTCCCGCTATCAGATCTCTCACGAATAACGGGAACGTTATTTCAGCTTCATTAAGAACTAAATGATCGATATCATCGAACTCTTCCGGGGAGCTTGTAAAGAGTGGCCCTCCGGCTACCACCTTTTTGCCGAAGTTACGGCACCGTGCGACAATCTCTCGTACGGATTCCTTTTGAATCATCATCGCGCCGATAAAAATCATGTCGGCCCATTGAATGGTTTGATCAGTGAGGCTTTCCACATTCGTGTCAATCAGTTTGAGGTCCCATTCTTTCGGAAACATCGAGGCAACCGTTAACATTCCCAGCGGCACGTGTGCGGCCTTCTTCCGGATAATCTTCATAATATGCTTAAAACTCCAATAGGTATCCGGTATCGTGGGATAGATCAGTAGGGCTTTCATCAATTGTTTTCCTTTGATTGGCACTTGCTTGTGCCTAAGAAGTGTATCTACGGTATACGATACTTGCATCCCGGTCAAGAGATTGCGCGGGGAAGCCTCTCCGTACAGCTACGACAGGTGGGAATTGGCGCAATAAATATTGCGATCCGAGTTGAACGACCTGCCAATTCCAAAATGCCAATGCTGCCAAGTCGGAATCCCGCGTGACACCGACACTGCGTCACTGGAATGCCTTTTGTACATACAAATCATAATCTCATCATTTATTACCGGACTGTGCGCCGACCTTGGGCGATGATGGGCTTGCGGGCCCCACCGGGCTCTCCAGGTATCGCAACAAGGAAGAATCGGGTCGAAGCAGCATGGTAGTGTCGCTACTGAACGACTTCTGGTACACGTCCAAATGCCGCACAAACGAATAGAACTCCGGATCTTTGCTGTAAGCCTGGGCATAGATGTTAGTAGCTTCCGCGTCGCCTTGCCCACGTAGGGTTTCCGATTGCCTGTAAGCTTCGGCCAATATGATCTCTTTTTCTTTATTGGCATTAGCTCTGATTTCTTTGGCTTGTTCTTCACCTTCGGCCCTGTAACGTTTCGCAATTCTCTCCCGCTCGGCTTTCATTCTAGCGAAGACGCTTGCCTGGACTTCTTCAGGGAGGTCGACTCGCCTAATTCGAACATCAATCACACGAATGCCGAATCGCAGGGCCTCTTCCCCCGTTAGCTTGGTTACCTGATCCATAATTTTTTCACGATCTTCGCGTATGAAGCTCTTGAAATTGCGTTTCGCTACTTCCTGGCGAAGCCCGGTCATTATTATATTGTTCAGTCGAGCGATAGCACCTATCTCGTTATTGACACTTTGATAGAACACCAGCGGGTCGCTTATTTTCCAACGGGACACAGTGTCCACCGTTAGTCGTTTTTTGTCGAGAGTGATGTACTCCGCGGGACGAGCTTCCGCGGCTAATATTCTTTTGTCCAAGACAATGAGATCCTGCACAAACGGATACTTAAAATACAATCCAGGCTCACGGATAGTGCGCACCGGTTTGCCGAATTCCAAGATGATCCCTTGTTCCCATTCACCTATAGTGAAAGCCGATTGCAGCAAAAACAAGGCGACAACAATAACCGCAACAATTATTTTGATCATGCTTTCTCAATTGCCTTTCTTCTCAGTGGCGGATGGCTTGCCCGGTCCGGACCCGGGAACATTCAGGTGTTCAACCCCGGAAAGCGGAAGCAACGGCAATACCTTGGAATCCCCGCCATCCATGATGATTTTCTTCGGCGCCGGAAGGAAACGTTCTACACTTTCCAGATACAAGCGTTCCTTGGTGACCCCGGGGGCTTTGGAGTATTCCTGGAGGAGAGCCGAAAAATGCTGGGCGTCTCCTTGAGCGCGAATCACACGCTGAGCTTTGTATGCTTCAGCTTCCCTTATTTCCTGTTGCGCCTGGCCGCGAGCCTTGGGTACTACATCTTCCCTGAAACCTTGCGCTTCGGTCATCACTCTTTCCCGGTCTTCCCAGGCACGTACAACATCGTGAAAAGCCTCTTTTACCGGTCCAGGGGGGTCCACTACCAAAAGACGAGCCTGTGTAATCAACAACCCGGTATCATAATTATCCATCAACTTTTGAAGGTACGATTCGACCTTCTTCTGAATTTCATCTCGTCCGTCGGTCATCGTGTAGTCAATGGTATTCTCTCCAACGACTCCTCGCAAAGCAATCTCAGCAGAAGCCCTCAGGGCCGTTTCAGGTTGGTCAACGCCAAACAAAAATTTTACCGGATCCTGCACGATGTATTGCACGAAAAGCTGAACCTCTACTATATTTTCATCACCGGTAAGCATCAGCGATTCCGAAGGGACCGGGATACGGGTTCGTTCGCGTTCGCGGTATCCAATCTCTGCCTGTCTCACACGGGAAGTATCAACCACGATCTGTGACATAAAGGGGCGAGGAAAACGATATCTAAGTCCGGGCTCCGTTACGGAATTAACTTTGCCGAAGAGAAGCACGACACCTTTCTCACCCGGTCCAACCTTATATAACCCTGAGAGCACATACAAAATTATCAGCACCAAAACGGCAATCCATATCCCGCGTCCTTTGAGGAAATTATTAAAATGGTGCCAGGCCTCTTCAAGTCCTTGTGGCAAGTTGATCTGATCTCGATCGTCTCTCGGCCTGAATTGATCCATTATGCCTCCATCGGGTAGCAATTATTGTTACAATCGGTCGAATATAATCTAATTGATTGTGGAAATCAAACCGCTGCTGAAGGAAGGAGAGCCCTGATGTGGGACAGTCCCCCGGTGAAGTGAGGTTCTAATTCTCGTTACGCATGGTTCCGACGCCTGAACAGGCCGCCTCGGTCTTGTTTACTATGGCTTCAAGTTCACGGGCTTTGATCAAACTCGGCCCAAACTTTATTGCCGGCGTTCCGGCTGCTCGGATCAAATACCCAGTGAGCATGACTATGCAATTGAGTCAGGCTCGTTCGAGATCATAATCCCTAAGAAGTCTGTTACGTTCGTCCGGGTCCTGTTCATCGAACAGCAGAGCTGCCACAGTGTTGAAGATATCGGACAGTTTTACTATACCTTGGAGTTTACCTTCCTGCATCACCGGGACCTGCGACACGTTGTGGTCCATCATAATGTCCAGCGCTTTCAGAATACTATCATTCGGTTGAACCGCGCCTGCAAAAGGAATGACAAGCTCTTTGAGCTTCGTAGTGGCCGCGGGCAAGTCGCAAGCTTTATCAGTTTTTTCACAAAAAGGCCTTATGACTTTGAGCAGATCGGTTAGGTGCACGAACCCGAGGAGATTGTAATTCTCGTCCATGATCAAAGGCGTGGAGTGGCCATGTTCCAGCTTCTGATCTTCAGTGAAGATGCGCAGGAGCCTTATCGCAGTACTCACGTCCATGTCGCTGCGGAACTGCGGCCACTCATTTCGATTAACCATAAGTTTTGAGACCGGCATAGAATGAGGCATATTCGGCACCTCTATTTTATTTTATTGAGGATTATTAGCCACAGAGAGCCCCTATAACGCAGCAAACCTCGTTCCGGCGAACAAGAATAGTTCTTGCTCCATCAGCGAACTCTCTTATGTAAATTTTAGTCATTTGTAATCTGTTTCATCGATTCGCTTTGGTGACCGATATGAAGCGGGTCTCGTATGTTCCCGCCGTCCCTCTCTCGCCAATGGTATTTTACGATCTAAACTTGCGTGAAATCGGCCTCTCTCAATAACGGAGGAGCAGGAATACCGAGCTGATTATCAGGCTGATAATCGTAATGGGCGCAGCCTGTATCATAAACTGGTAAAAACTTATCCTGTGGCCGGCTTTTTCAGCAATGCCTGTAGTAACCACATTGGCGGACGCTCCGATAATCGTACCGTTGCCCCCGAAGCATGCACCTAGTGAAAGGGCCCACCAGAGCACCCCTGATTCCCCTCCAGGAATGGTTTTTCCCAAAAAACCCACTATGGGGAGCATAGTCGCTGTGTACGGAATATTGTCTATGATGGCGGAGCTAAATCCGGACACCCAGAGTATGATCAGCACTGCCGCTGTGAGGTTTCCCTGACACACAACAAGTATCCAATCTGCAACGGCCTGGAGTATACCGGTTTGTTCAGCCGCGCCGACCACAATAAAAAGTGTTATGAAAAAAATCAGGGAAGGCCATTCGATTTCCTTTTCCAATATTTCAACGATATCCATTTTGTTCAAGAGGATGATCAAAGCGGCCCCGAAGAGAGCTGCTACACTCACCTCCATGTGCAATTTGCCGTGAACAATAAATAGCGCAATCACTCCTAACAAAATCAAACCGCCAATTGTCAGAATTTTCCGATCGGTAATTTTATATTTTTCTCTGAGAAAAGCCGTAGTCGCCGCCACGTCTTCAACTTTGGCCCTATGGTATTCTTTGCCGTAGTAAAACTTGTTGTAAATAATTTGCGCGACCATCACAGCGATAACCACTGGTGTAAGATGAATCACGAAATCATTGAATGTTAGCCCTGCGTAAGAACCGATCATGATGTTGGGCGGATCTCCGATCAATGTGGCAGTGCCTCCATAATTTGAAGCGAGAATCTCAGGCACCAGAAGCACTAAAGGCGAGATCCCCAGCACTACTGCAATCTCCATTGTTACCGGGGTTAGGAGCAACATGGTAGTAACATTGTCCAAAAATGCGCTCACAAATGCTGTGACAATACAAAGCGCAGAGCACATCAGAAATATTTGCCCCCTGGCTACTTCAAACGATTTGTACGCAAGCCACTGAAATATTCCGGATACTTTCAATACACCGACGATGATCATCATACCCATGAGAAGAAAAATGACATTCCAGTCTACAGCGTGAACCGCCTGTTCCCAGGTTAAAATCTTATATGCGTCGTCAAAACTTCCTAAACTGTGGGAGATTACGAGTATTAGTGCAGCCCCCAGGAATGCTGCGAGAGTCCTGTGCATGACCTCGAATGCTATGAAGCCGTACATAACCAGGAACACCACTAGAGCAATGAAAAATGCCGTCCCTTGATATCTTTCAAGGCTGACGGGACTTACTGAAGCCACAAACTTTTGCATTCCTTTTTCATCCGTTCCTTCGTCATGCACTCTTGTCAAAGGAATCATCTGAGAAGGTTTAAAGCTCGGTCTCGTAATCTTAACGGACCATTTACCGTCCTTGATTTTTCCAGCCGGGGCCGGGATCTCGATCATGAACAGGCCGTTCCTTCCCGTCACCAATTGCTTCTCGGCATCAGCACCTTTAAGCGCGGGTATGAATGGGCGGCGGTCGAGATACGGGATAACGTTGGCGTCAGCGAGAGGCATGCCTGCGGAATCCAGGACCTGTCCGTGGATAACCAGTGCGGTTTTGGGGGATTGAGGTTCTGCTGCCACGGCGGACCCCAAAGCTATGAACAGACTTAGAAAGATCACACATATAGTCTGAAAATAACACATCATTTTGGAACCTTTTCCGGCTAGTGATAGGATGAGAAGGTAACCCATCATCAGGATCGACATATTTCATGAGCGGCCATACACAACAAATCAGAGCGAACACGCCACAAAATTAAGATAGGGAGATCCCATACCCTGGAATTCTCGCCGGTGAACTTCTTTGAATTCTAGGCCAAAAATTAAGAGCCGTTCCAACCAAAAGGAAAAATCACGTTCCCTCGGTGGCTGGGAATATGGTGTCATCGGGAGCGACCGAGAGGCGCTCGAAAATAATAAGGGTAAACGGTCACGAATCGGTATTACTGCAATGTTCATATGACATTTGTCGCGACAAGCACGAAGAATGCTACAACCGATACAAAGAGCAGCGAGTTGGCTTTTTAAAACAAGGTCAACCACTCGGACGCTCCGGTTTGCCAGAGACCGTACCCGAAGTGGATTCATATTCGAAGTTCAAACAGACTAGATGAGAAAACATCGGCTGGGTCTTCAAAGTCAAGCGTTTCTTGAATCTAGTGTATTCCTTCAGTTACGAGCGGCCAAATACTGTCATTGCGAGCGGAGCGAAGCAATCTCCAGCTTGGGGGATTGCTTTCCCGCGGAACGCGGGATTTCACTCCTCGCAATGACAAACCACAGCCCCTTGTGACTGAGGGGTTACAATCTAGTGATAATTTTTGGAAAAAGAGATTTGATCTTGGTTAAGGAAGGCAAAACCCGGTTACAAGGCTAATTTCCTCCTATCTCTAATTGACTTTCGATGCAGCCTTTTTGCCGGAGAGTGCGGATTAAAAAGGAATTTTCAATTCAACGGTTCGGGCAATGTTGTCATGAGCGGCGAGCACAAGGCCCGCCGCCGGCGATTATTGGCGGTTGCGTGAAGGTGCTCTATTTATTGTATTATTTGTGCCAAATCTCGAACTCTACTGCAAAAGTCCCTTCCCGTTAATTTTTGTCAGGGCCTTATTGAGCATTTGCTGTAGCTTTTCTTTCTTGGTTTCGAGTCCTTCTCGCCAGACATCTATTTTTTCGATGGCCTCCATTTCCCAAGGTAACCAATCTGCGTCATTACGTCGCCTGATCGAGGTTTCGAGCGCTTTGGGAATAGGCGGTTTGGAATATTCCGCGTATTCGAGCTCAATCTTTCTTAGCACCCTAGCCAGATCCAGCATCTCCTTCTTGGTCAGGTGCGGGATGTGTTCATTCCCGCTTAACATATCGCGCTTCAAAGAACCTCGATTTTGCGCCATCAACGCCTGGATAAGCTTCTTAATATACCGATAATTATGGTTAAAATCATGCGATTCCAGGGCCGGGGCGGAGGTGTGAAACGCAGCTTGGTTCATATCCAACTCCTTTTCATACGAGAATTTATTCAACTACAGCGTATGCACGCAAAAAATCGAAGTAAACGTGACGAGCGCCTGCTGTGAAATATCGTATTCGCAAATCCTAATCGCGGTGCTCTGAAGGCTGTCGGTTCCTCCGTTGCGAGGGCAGGTATCATCACATTCGCGCCGAGTCAAGAAATTTGTAAATCAAAATCGCGCATATTATGGAATTTGGACTGATGATTTCGCGCTTGACGGATATATCTCAATTGACAGTGACATTTATTCGCGCTTTCTGCCTTATCATCACTTTAAACGCGACTGACCGCGAAATGGGTTTTGGCCGCGAGGTCCTATAAAGCAGTCGCTAGTGAGCATTCACTTGCGCGCAGGAAAAGAGTTCGTCCAGGAATGTCATTGCGAGCGGAGCGAAGCAATCTCAATGTTTGGGGGATTGCTTTCCCGCGGAACGCGGGATTTTACTCCTCACAATAACAGAGCGAGCCTCCTCGCAATTGAATGAATACTGGTCCGTGAATATTTTTCTTGACCAAGAGGTCAAAGCTGAGATATTCTCGGACAGCGTATTAACATGCGCTCTATGGGGGCGTTACTAATAACTTTATTCCCTATGGAGATCTCCTGGGGGGAATTCCATTGTTTTTCGAGTCCTCGAAAATTCTGAACGAACAGTCATTTTTACCAAGCCGGTAGGACATGGGGGCTGCGCTGGTGAAAAGTTCCGAACAATTGCTGAGGAACCGCACGTCTTTCCGGCTACGCTAATTAGTAATATTCAGGTCTGGGTTGGGGTGAGACCGATTCGTCGGTCTAGGGCAGTCTTGTGCGCTCACTTGCCTGTCCTTTGTGGGGGTTCGCATGTCTTTGCGCCGTTTACTTTTTTTTGGTGTAACAGCCTGCCTGATTTGCTTGGTCTCCGCGCCGACTTCCGCTCAGGACGCGGGTACCCCTGACAAGAAGGTTTCGGATGACTCCACTTCTACCGTGAAGCTTGTTCCTGGCTGGTCTTGCAGTCCGCCATCCGGCATCGCAGGCGACAAATCGAAGAGCGACGCGACATCGAAGAGCAACGCGGTATCGAAGGACCCCAAACCAAAGACTCTTGACCTGTCCGGAGCAGAAAACAATTATTTTTATGGATCGTACGGACAGCTCGGTCCGCGCGGGTTCTTCGGCGATTACGATGTTGATCGGAGTTCGACTGGCCTCTTTGCAAATCTTAACGGATGGGTAGGCAATCCGCGGGTGCAGACGACGATTGTCCCGGGAAGCGCGTCGGGGACGCCTCCCACGCAGCCGGACATCATGAGCGACCTGGTGAGCGGAACCGGCGCCAGTGTTTCAAATGTTGTTCTGAACATCACGCCTCACTATGGAAACGACTGGGTGGATCTCCAGGCCCGGTATACGATAAATGCTTACAGCACATCCGCTGCTCCCGGAGCGGCAGTGGCGATTGCGCAACCGCAACTGACATTGTGGTCGGCAAGGGTCTCCACGCCAATTGCCGATATCGCGCTCGGCAAGACGTTCTTTCAGCGCGGCTGCAGCTTGCAGTTTTCGTGGAACCGTACGGCAGAGTACCTCATGCTGGAAAAGTCTTACTGTGTTCCCAACATTCTGGGCTGTCTCGTAAGCGCCGGAGTATTGCCGCCTAGAGTGATGTCATGGTTTAATCCGGAGCTTTGGCCCCGCTACAGCCAGGCCCACCAGACCGACACAGCCAAAGACCTCGGAGAGCCCGAGTATCAGTTTTATGGAGGCGATTCCAAAACCAAGAAGAGCATTATTACTTTGATGGAAGAATGTTGCCAGAAGCTGGAGAAGCCGGAGGAGAAGAAGCCGGAGACAGCTCAGAAGGCCCCCCCCAAGACAATCGGCGAGACCAAACTTATCTGCGCCGACGGCACAACAAATGCGTCCATCGAAGCTAACCCAACTTCCGCACTTTTGGGGGTCGCGTCCTGTAAATTCAAGGCGTTACGAGTTTTTTAGGCACTACACGTTGTCATTATCTTCGACCCACATTTTTTTTGCAGGTACGATTTCCTCGGGCA
>JBKQRG010000421.1:0-7244 GCA_052144015.1 Desulfomonilaceae bacterium
CAGAGACAACCAAGGCCAAACAGGTTTGGATTTAGCTGCAAAAAAAGAAGATGTGCATCTCATGGAAGCGTTGAAAGCATATGGAACCAAATGAACAGCCGGAATGCCAATAGAAGATTCGGCCAGGGATTCACTAGGGATCTAATACGTACCACTTGTTAAGTAGAGGCATAGTACGTTTTCGTCCTGAGAGAAGAAAGGATCTCATGGTTCAGTGTGAACGATCCATGTTGTGAAACGAGAGGCAAGAATCGGCAGGGGGTTTTTCGAGAGAATACATTTAAAGGGTCGGCCAGGCCGGGCAGGAATGTTAAAGAAAAATTCGTTCCTATTTCGACCGCCGTTTTTTTGAAAAGGAGATTACAATCTCTAAGAAAGGTGTCTCCCTCTCCTCGGTCTACTTCTAAAAATCTCTCAGAATTGATTACGCGAAGCCTGAGGGCAACGAAACCGGGGCAGGTCAGTCTATGCCGTTCATACTTGAGAATTAGGATCCTAGGCGCCGAGAACGGATAGAAGGCTCTCGAAAACGCTCTCATAAGGTCCAACGATGCGCTCCGGAAGCAGGTGAGTTCCTCCTCAATCTCCGGCAGAAATCAGTGAGAGTACTTACGGCTTCAATTTCATTGATGTCATAAGTTCACGCGCGAGTTGGAGTTGTTTCGGCAGGATCACTGACTCTCGGCGATGAGCAAGATCACCAAGTCCGAACCCCACCCGGGCTTGTCCTGCCCTGCTGCCACCACGGCCCGGTTACACCATTATGCTGCCCAACCATCTCTGCTTGGATTCCATTATTTGGAGGAGGCGGCAGTCCAATGCTTGGGATGGGGCTCGGCCACTGACCCTGGACCGAAAAAGACGCCTGCGCATTCCCGTGAAACTGAGCTTCACTCAGCCCTGGCAGAATCATCAGTAAACAAATGCATCCGACAGCCAACAGTAAGCAGGCCGCTATCGGGAAGCCTCCTGAGACTTTCAGCGTCGACTTTGCGATATATTTTGTCATCATCGTTCTCCAAGTGAATGGAATATACGGCTAAATATGTTAGATGTCAATTCTCGCAGTTACTAACAGACCGAAGATGGCGTCTATCGTCCTGTCCGGATTCACCCCCCAGTTGTTGGCGGGCGCGGGAGCAGTATTCCAAACGGGAACCGCCCTGCTTCTGCAAGCATAGTTAAACCACCTACCTGGTTGCCAGTAGGCCGCGGTTACATTGACATTGGTGGAGTTAAGGATTTGCCACTCAAGACCTGTTGTGACTTCCCAACCGAGCTCGTCGTCAGGAATTGACGGAACAGGGGCAGTAAACGCGACGCCTGGAGAATTCATGTCCGGCGGCGTATAGAAAGAGACTTCGGGCGCAACTACGCCGACGTTAGGCCTTATGTAACCCCAGCTATACCCGCTCCGAGACTCTCTCCTAGCGTAGAGAAAGGTTCCGAAGGTATTCAGGTTGGCCGCAACCGCGTAGTCCAGGCGTGCGGCAAAGACCTTGGCGTCCAGCATGTATCCGTCACCGGCCCTGTTGAGCGCATTGACGCCTGATCCGTAGTTCTGGCTCAAGAGCAGGCTGTAGGGCCGAAAGACCACGTTATTACCCAGATCAGGGTTATTATCCACATAGTTTGGAAGGTACAGGTCTGCAAGAACCGATTGGCGATCGTTCAATTGGCCGTGACGCCTGTCAGGACCGGGGATTACCGAATAGAGCAGGGACAATTTCCCTGGACCACACATCCACCCCAATTCCACCATCCAGCGCCAAGCTTCCGTGTATTGAGGCCGAAAGAGGTTACCGCCCCCGCCAGGAATGTCCGCCGCGTAGTCTTGGGGGAGTGGACCGGGAAGCATTTTCATTTTAAAAGTGCCCATCAATGAGCTCTGCCATGTCGCTTTCCTGTAGTTCCAATCCGTTTCAGCATTGAAGAAGAATCTTCCGTTGTTATACTTGAAATAGACTCCTCCTTCCGTTCCATACACATCAAGAGGTGATGTGGTTATTCTGTCCGCGGTGGTCCGGGTACCCTCAGGCCCGATGTGGTAACTGTAGAAAGTGCCCACCACACCTGTTTCCACCGGACCTGCGGAGTAATTTACGAAGTAGAAAATATCCCAGATGCAAAACCCGTTCTTATCGTAGATGCTCCACGGCACACGCTCGCCAAGATCGTTGAGACGGGGAACCACTCTCCACGGATAGAGCCCTAATCCGATACTAAGGGGACCGCAGTACGACACCAGGGCCAACTGTTCCTGGGTTCTGCTGCCCGAGTCAAACTGAAGCCCGGCACCGAATTGAAAGGGTCTCTTGCCGAAGACAACGAGACCTAATGGCGAATTGACAGAGGCCCACCATTGCAGCCATTCGCCGTTGCCAAAGGCCACAGTCGATCCCGGAAAGAACGTGGTTTCAGCGCTCCCCAACCGATATACACCCTGCAACGTAACTGCGGGATTGACTATCAGACTGGGAAACAGCAAGGTTACTACGGAGCTTCTAGACGCATCGGCACCGGACACCAGGCCTGAGGAAGATGCCCCTCCCGGAGGAAAAAGGTCTCCCGCCGACTGCGGGCCGAGCCACCCATTATTCGATGCATAATCCCCTGTAGCAGAAAGATCAACGTCGTAGGGCCCAAAGAACCCATTGCTGCCCAGCTGGGAGTAATGAGAAAAGATAAAGGCGCAATTGCCCGAAAGTCGAAACTCCCAGCCGATCGATACGCCTTTGCCAAGCAGCAATATCAAAATAGCCAGGGCTGAAATCAAAGCGACCCGTGATCGCACCATATCCCTTCCTTCCACAACAGCTCCACTTAGCTGCTAAACGAGCCCCGCCGGATTCTCGCAAAATCAATAATAATGAATATCAAAGTGTCTGTAACTATGTGGCAGTGGGCAAATAAAAGTCAACAAAAACCTTGCTGTAATTGGGAAGAAAGTCAATAATAGGATAAAGTTGTGGTTCATGGTATAAAATCCGGCGGCTCGGGACGGCGTGCCATTCAATGATCGTTTCCGACGCGATTTCAGTTGCGAGTCTCCCAAAAAGTGGGTTCCTTTTCCTTAGATCAAAGTAATGAAGCACGGATCGGTGGGCCGTTTCGGGCCCGAGAAAGATGGAGTGAAGGCTCCACCGGCTGGAAGGCGGGGGCTTCGGTGGGTCGACTTCAAGGCGACTTCAGGCTTTGTCGCTTATGAAGAAGTCATCGTCACGGTCCCGTTCGATCTTGTCTTGCATCTCGATGTGCTGAGCGGCGACCTCATCCGTTACGTTCCCACTACTTGCGACGAAGCGGCCACGACCCTAGAGATGCCGTCCCCAGAATTGCTATGCCAGTTTCCTATGTTCGCCCAGCAGCTTGCGGGATGTTTTCCCTTGAGCCGCTGGAGGAATTTGGATACTGAGACGTGGGCTGGGACAGACACGAGGAGACGCAAGTGGTCATCAGAAACGTGACCTTTGATGATCTTAGCATCCATCGCCCTGCAAGTCTCCCTGATCAGATTCCGCAAGCGGATCGCTATTTCCCCATAAAGAACCGGTCTGCGGTATTTGGTTATCCGTACCACATGAAATTTGATGTCACAGACAAGGTGCGAATTCTTGCGGTAGTCCCTCATGATACCTCAAAACTCCCGGAGTCTTCGCCTGAAGGCGAGGGTTTTTCTCCCATTCCCCGATGGGGACATTAATCAGGGTTGCCGTGAATTTTTCGGCTCGCTGAAAAGCATTCGAAGTCGTTACGCGTTTCGATTACATCGAATGCCAACAGGGGAAGCCGAGATGGTGTCCCGAGAGTTGAAGGAAGGGTGACAATGCCTGAACGGGAACATAGAGGGCTTTTTTTGGGGAAGTCTACAACACGAATACTATGGTTGACCATCGCCGTGGCAGCTTCGGCGCTCTTGATCCCATTCGATCTTGGAGTAGATGTTGGTTACACGTTCAGCCCCTCAGGCGGAGGTGGCCAGAGCGGATTTCAGGGAAGGCCCCAAACAGGCTCACCCGGAGGAACAGTGGGCGTGGGCGCATCTCGACCTGGTGGCGGTGACAGCATGGGACTCCAACGCCACGAGCTAAAAGAGAAATGGGATGAATTCACACAACAACAGAAACAGCGTGATCGAGAATTTGAACAAGCGGCTCGGGTTGGGGAAGATTCATTAGCTTCACGAGGTTTTCTGCTGGACGCGGCAATGGACTATGATCCGAAGCTCCCGCGCACAGTTTGGAGCGATCCCAAAGTTACCCTCGAAAAATATCAACGAGCAGCGGCCATAGCCAAAAAGAAGCCGGAGCCTGACGTCAAGGTGGCAACCCGGGCAATAACAGACCTTGGGCACGTGCAATATTTTCTGGGAGAGTTCCAGCAGGCCACAGGAACCTATCGGGAAGCTCTTGCGTTGGCCGAAAAGTCCCCTGACCCGCAGAGTCAAGGTATGGCGATGAATAACATGGGCGCGGCCTATAGGGCCTCCGGCGCATACGACCAGGCTGAGCAAAGCTATTTGGACGCTTTGAACAAATTTAAGGAGGCAGGCGACGCGAAAGGCCAGGCCATGACCCTGATGAACAGAGGCGTCTTAGCCCGAGATCGATACCAGTTCAGCAACTCGGTCCGCACATTGACCGACTCATTGAGCGTAGGCCCGGCATCCGATCCGTTAAAAGTGCTGCAGCTTAGCAATCTCGGCAAGACTTACATGCGTTGGGGTATGTATGAGAAGGCTGTACACTCCTTTGAACAAGCCATCGCCTTACTGGGCCAGGCGCGTGACCAAAGACAGATTGCTGATATGGAGGTTTCACTGGCTGAAGTCTATCGGGCCTGGAACAAGCAGGACGCCGCGTTGACCCGACTGGAGGAGGCTCTAACCCATTTCAAAAAACAAGGTACTGACGCACAGAGGATAAACTACCTGATTGCCGGCATCTATCTCGACATGGGGCAGATGGATAAGGCCGAACAGTATCTTAAAGGAAGTCCGTACGACGCAGCCCTGGGGCGTCTGAGCTTAATGAAGGGGGATTTCAAGCGCGCGAAGAAACATTATGAAAAGCTTCTGCAATCTGCCAAGAAGTCTAACGGTTCGGAGGACCTTTTTTGTGCTCACACCGGTCTCGCAAAGGCTCACGAAGGTCTCAACGATCTGGCGACAGCTCATAAACATTACTCGGAAGCCATGAAGATAGTAGAGGAACTCCGGGCCGGCAGGCTGTTGTCAGAGCGCGGAGCGTTTTTTACTACACGGATCAGCGGATTCATGCCCTTGGAACCCGCCAAAGGCCTGCTGAGGCTTCAATTCAATGAACCTTCGCAGGATGCCGGCTTCTATGCAAGCGAGACGGTACGTGCGAGACAATTTGCCGACAGACTGGGATTGCGAGCCGACATTCGCAAGCTCAATGTGCCTGTGGATGTGATTGAACAAGAAGAAAAGGCGGTGAATAAAGTTGCCGGATTAAGAAAGGCACTGAGTTTAGTGCCCAAAGAGAAGGACAGCCAACGATTCGAATTACTCTCCAAAGAAATCATAACCGCCGAGCAGGAATGGCAGGCCTTCGTTGAAATGCTGCGCCGGGAGTATCCGGCCTACGCAGCAGTGCGGGCTCCCCAACCGGTCACTCTAGCCACGTCCGGGGTTCAACACGACGAATATGTATTGATCTTTGATGTCCTTTCGGATGGGGTGGGAATGAAGTTGATAAAGGGCAATGCGATTATATACAGCAAGTTTGAACCCTGGAAACAGGAAGAGCTTGCTGCAAATGTTAGAGCATTTCGTGCCCCACTGGAGCAAGTTCAGTTAAGAGGATTTGATGAACAGCTTGGAAAGCGTCTCTATCTCAAACTTTTGTCAGACGTGTTCGACAAGGTGCCGAAAGACACTCCTCTCATGATTGTTCCTGATGAAGCCCTCGGAGCGTTGCCGTTTGAGGCTCTCGTGGTTGAGGGAAACGCTTTATGGAAAAGTGCCGACTGGGGTGAGTACCCGGAGGGACTGGTTTTCGCTGGTGATCTCCATCCCATGATCTATCAACAATCCATAACGGCTTTATCTCTGGAACGCTCGCTTTCCGCCAAAGATCCCACGGGGGAACGCCTTCTCGTCATCGCTGATCCGGTGTTTCAGGCTGATGACGAACGCACGGCCACGAGCAAGGAAAGCAAGACACCAAAGGACAAGTCCTTTCAGATAGAGCTCATGGGCGGGATCCAACAGATTTTAGGGGAAGGGAATGCGCTCGCCAGATTGCCTAAGACCGGAGAATTGGCAAAACAACTGCGAAAGCTTTATGGGGAGAGCTGTGAAATCCACACCGGGATGGAGGCCAGCAGACAGTTCGTCCTGAATGAATTGGCTCCACAACTACCGGCCTATCGATATTTGATCTTTGCTACACATGCGTTTGCGGGGGAAAACGTCCCCGGAATTTTGGAGCCCTTTCTTCTCCTGACCGCTGTTCCGGCCGGAACTGACCCTGTCTTGTCTATGACGGACATCCTGGGCCTTGATCTTAGAGCTGAAGTCGCTTTTGTTACGGCATGTCAGACAGGGTACGGCAAACACGTCGGCGGTGAAGGCATCATGAGCCTGGGCAGAGCATTCCAGTGCGCGGGTGCAAAAACCAGCCTCATGAGCCTCTGGTCGGTTTCCGAGACTTCGTCGGTTGCCCTTGTGGAAAGCTTTTTCAAATGTCTCAAAGAAGGCAATGAGAAACTGGAGGCCTGGCAGAAGGCAAAGAAGGACCTTCGTAAGTCGGGCTTTGACCATCCTTTCTTTTGGGCTTCGTTTGTACTCTCGGGCGATGTGAACCCGAAGAAACCACAGTAAAGGAAAAGCATATCCTGAACAAATAGAAGGGGGCCCATCAGCAATGACCCATTTCCAAGACCCGATTTCCGCTCGGGCTGTTTGACAAATCATGTGTGTGCGAAGGGGTCAGGTCTTGCCTCTTGCTTTCTCCCTTTCTCGCTGGACAATCCTGCTCACCGTAGAATAGTGGAGTCCGATATGCGCAGACAACGATTTGCGGTTCGGCCGCCTCTTGATCGTCTCTTGCCGAAAGTGGGATCGGCACCGAAACGGGACCTGGCAATCACCAAGGCTCATCCGGAGCATGGTTATTCCCAAGCGGAAATTGCAGCGCATATCGGACTCCACTATTCTACGGTGAGCAGGATTGTCCAGCGAGAAAGGGAGAAAGCAAGAGGCAAGACCTGACCCCTTC
>JBKQRG010000422.1:0-36401 GCA_052144015.1 Desulfomonilaceae bacterium
TGAATTCACCCCCTGGTTAGGCGATTTCGACTGACCGGGTTTGATGGGCTTGTGATGGGAATTAGCAGTGGAAATTGTTGACAAAGCAGCTTTTCCTATGAGAGACTTCTACTTGATTCGAGGAAGACAGATGATTCGAAAATTTATGATAATTTGGCTTTGTCTGGCAACGGTCTCTATCCCGATTCAATGCTTGGCCGGATCCTCCGAGATCACTGATTCTTCCTATTGGACGAAGCTGGTCCATGAGGAAAATTCTCTTGCAGCCAGCATTCTTTATCTGCCGTACATAGCCTTTCTCATTCCATACAGGATCATTGATGGAATAATTAGCCCGAAGCCCACCACTCAGGGGACAATACCTCCCGCAGCGCATAAAGTAGCACATTAATAAAATTGAGAAGTACTGACCGGTTCTTCATTATCGGCATAGGTAACCTATTCCTCGCCACGGAAATTGATTCGCTAGGCTCGCAATGATACATCCCCGCAGTCTCAGCAAAGCAATCTGAGGTATGAAATAGCAACGTCAGCGTCGAAGGAGAATTAGTCTCTAAAAATTTGAGTGTTCACGGAAGCTGTCGGTTCTTGCGGGATTTCAATAGCGGATCTTATCTTTTCTTGATTTTTGAAATGCTCCCGTATGCGGTCCAGGTCCTTCTTTCTTATACCCGAGACCGTGAGGATTTCTTCGTCTGAAGCTGAAAGCAGGCCTTTGAGGCTCCCGAAGGTGGTCAGAAGCGCATGACGCTTTTTGGGACCGATTCCGGCCACCTGATCAAGTTCTGAACGAAGCACCGCTTTACGTCGGCTGGTTGTGTGTTTGGAATGGGCAAACCGGTGCGCCTCATCTCGGACACTCATTAGCAGCATCAACCCTGAATCCGCTTTAGGAAACAGCACGGGATTCTTTCTGTCCGGTAAGTAAAATCTTTCTTGACTGCCTTCTCCGCGAGCTTTGGCGATCCCGGCAACAGCCGGGATCTTGCTGCCGAGCTGGTCCTTGAGCGCCGCGCATGCTGCATTAAGCTGAGACTTTCCTCCATCTATAAGAAAAAGATCCGGCAGGGGTTCTTCGTCCACATGGCCGACACGACGAGAAATGGTCTGATAGATCATTCCCGGATCATCTTGGTTTTGAAACCCCCTGATTTTGTATTGACGGTATGCTGACTTGTCCGGTTGACCGCCTTTGAATAAGATTTTGACGCCCACGGGCTCGGATCCTGAAATATTGGAAATGTCATATCCTTCGATTGAAACCGGAGTGACAGGCATATGAAATTTAACGGCTATTCGCTCCAAAGCCCTTTCCGTTGAATCTTTATGCTTCTCTCTAGTCAATTCATTCTCGGCATTTTTCAATGCAAGATCGACCAGACGCGCCCCATGACCTCGCACCGGAGCACGGATCGTAACTTTGTTGCCGCGCAGTTCTGAAAGCCATGTTTGAATGAGTTCAGGCTGGTCAATCGGTCTTGACAAGAGCACTTCCTTGGGAACGAATGCCCCGGAAACGTAGTACTGCTTGATACTGGATGCCAAAACTTCTTCTTCATCAAGCGCCGGATTTCGAATTACAAAAGAATCAGTGCCAACAAGATTACCTTGTCGAAAAGAGAGAACCGCGACAACAAACAAATTCGTGTTTCCCGACACAATTCCCATGACATCCAGATCCTTAAAATGAAAGAAGGACACATTTTGCGCTTCTAATGTTCTCTGGACCGCTGAAAGACGATCACGAACGCGGGCCGCTTCTTCGAAACGCAACTCTCTCGACGCAGTCTCCATTTCGTGCTGGAGATTCTTCTTTAGGTCTTCGCTTCGACCTTGCAACAGCAAACTGACACCTTCCACCATGCGAGCGTATTCCGCCTTATCCACTTTTCCTGCACACGGACAGAGGCATCGCTTCATTTGACAATTCAGACAGGGCCGTTTACACGTGGCCATATGTCGGTCCGTGCATTGGCGCAATGGGAAAAGCCGCTGTATGAACTTCAGCGTGATACGCGCGTCTCGGGCGGAAGAATAAGGCCCGAAATAGCGTGCTCCATCAAGTTTTATTTTTTGCGTTCTGATCAAACTCAATTTCGGGAAAGGATGGGAGACGTTTAGCCTTAGAGAGAAAAAGGATTTATCGTCACGCAGATTAACATTATACTTAGGCCGGTGTTGTTTGATCAGATTATTTTCTAAAATCAGTGCCTCTTTTTCAGTACCAGTTAGGATTGTCCTGATATTCTCGACCTTGTCCACCAGGTATCTGACTTTTAGTCTTTCATCGCCACCTTTCACAAAATAGGAGCGGACCCGATTCTTGAGATTTCCTGCCTTGCCGACATAAAGTACATTTCCTTTGCCGTCCGTCATGAGGTACACACCAGGGCCGGTGGGCAGATTTTTAAGGATTTCTTCCTCAATGGGCATTTTTGGTAAATCCTAAGAAGGCTTGATTGAATTAGTCGTGATCTGTTAATACTTAATATTGGCGTAACAGTGACTTGTCAACCATACAGCCTGTGCAAGCGCAGGTAGGAGACCTGATGAGAAAGAATGAAGACCGCAAAGTTGCCGAACAAGCATTTCTAAAAGATAGAGGACGTATTACGAATAAAGAACTCGCGGGTCGGCTAGGCGTTCATCCTGCCACTGTCGCCCGTTGGAAAAAGCTGGATGAATGGGACCTGAAGCTCCTACAATCAGTAGGTTCTTCCGAAGATAATCTCTTGGGTGAAGAAGATTTTTATGATGCAGATTTGCGCCATATAGCGCTGTTGAACGAAAGAATCGACGCTTACCTTCAGAAAAAGGAGCTGTTGCCTTCTGAGATCCTGGAATTGGCTGAGGCCAAATATCACATCATGAGCTGTAAGGAAATCATTCACGATCACATGCGATATCCAGCGGTGGATCAATATGATCAACGTGAGCAGGATTTCGACTGATCGCGCTAAAAGGAGGACGCATGATTGAAATGAGATTCCATGGCAGAGGCGGGCAGGGAGCGGTCACTTCTGCCGAGCTTGTTGCCCAGGCCGCTATTAACTCCGGAAAATATGCGACTGCATTTCCGAGTTTTGGGCCGGAAAGGCGAGGAGCTCCGGTAGTGGCATTCGCTCGGATTGACGACCAGCCGGTACGGTTGAGATCCAAAATCTACAACCCCGATGCGGTAATCGTTCTGGATCCATCCCTGTTGGATATTGCGAATCCGGTTGAAGGACTGCGCAAAGACGGCATCTTGATCATCAACTCTTCGCACGATGTTGAGACGCTGAGGAATAAGCTCTCCTACCATGGTAGGATTGCCGTTGTGGACGCATCCCACATTGCCAGGGAAGTTATTGGATTGCCCATTACCAACACGACAATGGTCGGCGCACTTGTAAAAGGCACACAAATGGTCACCGTAGAGTCTCTTCAGGAGCCGTTCCAGAAGAGATTCGGAAAGCTCAGCGCACGAAATCTCGAAGCTATGCAACGAGCTTACAACGAGACGCTAACATCTAATTAAACTATGCCCTATGCTCAATAAGCTGCGGGGCAGCCTATACGGAGGGAAGATCGTGACTAAAGCCATGGATGAAATCACCTGGCAAGAAGTAGAACCGGGAGGGATAATTTCCGAGCCGGGTAATGCTTCAAGCTATCACACCGGCACATGGCGATCCCAAAGGCCGGTTTATCTTGAAGAAAAATGCATCCGTTGTTGGAGATGCTATATAATGTGCCCTGATTGCGCAATTTCCGGGGATATAGAGAACAATCGTATGGTTTGGAACTATGACTACTGCAAGGGCTGCGGCATCTGCGCATATGAGTGCCCGGTGGACGCTATAGATATAACAGAGGAGGGAGAGTAATGGGCCAAAAAATGGGAATTGAGGTTTCCATCGCGGCTGCTGAGGCTGTAGGCTTATGTGACGCGGATGTTGTCGCAGCCTATCCCATAACTCCCCAGACCCACGTTGTGGAACACCTTGCCGAAATGGTCGCGGAAGGACATCTCGACGCTGAGTTTGTGCCGGTTGAATCCGAGCACTCCGCTATGAGCGTCTGTTGCGGTTCCGCGGCGGCAGGGGCTCGGACCTTCACTGCAACTGCGTCTCAAGGTTTGGCTTTAATGGCGGAGATCGTGTACATCGCCGCGTCGATGCGGTTGCCTATAGTGATGTTTCTAGCAAATCGTGCTCTCAGCGGTCCTCTATCGATCTGGAATGATCATTCGGACACGATGATGGTGCGTGACGCAGGTTGGATACAGGTCTTTTGCGAAAACGGCCAGGAGACTTACGATGCGATTTTTCACGCTTTCAGAGTTGCAGAGGATCCCAAAGTTTCCCTTCCGGTAATGATTAATGTGGACGGTTTCACTCTCACGCACGTTATCGAGCCGATCGAACCGTGGACTAAAGAAATGGCCGTGAAATACCTGCCCGAATTCAAACCTGTCAGCCGAATTCACCCTGACAAAGCAATAACCATGGGCGCGTTCGGTATGCCTGAGATCTACATCGAACAGAAGATGGTTCACGATCAGGCACTTAAGAACTCCACCCCTGTGATCCTCAAAGCATGGGATGAGTTGGCCCAGTTGACCGGTCGGCAATATTTACCTGTAGAAGAATATAAAACCGAGGGGGCCGAAACTCTCATTTTAGGGATGGGCACGATTTGTGAAACTGCTTCCCTGGCAGTGGACAGTATGAGAGAGCAAGGCAAGAAAGTGGGCCTGGTGAGGCTGCGTCTCTGGCGACCTTTACCAGCAGGGGAATTGAGAAAAATCCTAGGAAAGGCGAAAGATGTGGTAGTGCTCGACCGTTCGCTCAGTATTGGAGGCGCCAGCGCGCCGGTGAGTTCCGAGATTCGGGCGCTCATGTATCATGAGGCGCAAAGACCGAAGATCCACTGTATGGTGGCCGGCCTGGGCGGGAGGGACGTCACTCCGCAGGACGTGGAAAAAATGACGGATTTGGCACTGTCTGAAACAAGCTACGATTATCACCTTTACGGCGTCCGCGGTTAACGCATAGGAGAATCCGATGGCGGAAACAAGCTCAAAGAAGGTCTTGAAGCCTTTAAAGAATTTTCCGATGGAAGAATATATCAACCCGGGCCACAGAGCCTGTCAGGGATGCGCGGAAGTGCTCGCGGTGCGCCATGTCCTTAAGGCGATCGGTCCTGACGTGGTCATGGCTATGGCGACGGGATGCATGGAAATTATCTCTTCACCTTACCCTCTGACCTCGTGGAACATTCCATGGATACACGTAGCATTCGAAAATGCGGCCGCAGTGGCCTCAGGCCTGGAGGTCGGGCTTAAAGCGCTAAAGCGTAAGGGTAGGATTCCTGATAAGGAAATCACCATTATGGCCATGGGCGGAGACGGCGGGACCACGGACATTGGGTTTCAAGCCCTCTCCGGGATGATGGAACGCGGCCACAGGGTGATCTATGTCTGTGTGGATAATGAAGCCTACATGAATACCGGTATCCAGCGCAGTTCGTCCACTCCTTTCGGAGCCACGACTACGACATCTCCAGCAGGAAAGGTGCATCCCGCGGGACAAATGACTTGGAAGAAAGATATGACCGCGATTGCCGCGGCTCATGGCATCCCGTACACGGCGACAGCTTGTCCGAGCTATTACACCGACCTGATAAAAAAAGTGCAAAAGGCGAAGATAGTCAATGGACCATCTTATCTGCACATTTTGTCGGTATGCCCAACAGGTTGGAGAATTCAGCCTCAGAAATCGATTGAATACGGGAAACTTGCCGTAGATTCCGGGATTTTCCCTTTGTACGAGGTTGAAAACGGGGTGTGGAAGCTGAGCCGCAAACCCAAACAGCTCCTGCCTATCGCCGAATATTTTAAAGGGCAGGGCCGCTACCGACACCTGGACGACAAATTGATTGCGGAAATCCAGCAAAAAATAAATGAAAAGTGGGACCGCCTAGTTAAAATGTGCGGAGCGGACCAGGAACCGGAAAAACCCGAATAATAGACAGCGTATCGGGGCGACCCCGCGGTCGCCCCTTTTGATTCCCCGCCCTTTTGTTCCATTAAAATCTCACATATCGTCGTCCTCGTCGCCCGGCCATTCAAGGTAAGGCTTCTCCACATCCACCATTGCGTTGACCATCATCTCAACAAGTCCCGTGTACCAGATTCCGGTCTTCTCGAACACCTCGTAATGTTCAAACAAGTCGCGGATCATCCCTTTGCAGTTCGAACAAGGCGCACAGACCATTTTGCGTATGGACGGGTCCATTTCATCCTGGAACGCGTTCAGAATCTGAGTCAGCTTTTTCCGTCCCGATACAAGCCGCTTCCAGTCAGGGAAATTTCCCGAGGACATAATTGCGAATCCTGAACCTCCGCCGCAGCAGTAATTTTCTACGCCGTGTGGAGTCATTTCTCGGAAGCGACCGGGAGGCGTTATGGCCCTAAGCACATTCCGTTGCGGTTCCACAATCCCCATAAGCCTAACTATATTACAAGGATCGTGGAGAGTTACCGGAAAGTCATTCTTAAGCGGATTGAATTTGATTTTACCGCTTTTCACTATGTCCCAAAGCAAAGTATAGGAGCTTTCCCTGGGAATCATTTGTTCGCCGGGAAGCAGGCGATCAGCTATTACTGTGAGCGCTTTGTGAGCATGACCACATTCCCCGATGACAATCTTCTTTACTCCCAGATCTCTGGCTATTTCCAAGTGCTTCAGGGCCACACGCGCAAATTGCACGTCATCGTACCAGAGACCGTAATTTACAGCATCGTACCCAGCCAATTCCGTCGATAAAGTGTAATTGATGCCAGCGGCATCAAAAAGGATCGCAAAAGACGCTGGGTTTTCCGGCCATGCCATGAACTCGCCGGCATTGTGAAGAAGAAGTATGTCGGCGCCTTTTTTATCCAGAGGGATGGTGATGCGTCTTCCAATCTTCTCTTCAATATCGTCCTCGATGTACTCGATGATGTCTGCTATTGCGGCCTGAGTCATGCCGGTGCTCGAACCGAACGTCAAATGCTTTACCGAGCCTTTCTCGTGTATCTCCATTGGAGCTATACCAAGCTCGGAACTGAAAATTTTTCTAAGTTCGTGCGTAATCAATCCGTTATCAACTCCAATAGGACAGACCTGAGTGCAGCGTCGGCAGAGGGTGCACCTATAAGCCAGCTCAGCCAACCTCGCGACCGTTTCCCAGTTGAGATCTATATCGTGGCCTCGAAAACCTGCAAGCAGCCTCCCGCCCGTGGAAAGATACTTCTTGCCTATTTTGCGCAGAACGTCAGCTCTAAACGTCGGCCTGTATATGTCCTTTCTGCCACTCATCTCATACACTGGACAAGCTTCGGCACAAGTTTGACATTTCGCGCAATATTCCAGGGACAGCATCAAAGGCTGAAGGAAAGTCCAATTGTTCTCTTTGCTCAGCAGCTTTCGGAACCCCGCGAGAAACTTGTCCACAAGCTCCTGCTCATCCTGGGGGGTCTTGGGTCGAGGCAGATTAAGAGCGCTCACTCCGTCCAAAGAGTGCTCCCACCGCTCTTTCTGGTCCTCTTTGAGTTCGCTGATAGGTTGCTCTTCGAAGTCCTCATAGGGTGGAGGCAGGGGAGGAAGGTCCTCAACCTTTATGGTTTCCAACGGCTGTCCCGTCTTTTTTGATATTTCTGCGGGTTTCATATAGGTCCTCCGATTATTTTTTATCTTCTTTACGGGCCCAAGGATTACTTGTCGCCACATCCGCCCAGTTCTTGGCTCCGCCTTCGGCTCCCACATGGGGTGCGGACCACGTGACCGGATAAGCGAGATATTTTCTGATTTTGGAATCCATTCCGGCATCTCCCACATTGGGGTTATCATCCCATTTGACTTTGTCCCACATGAAGTATTTCGAAACCATGTGCGTCATGTGCGTGAATGGAAAGTAAGCCCAAAAACCAATGAAGAGGAGAAGATTTATTACATGCAATCCACTGAGCGGCTTTTCCATAACCTGCGCGGCTGATTTGAAAGTTATCATGCTGACTAGAAATTGTCTGGCCGCTTCGAAACCGGGATCCCTCAACCACACCAGAAAGCCGGTCACGAAGATCGCGCCAAGCCATATTAGGTTCATGTAGTCGATACCTGCCGTAAAATCCTGTAGCATCGGATCCTTCGCTCTCTTGATTGTTAATCCTACGACCCCGACGGTTCCCAGGATGTAGCCTATGACACCGAATATCTGGGTCAATGCCTGGACGAACGATGCGATGGAAGAAGCTGAGGGCGGAAAGCCGGCGGCCTCCAGAATTGCTCCGAGAACAAGGAATACAAGGCCGCCTATACAAAGGTACAACCCCATATGGAATGGAAAAGACCAGTACCACAACTGACGATTATCTTCGTACAGCGCTCTGATAAAAAGAATTTCAGGTACCATAAAAGCATACTGAGCAACGTGGTCTTTGTGCCTTTCCTTTTTCCAGTGATCGACTTCCTCGAAAAAGGAACCTCCATAAGGCTTGCCCTCATGCGGCACGGGATAAAGCTCCCAGCGGACATGCATGGGCATCGTAAAATACCGGATAAGCTTCGCTGCAAACGCGATCACGAAAATTAAGCCGGTCACGTATGTCAATAATTTGAGCAAACCGATGCCGTCCATCTTTAAGACACCTCCCGGAAAATTAGTTTTTATTGGACCCGACCATTCAAAATTTGCGGAGAGTTGTGTACGTTACCAGATTACCACATTCCTGAATTTTATGCAGAACTTTATCCTGGCTTTCTACGGTTTTTCCGAGTTAAATCTTGGACCCATTTTCCAACGTGCTTCAACTGGTGGTTCTCGCAATATATAAAGTAGGTTGTGCACCGAGCCTCGTCGGCTGACAATATTTAGTCGACTAATGGGACCGATATTCATAGTCGATTCAGCTGATTAGAATCAATGCCATTGGATCCAAAAAGTGCCGACCAAAAAAACGGTGCTGCAAAGCCGCTTAACCGGAACGATCATTGTAAGGAAGGAACCATCGTCAGTCGAGTGAAGAAGAGTGACATGTCACAGATCCGGATTGGAGGTTCGCGAAGTGGTATTTGGCTGCTGATCGGCCCGGAAAAACTCAGCATTCACCGACTTGTCGTTCGTCTCTGTCCCACTCGGAGTAGTAGTACTCCTGGGGTTCTCCGTGTTCAGGCTTGAAGTCGGGAAGAGGGTCGTCCGCATAATCAGCTCTAAAGAATTTCTCCACCCAGTCTTGGCCCCATTCGTCTTCTTCGAGAAATGCTCGCAACTCTTTGACCCCTTTTAAATTGCGACATTCCACCCACCCATCTTTTTCATTCATAAGAGACAATTCCTCGGGATTGGCCTCAGACCAATCTATGAAGTAAGGGGAATGAGAGCTGAGCAATACCTGTTTGCCCGGATTTGCGACAACAAAACGGTGCATAAGGCCATAAAGGACCCGCAGCCTATTGGGATTGAGATAAGTTTCTGGTTCTTCGATGAAGAAGATACGAGGATGATCCGGCAAATGGAACAACGAGCAAAGGGCCAGAAATACAAGAAACCCATCAGATAACTGCGGACCCACAAAATAGCCGGATTTGTTTTCTTCCTCAACTCCAATGCCGACCTGACTGGGATCTCCTAGATGGGGCGTGAATATCCTTTTGATTCCAGGTACACTTCTCTTGATCTCTTGCGAAATCCTGTCAAAATTTTCCGGGTAATTTCTCTCCAAGTGATGAAGCACTGCCGCCAAGTTTTCTCCGGTATGATCTAGTAGGTACGAATCCTGGACAGCCGAGGGTTTTTTTATGATATCCGGAATGAATCTATACCTCTTAATCTTTGACAGGTACTGTGCTACGGACCGGATCCTTCGTTCCGCATCATTCCAGGCATGGCCTCTTCTCATCTGAGCCATCTTCGATTCTCTGGCCTTAACATCCGCTATGGTGAACAGGATTTCTCCCTGAACTTCCTGCAGGGTTTCCTCTTTAATTTGATATTCATTTCGTCGAATTTCCGTGAAGATAAGCCTATAACTGTAATTCACACCGTCGACTTCCACCGTGATTTCAAAATGGAGATCGGGGTCTGCTGGGTTGGTATCATCTTTTTCGCGACGACTCAGGGTCTGACGAAAAGTGAAAGGACCCGGTCCAAATGCGCTGTTAAAAGGACCCGACGACAAAAAACTAAGCATCAATAGTAAGTTGCCCAAATTTGACTTGCCCGATCCATTGGGTCCGATAAACAGATTCAAGGGCCTGACCTGGAAGTCCGCGTCGCGAAAATTTTTGAAATTCTTCACAGAGATGCTTTTGATCATTCCTGGAGCAATTCCTTTCTCAATTCAAGTCTCGCTGCCAAGGCCCAGACCTATTATTTTTCGTCCAAGGGAGATGAAATCCAAGTCATCATAGAGCGAAGGCGTTCACCCACAGATTCGATCGGGTGTTCGGCCCCAAGTCTCTCCAGAGCCTTAAATACCGGTCTACCTGCGGCGTTCTCCAAAATCCATTCCCGAGCAAATTCTCCTGACCTGATCTCGGCCAGCATTTTTTTCATTTCCGCCTTAGTGCGATCGTCCACGATTCGCCCGCCGCGAGTCATGTCACCATACTGCGCGGTGTTGCTTACGGAATATCGCATTCGGCCGATTCCACCTTCATAAATTAAATCAACAATCAATTTAAGTTCGTGAAGACATTCGAAATAAGCTATCTCGGGTTGATAGCCGGCCTCCACGAGGATTTCAAAACCGGCCTGAATTAGCGCGGTAACCCCGCCGCACAATACTGCCTGTTCGCCAAACAAGTCTGTTTCGGTCTCTTCGGCAAAGGTCGTTTCGATCAGTCCAGCTCGAGTAGAACCTAGTGCCCTTGCATATGCAAGTCCGATATCGCGGCATTGTCCTGTGGCATCACGGTAAATGGCTAAAAGGGCAGGAACTCCGACGCCTTCTTTGTACATTCGACGGACGAGATGCCCCGGTCCTTTTGGAGCTACCATAAATACATCAGTATCGGGCGGAGGATCTATTTGCCCGAAATGAACATTGAATCCATGTGCGAAAGCCAGGGTTTTTCCGGGTTTCATTGCGGGGCTGATTTGGTCATGATACAGCCGTGACTGGGTTTCATCAGGAACCAAGATCATCACGATATCACCAATTTGCGCCGCCTCATTCACTTGCATGACTTCGAGGCCAGCTTCCGTGACTTTGTCCCAGCGCCGGCTTTGTCGATGAAGTCCTACGACCACGTGGACGCCTGAATCCTTAAGATTCAAAGCATGCGCGTGGCCTTGGCTCCCATATCCGATAATAGCGACCGTCTTGCCATCCAGGACCGCAGGGTCCGCGTCCTGGTCATAGAAAATTTTTACCAATTTACGCTCCAGAAAAGGATTAACTAGGGAATATTAAAAATGCAAACCGATTGTATCAAAAATGTGGAGTGCTCTCAAGATATATGCCAATCTTTTTGGGTAGCGGGACGACGATTTTAATTTTTGGAGCTCTTACAGTACTTCTCCTTCAATTCTAACTTCCAAGATTCCTTCCGCATATTAATCCTGCTTCCCAGTCGCCTGATTGGATGCTTGATTCTCAGCCTTGAACGACAGTCTGGGGGGTTCGATGACCACAGTGGTATCGGGTGGTACTGAGGAAGTTAACCATACGTTTCCTCCTATGACGCACCGCGCTCCTATGACAGTCTCGCCGCCGAGGATGGTAGCCTGCGCATAAATCGTAACATCATCTTCAATTGTAGGGTGTCGTTTTTTGCCCCGAAGATAATTTCCACCCTCGGATTCACGAGGAACGGACAATGCCCCTAACGTAACACCCTGATAAATCCGTACTCTATTGCCAATTTCAGTAGTTTCTCCGATTACCACGCCGGTGCCATGATCTATAAAAAAATCCGTGCCGATCGTGGCCCCCGGGTGAATGTCTATTCCGGTGAGGGAGTGTGCATGTTCGGTCATTATTCTTGGCATCAACGGTATGCCAAGCAGGAAAAGCTCGTGAGCGATACGGCAAACAAAAATTGCGTACAAACCCGGATAACAAAACACTATCTCATCAAAACTTTTTGCCGCAGGATCTCCATCATAATGCGCCTTGACATCATCAGCCAGCAATCTGCGCAGGGCCGGTAACTTTTCCATAAGCAATAGCGCATCTTCACGGCCCGTCTGTATGCACTTTATGCACAGGCTGTCCATCCGTCGGCATTCATGACGAATACTCCTGGCGATCTGCGTGGAGAGCAGATCGAACAGGGTCATCATTTCGTTTCCGAGGTGATATTCCAGTGTAGAATGTGTCAACTCCTGTCTTCCAAAATAGCCGGGGAAAAGAATATCTTTCAAGATGTTCAATATACGTATGATCTCGTCTTTTGAAGGAATCAGAGCCTCGCCTACATGATCCACCGTTTTCTTGTCCGCGCATGAGTTTACCATTCCTTGTACTACGGCTCTGAGACGATCCTCCTGCACAGGAATGAAAAGATCTTCCTGAAATTCGCAGATATTGTTTGAAGACGTTGCATCAACTGTCGCTTTCATTTTTCCTTCTCCAGGAATCAATTTCGAGTCTAGCAGTATTGTGTAACATCTTATCCTAAAAGGATACCAGTACGATCTGTTCTAAAAATTATGACACCCTTGCAAACTTTGCTGATGCTTCATGAGTTATGAAAATGGGTGGACTCGGTAAGCACACTGATTTCGGCAGCCTCGTCCAGCGACGTCCAGATTCCCACAATTCTTGGTTCAATTTGTAGGTTCAGTAACCAATGTAAGTTGTTATTCCTTTATGCCGTAGATCGGCGGTTCAATAAATTCGGAACGGCACATTGGGCACCTCGCCGGCGCAGTAAGGCGTGTACGTTTCTTGAACACAAACCCGCATCGTAGGCAGCGCGCAGGTTCACTGATGATGTTAGCGTTAGTCCTTACTGAGCGCTGCACGTGAATAAGGTGCTCACAGACTTCTTTTTCTGAGATCGCGAGGGCTTGTGAGAGTTCTCGAGCCGTATATTCTCTCTCACGAAGCATTCGAGCGATCCGTTGCCGTATGGTTAGGATTGCGCCCTCCCGCCGGGTGGTAGTTATATTTCACTCTTTGTCCCTTGACAACAATAGTCTTTTTGGTGAGGATAACGGTTCCGCTATGTTCATGGCAACATTTTCAGTAGAACGAGAACGATGGGAGGGAGGATCATATGGCCCAGAGATCGTTAAATAAAGTGTTATTGCTGGGCAACATCGGCAGAGATCCGGAAGTACGATATACCGCATCCGGCAAAGCCGTAGCCACTTTTACGTTGGCCACCTCCCAGCGATGGCGCGATCAGGACGGAAACGATCAGGAACGGACCGAATGGCATCGCATCGTTGCATGGGGTCGTCTCGGAGAAATCTGTGGGGAGTATTTGAGCAAAGGAAAGCAGGTATTCATAGAAGGTCGTATTCAAACGCGTGAATGGGAAGATCAAGACGGCAATAAGCGAACAACGGTTGAAGTTATTGCCAATGACATGATCATGTTGGGTGGAGGAAGCTATTCCCAAAATCGTGATGCCGACGAACCGACCTCCAGACCGTCCCAAAGACAATCTAAATCGCAGACGGAATCCCGGCGGCCTGACGATAGCAAGGGCTATCCTCCGCCACCGGAAGATGATATCCCATTTTGACATAAAATCATGATGGCACCTTTTCCGCCCTTATTGCCGGACCGAATTCGTCATTTATTTTATACAAAAGGCAAATCCCTCGAAAAGATGGGAAAGCCCCCCTACGGTGGGGCCGCGTGTTTAGAAGAATCCGATACGTATATTGACGATAATTGTATTTGGCCCTGCGTGATGACGGAGAATAACTGAGATTTGACGGCCGGATTTGTCCAGATGGTTCATGAGTTACAAGGTTGCAAGGAATTTATAGCAAATCATCTCTGCTCAAGAGAGAGGGAAAAGAAATCGGATCGGCCGGCCGGAAAACCTGCCTAAGAATTATTTGGAAAACCTTTTCTGGTGAAAAAGCTGGCAGGCTAGGTAGAATGATCTGAGGCGAGCCAAACCCATTCCATATTCGGGAGCCCCTCATGGGCGGGGTAACAAAATGATTTCACAATGCGGAGCAAAAGGGTAACCTGCTTTAAAATAAAGTGCGGATTACTCTGAAGGAGGAATGATGCGACAAAGCGCGGCGGCCTGGACGTGGGTCACTACAATGGCCTTAGTTTGTCTACTCACTATGGGCGTGTTTAATGAACAGATTTGGGCCTTCAATGAGGCGCCGATGCTTGCAAAAATGGTAAAAGAAGGAGCCCTCCCCTCGGTGGATAAGAGGCTGCCCGAGACTCCACCAGTCATAAAACCGGTAGATAAGCCTGGTTCCTATGGCGGCACCTGGCGGCGAGCTTATTTGGGCCTCTCGGACCTGGTGGGTGCGCGCCGGGTCGTCTATGATCCGCTGGTTCGATGGAGTCCGGAAATCAAGATTGAACCTAACCTAGCTTTGAAATGGGATATTGATCCGGAAGGCCGAATTTTCACTTTTCACCTGGTTAGAGGTGTGAAATGGTCGGACGGAGCGCCATTCACTGCTGACGATATTCTTTTCTATTTCGAGGACATCCTTTTTGACAAAGAGCTGACGCCCTCTATTCCGATGTGGCTTGCCCCGTCGGGTAACCCGCCGAAGGTTTCAAAAACCGACGATTACACTTTTCGTATCGAATTCGATCAGCCTTACGGTCTATTTCTTGAGCGACTAGCTTGCCCTGACGCCATGGCCCTCGTTACCAAACCCAAGCACTACTTGAAGAAATTCCACAAGAAATATGCCAAACCGGAGGAACTGGAAGCAATAGTCAAGGAAAGGAACGCCACCAGCTGGGTGAAGCTTTTTCAGGACGTGTCCGACCTTTCACGGTCTCAATTTGTGGAAAAAGGGCTACCGTCAATATGCGCATGGGTCACCACACTGCCTGCTCCGGCTAAACGTTTCGTAATGGAGCGAAATCCCTATTATTGGAAGGTTGACCCACAGGGCAATCAACTCCCTTACATTGACACTGTAGTTCACGATCTCCAAGCGGAATCCCAAACCATCGTCTTGAAAGCTATAGCCGGTGAGATTGATATGCAGGGCAGGAATTTGGGAGGTATGCAGAATAGTGTTCTGCTATTGGCCAGCGTGGGTCAAGGCAAGTATAAACTTGTGCCCAAAACCTCCACGGCTTCAGTTGGACTGGTTGTTTGCCCGAATCTCAATTGCAAAGATCCGGTAATGCAAAAGATTCTGGCAGATCGCCGATTCCGAATCGCTCTTTCCCATGCCATTAATAGAAAAGAGCTCAACAAGATCGTCTACAGGGGCAGGGGTATTCCCAGGCAGGCCGCTCCACTGCCTCAATCCGAGTTCTACAGCGAATCATACGAAAAGGCATATCTCATGCACGATCCGGCAAAGGCTGCGGCCTTGTTGGACGAAATGGGATTGACTACAAACAAAGCCGGTAATCGATTACGCCCCGACGGACAGGAGCTGAGACTGACACTTGATGTCATGGTTTCAATCCAAAGTTGGGTCGATACCGCTGAAATATTAGCTTCTAATTTTAAGAGCATAGGAATAGATACTGAAGTAAAATCTGAAACTAGAGAACTGTTCAGACAGCGGACCCAAGGTGCAGCCCATGAGATAGCCCTTTGGACGGGCGATGGTGGAATGGAGTGCCTGTTGGACCCGAGGTGGTACTTTCCTTATGGTACAGAAAGCCTCAACGCACCCTTGTACGGTCAATGGTGCCAAAGCGAAGGCAAGAAAGGAGAGGAGCCGCCACAGGACATAAAAGAGCTTATTGAGATTTACCACAAAATTCTTCGTACAGTTTCACCTGACGAGAAAAAGAAATTATTCAGCGAAATCATTGCAGCCAACGAAAAGAATCTCTGGGTTATAGGGCTGGTCCATGATCCACCTGATTACTATGTCGTAGCGCCAAATATGTTCAATGTGCCAAAAAAGGATTTTCAGAGTTGGATATATCCGAATCCCGGGCCTATTAATCCGGAACAGTTCTCTTTCGAGCCGAAGAAGTAAATCCTGAAAGTTCGGAGAGACTTCATTCGCATCGATTTTCCAAGGAAGCGGCCATGGTGGCTTATGTAATCCGCCGCATTCTCATAATGATACCCACGCTGGTGGCCATATCTATTATTTCGTTCATAATAATACAGTTGCCGCCGGGAGATTTTCTCACCACATATATGGCGCAAAGGGCTGAGAGGGGGGAACCTGCGGACCAGGCGGAAATCGAAGCTTTGAGGCAGAGGTTCGGCCTGGACCAGCCTCTATATAAGCAGTATCTGTATTGGGCTTGGAATTTTTTGCACGGTGATATGGGCCACTCCTTTGAATGGAACCGTCCGGTATCCAGTCTCATAGCGGAGCGGATTCCGCTCACGATTCTCATTTCTACTTGCACATTGCTTTTCACATGGGCGGTTTCGGTCCCAATCGGCGTATATTCGGCGGTGCGGCAGTACTCCTGGGTGGACTATTTTCTGACCTTCATCGGTTTTATCGGCTTGGCGACTCCTAATTTCCTTTTCGCCCTGGTTTTGCTTTGGATATCCTACGCGTACCTGGGGATGAGCATCGGTGGACTTTTTTCACCTCAATTCGCGGATGCATCCTGGAGTATCGCGAAGTTCATTGATCTTCTTAAGCACCTGTGGATTCCCGTAATCATAGTCGGGACTGCCCATACAGCCAAGTTTATCCGCATAATCAGGGGAAACCTACTCGACGAGCTGAAAAAGCCGTACGTGACTACCGCAAGAGCCAAAGGACTTAGTGAAACCAGATTAATTTTGAAATATCCGGTACGAGTAGCAATCAATCCGTTGGTGAGCACTATAGGATGGACATTGCCGGAATTGATTTCAGGGATAGCAATAACAGCCGTAGTGCTGAACCTTCCTACCTCAGGTCCGCTCCTGCTGAGCGCTCTGTTAAGTCAGGACATGCAGCTTGCGGGAGGTTTTATCATGCTGTTGAGCTTTTTGACAGTGGTTGGAACTCTCGTCTCTGATATTCTTTTGGCCTGGGTCGATCCGCGGATACGTTTCGGAGCACGTGAAGGCGCATGAATCAGGACCAAGGATCGGAGAATAAGTACGTAAACGCTTCGACCAGGCAATTGATCTGGTGGCAGTACAAGAAGCATACCCTTGCCATGGTAGGCCTTTGGCTTATTTCGGGCCTCTATATAACAGCAATCTTCTGCGAATTCCTGGCTCCTTACAACAAGGACATACGTCATTTCGAGGCAACATATGCTCCACCTTCCACAATCAGAATGTTTGACGAGAAAGGAGGCATACACCGGCCTTTTGTTTACGGACTGGAGATGACACTGGACACGGAAACCCAGCAATTGCGATATGAAGAAGTTACGGATCAAAGGTATCCTATTCTTTTTTTGGTGAGGGGTGATACGTACGATTTTTGGGGACTTTGGCGGAGTGACCTGCACATGTTCGGGGTAGGACTTCCCGGCAAGCTGTTCCTGTTCGGAACCGACCGGATGGGAAGAGACATGTTTAGCCGGTGTTTTTACGGAAGCAGAATTTCTCTATCAATTGGCATGTTTGGGGTGTTGGTGAGTTTGCTTCTCGGGGTCACGTTGGGTGGAATTTCAGGATATCGCGGTGGCTGGGCAGATGGAGTGATCCAAAGAACAATAGAAATAATAAGATGTTTTCCTAGCATACCTCTCTGGATGGGGCTTTCAGCGGCAATGCCTCCCCACTGGCCCGGGCTGAAAGTCTATTTCGTTATTACAATCATTCTATCGCTTATTGGATGGACGGACCTTGCGAGAATGGTGCGAGGCAAATTGATAGCCTTGCGCGAGGAGGAATTCGTTCTCGCAGCAAAATTCGCTGGAGCGGGACATGCACGGATCATATTTCGCCATCTGCTGCCTTCTTTCACCAGCCATATAATAGTGACTGCTACATTGGCGATTCCCGGGATGATTCTTGGGGAGACCGCCTTAAGTTTTCTGGGGATAGGACTCCGCCCTCCTATAACGAGCCTGGGAGTGCTTCTTAAGGAAGCTCAAAATATTACAACAATAGCACTTTATCCGTGGTTGTTGATTCCGGTGGTATTCGTAATAATGATCGTGTTGTCGTTTAACTTTGTTGGGGATGGTCTTCGAGATGCGGTTGATCCATATTCTCGGTAAATAGCATGATACCTGTTTTAACAGTTGATAATCTGCAAGTTCATTTTTTCTTGGATCAGGGAGTGGTGCGGGCCGTGGATGGCGTCAGCTTCACGTTGGACTCCGGCAAAACCCTAGGAATTGTCGGAGAGTCCGGAAGCGGAAAAAGCGTAATAGGTCTTTCCATATTAAGAATCGTGCCGTCGCCGGGAAAGATTGTAGGAGGCAAGATTTTCCTTCGTATGGAGAATGATGGAGATCAACCGACACAACTGGACATCACCTCATTGGATCCTCACGGCCATCAAGCCAAAGAAATCCGCGGCAGCGATATCGGAATGATATTCCAGGAACCGATGAACTCCTTTAGTCCGGTCCATTCAGTGGGAAGCCAGATAATAGAAGCATTACGGCTGCATAGTGACATTTCGAAACATGAGGCTCGAAATAGAGCTATAGAAATGCTGTCTCGAGTTGGAATTCCTCAACCGGAACATAGGATAGACGCATATCCGCATCAATTGTCGGGGGGCATGCGACAGAGAGCCATGATCGCTATGGCGCTGGTATGTAATCCCAGAATTCTTATAGCCGACGAGCCGACCACAGCTTTGGACGTTACAGTTCAGGCCCAGATTTTGGATCTGTTAAGGGAGCTTCAAGAAGAATTTGGTATGGCGATAATTTTTATCTCGCACAACTTAGGTGTGATCGCGGAAATTAGTCACGAGGTCCTGGTTATCTATTTCGGACGTGTTATGGAGCAGGCACCGGTGGATACTTTATTCAGGGAACCTTTGCATCCTTATACTAAGGCGCTTCTGAAATCCGTCCCGGGAATCGACACCCCAGTCCGAAGTCATCTGGCCACAATCGAAGGAACATTGCCCGACGCCTACGCGTCCATTCCGGGGTGTCCGTTTTACGCCCGTTGCCATGTATGCCCCACCGGCACAATGTGTCGTGAGGATCCTTATCATTTGACGAAAGTGGCTCAACGCCATTTCGTGGCCTGCCCGGTGCTATGCTTAAATAAGTAGAGGGCCATCCGTGTCTGAAGCAAAACTCCTGCTCAAAGTGGAAAACCTGAAGAAACACTTTCCTATTACGAGGGGAGTTTTCAAAAAGGTGGTGGGCCATGTGAAGGCCGTAGATGGCGTGAGTTTTAGCATGAATAGCGGTGAAACCATGGGTATTGTCGGGGAATCCGGCTGCGGAAAGACCACGGTTGCACGAATGATCATGGGAGCATATCCGCCAACTGAGGGGAATGTCTGGTTCCAGCCGCCTAACGGCGATTCAATGGTTGATTTGGCTCACATAGATCCATCAGAGATGCGATTGTTACGAAAGAATATCCAGATGATTTTTCAGGACCCTTTCGCATCGTTGAACCCACGAATGACCGTACGAGAGATCATCGCAGAGCCTCTGATCGTGAACAAAGTGGCCAGAGGCCGCGATTTGGAAGACCATGTTCGCGAGTTGGTGGAACTTGTCGGTTTGCAAAAAGAGCACCTTAACCGGTATCCTCATGCTTTTTCAGGAGGTCAACGGCAGCGGATTAGCATCGCGCGTGCGCTTGCATTGTATCCGTCTCTGATCATAGCTGACGAGCCAACGTCGGCTCTCGACGTCTCCGTCCAAGCTCAGATTGTCAATCTTATTTTAGACATTCAGGATCGGCTCGGATTGGCATATTTGTTTATTTCACACGACCTGGGGCTAATACGTCATTTCAGCAAAACAATAGTCATCATGTACGTGGGTCGTGTTGTCGAATTGGCTCCTGCGGAACCCCTTTTCGCAAGACCAAGGCATCCTTATACAGAAGCTCTGATGTCCAATGTGCCGACCACCAGGCCGGAACTGGTGGGTCGTAGGCTCATACTGAGAGGTGAACCTGCGGACCCGATTAATCCCCCAGCGGGCTGTCCTTTCCATCCACGATGCCTTTATGCTGAAGAAATCTGCTCGGCAGTTGTGCCGCCTTTGGAGGAGGTCGAACCCGGCCATACCAGCGCCTGCCATTTTTCCCGTACGCTGGACCTCACCGGCTGCGATGCTCTCGGATGCGCCATATGAAAGATGAATGAGGCAACGCAGTGACCCAGACCGAGGGCAAGACTTTTGTTGAAATTAGAGCCATGTATGATAATTTAGGGTGTTAGGTCGCAAGCCGAGGTTATTAATCTGATGGATCGCGAAAATATAAAACGTATCCTTGTATACACTCATAATTCCATCGGATTAGGTCATGCGTTCCGCACACTAGCGGCAATTACCGGTATCAAGAAATGGCGGCCGGATATAGATTTTCTCGTGATCTCCGGCACGTCGATTCAGCAGATCTTCTTCAAGGAAGGTATCGAGGTAATTAAGCTTCCTTCCATTAAGCTGGACATCGATCATCAAGACAGCCCGATGCATTCTCGATATCTTTCGGGTTTTGATCTGGAGACCATATTCGATTTTCGCCAAAGTATCATTATGAAGACCTTTGACTTTTTTCAGCCTGATGCTCTCATCATTGAACACAATATGACCGGCCAGATGAGCGAGCTCATTCCACTGCTAATGAAAAAGTGGATGCGGAAAGGTGGCCCGGTTGATTTCGCCTTAGCTCACATCTGCCGGGGCATAATGAAGTGGATTCCTCTATTACAGATTCCTTATCAGAATCCGAGGCATCGGTCCGAGTCCATCAACATAGGGGAACTTTACGATTTCATGTACGTGTTGGAGGATAGAGAGGTTATAGATATCAATAAAGAATTCTTGGGCGATGATCCTGATTTGGAAAAGAAGATTCGATATCTGGGCAAGATTACCAACAAAGTCTATGGAGAATTGCCATCGCGCGAGGAAACCTTTGAACGTTTTGGGCTGATGGACCGTAAGATCATTTTAATTTCTCTCGGAAGAAATAACAAAGTTGGGGTGTTGGCTAAGAGTCTTCTGGAAGCTTTAGAAGAAACCGGTTTAAGATCTAGTCATCAGATTGTAATAGTGCTTGATCCCTATCTTGATCCTGAATTAAACCTATCCATAAAAGATCATCCCTTGAGCAAGGGGGTTCGATTCACGTCGTTTCTGCCGGACCTGGTTGATCTCATTCATCATTCTGAATTGGTTATCTCCCGCGCGGGTTATAACATTGTCAATGAAATCCTTCTCACAGGGACCAAGGCAATTCTTGTTCCGGAAAGCCATGGCGGCGGGGAACAAGAAAAGCGTGCTCGAAGTATTCAGGCCGACAATATTCGGGTACTTATGGAAGCGGACGTTTTACGAAATAGCCCTGGGGAGGTAATTATGGATTTCTTGAATGAGCCGATAAGGCTTATTTCGCAAAAATTCGACAAATATGCGATCGGTAAATCAATTATAGATGACCTTGAAAACTGGAAGGCACGTTGCAGGTGCCGCTAATTTTATGGATAAATACCCCGCGTCATAATAGCATCAGCTACTCTCTGAATAGCAAGAATCTGAGCCGCTTCCCGTAAAGGAGCCCTGTACTGCTGGCCGGCTTCCATAACGCTTTCAAATGCTTTTAGCATCAGGTTTTCCAATTTGCGGTTAATCTCATCGACCGGCCAGAAGAAAAATTGCAGATCCTGCACCCATTCAAGATAACTCACAGTGACCCCCCCCGCATTGCATAGAACATCCGGAATAATAAAAATATCTTCTTGATTCAGTATGTCGTCCGCTTCCGGAGTAGTTGGTCCATTCGCGCCTTCAGCGATTATTTTGGCTTTAATTTTATTTGCATTGTGAGAAGTAACTTGATTCTCAATTGCTGCCAGGATCAGAATTTCACAATCCAGGGCTAGAAGCTCCTCATTGGTTATGGGATCCGAATTCGGAAAGTCGAACAGGCAATGTGACTCTTCATAGTGCCTGGACAGAGCTATCGGATCCAGTCCATCCTCCTTAAGAACTCCTCCGCCGGAGCAACTTGCCGCAATAACTTTAAGTCCCATATCATGCGCCAGCCGGGCAGCTACGGATCCGACGTTGCCAAACCCCTGAACTGCAACTCTACATTTATTAGGGTCGAGATTCTTTAATTTTAGAGCCTGTCGCATCGTGACGGCCACCCCTCGTCCGGTGGCCTCGACCCTGCCGAGAGATCCGCCTATCTCTATTGGTTTTCCGGTCACCACTGCAGGCACGGAAAATCCTCGATGCATGGAATATGTATCCATGATCCAGGCCATGACCTGAGGATTTGTACCGACATCAGGCGCGGGGATATCGCTTTCCGGTCCCATCATCAGGCTGATTTCAGTAGCATAGCGCCGCGTCAATCTCTCCAGTTCACGCAATGACAGTGCCTTCGGATCTACCACAACCCCGCCCTTCGCTCCACCATATGGCAAATTCATCAGAGCACATTTCCAGGTCATCCACATGGACAGTGCTCGGACATCATCCAGCGTTACTGACGGGGAGTATCGAATCCCACCCTTTGTCGGGCCTTTAGCGGTCGAGTGATGAACTCGGAAACCCCGGAATATCTCGATTTCACCATTCTCCATTAGAACAGGGAAGGAGACTGACAACTCGCGTTTGGGATGACGCAAGGCATCCGTTATCCCTTTCTTGATTGAAAGGTGCGATATTGCTTTGTCAAACTGTGCCAAGGCATTCGCGTACGCATTTTGTTCGGACGGTTTTCCAGCGCCTACCACTGATCGGTCGGAACAAGCACAATCCTTATCAGCTTGCGGATTGTCGTGAATGTGGTCTGTCATGCAAAGACCCCCGACGTTCCAGACTTTTTAACTACCTATTTGTAAGTGTCGCTGAGCTGTGGGTCAACAAAAATCGGGTATCACGTAGGCGTTAACCCTGCCACAGCAGGAAGAAAGGAAATAAGGCAAATGGGGACGAGCAACATACATCCGCGTCGAGATCTCACTGGGTGCCGGGTAGGCGCGCTGGCGAATCGCACTCAAATTCTAACAAATCCTCGGCAGCAGTTCTCCAGAGGGTTCGGCCAGGATTCGCGATCCGCCTATGCGCGTGTTCAGGACCACTTTGCGAGGATTCTCCGAGGTAACCTCACCTATAATTGCGGCTCCGACAGATATAGGGCATTCTTTTAAAAGTTCGATAGCTCTCTTTTCCGAACCATTTGCTACCACAGCTACTATTTTACCTTCATTAGCAGCTTGCAATGGGTCGATCCCGAGTATCTCCGACGCAGCAATGACTGATGGATCCAAAGGAATTGCGGATTCTTCAACGATGATCCCTTTAACGGTAGATGCGGCTATTTCATTGAGCGTCGCTGCCAGTCCTCCGCGAGTCGGGTCACGGAGAAATTTGAGATCCTCGCCGAGTTGCAACAATCTTTCCACCGCCGGCCATACTGAAGTAGAATCGGACTTGAGATCAAAATCAAAAGAGAATTCCGCACGACTGAGCATGACCGCCATACCGTGGTTGCCTACAGGCCCGGTCACTATGATTCGGTCTCCCTCTTCAATGCGATCCAGACGTGGTGGAACAACAGCCTCAACAAGACCAATTCCGGAAGTATTGATAAATATTCGGTCAGCGCTGCCTTTCGGTACTACCTTTGTATCGCCTGTTACTATCTCCACGCCGGCCTCGTCAGCCGCCAAGGATACCGAGTTAAGGACATTCTCCATTTGATCCATAGCGAAGCCTTCCTCGACGATAAGGGCCAACGACATGTAAGTGGGTCTGGCCCCGGAACAGGCCAGATCGTTGCAGGTGCCGTGGACCGCCAAAGACCCGATATCGCCGCCGGGGAAGAAAATCGGTGAGACCACAAATGAATCTGTCGTATATGCAATGCTTTGACCAATGCCGGAAAGGACTACGGAGTCCGGGAGAGGCCCCAGATAACCCCGATTAAGCTTGGGAAGGATGAGGTCCCTTATCAAGCGGCCCGTCATTTTGCCGCCCCCTCCGTGGCTGAGTAAGACCCGTGCGGTTTTTGACATTGGGTTTTCCTTTTTTGGGAACGCCTTTCGTGCAAAGAAGTGTTCCCCTGAATCCTCCGCAAAAATTCTAATACGTCACATTAGCCGGCAACGCACTATTTCAGGAGATAATTCGATCTTCAATCATCGTGACCTATACTCGAACCCGGTTTGATAACGCCGTTTCTGTTTTCGTGGCTTATCAAGCGCAGTTCAAGGCTCGTATGCGAAAAGCGACGTTTCGTTTTTTGCTTAAGTTTCTTCGTAATAATTGTGGGTTTTCCGAAAAGAACGAGGAAAACTTTTTTGCAAAAGAGTTTTCCCCCATATTCTTATGTAGCCCCGTATTTGTAATACGCGGCGCAGGTTCCTTCAGATGAGACCATACACGGTCCAACAGGATCTTCCGGTGTGCATTCTTTTCCAAACAAACCACATTTATCGGGTGTTTTGCTACCGGTAAGGATCGCGGCGCAAAGACAGCGAGGATCATCTTTTGCGGGCGGCACTTCGACAGGGAGCTGGATAGTTGCATCAAATTTGGCATAAGGTCCTTTGAGAGCCAGGCCGCTGTCCGGGATATTTCCAAGACCTCTCCATATGGCATCCGTAGACTCGAAGACCTCGTCCACTACAGCACGAGCGTTAATATTGCCTTGACCTCTAACCACTCGCTTATAATCATTTAATATTTCAGGTCGATGATCCGCTGCCATTTTCGCCAGATCCTTGACCGCCATTAATATGTCCAATGGCTCGAAACCTGCCACCACTCCGGGTTTTTGAAATTCATCCACGAGATATCCGTAAGAATCCGAACCGATTATTGCGGAAACATGACCAGGCAGTAAAAAGCCGTGCAGGTCCTTCTTGGCGGCTAAAATTTTAAGCGGTTGATGAATGGTTTTGAAAGCAGGAAGAACAAATAGATTTTCGATCCTTTTAGCGAGAGCGATTTTCAGAGTTACGGCTATCGTAGGAGAGGTGGTTTCAAAGCCCACACCCAGGAAAACGACTGGACGAGGCGCCTCCTCGGCTGCTACACCTATGGTATCACTGGGTGAATAGATCACTCGTACGCGGCCACCTTCGGCCCGAAAACTCGCAAGCGAGCCGGACGACCCTGGAACACGCACCAGATCACCAAAAGTTACTATGCAAGCCTGGTGATTTTCTCCCGTGAGGATCGCTCGATCTATAAAGCTTTTTTCGGTGACGCATACAGGACAGCCGGGCCCCGAGACCAGCTGAATATTTTCCGGCAGCAGCTTTTTCAATCCCGCGGCGTGAATTGCCATGGTATGAGTGCCGCAGACTTCCATAAACCGCAGCACATCCTGATGACGTGCGGATATTTCCCTAATTGAGCGCACCAGAGCGCGTGCTGTCAAACTTTCGTCGCCGAGCTTCACGTTTCCTCCAAATCGGCGGTTGCTGCGGCGAGTTCTCTGAATAAATCCAGGCGGATTTGGGCCTCTTCTTTGTCAAGAACCTCTATCCCGAACCCTGCATGAATAATCAGGTAATCTCCGATACGTGCGTGCGGTATCATCATGATATTCACGTCAGTTTTGATACCTGCAGAATCTACCTTTCCGAGTCCTTCACCGGTTATTTCAATGAGTTCCATTGGGATCGCCAGACACATATTGTTTAACCTCTGGTTGCAACAATTGTAGTAATCAAGGTACTAGTTAATGTTACCTCGAACCAGGCAACTACAAATTTAGGAGTTTTTTGAAGGAGGGTGCGGGAGGAAATCCCGCGCAGACGCGGGACAAAAAAGTTTCTTCCCGCATTTTCCCATCTCTTCCTTCTCTTCCATCTCCTGCTCTTCTTCGCCATCGTTCCCGGGCTGCCACCGCTTGGCCCAGGGCTATCCCGCCGTCATTGGGCGGAATCGATTCATGCAGCAGAACCTGAAGCCGTTCGGTTTCCAGCAATGTCAAAATTCTTTCCGTTAGAAGCCTATTCTGAAAACATCCACCGGTCAGGCCTACGATGTCTATTCCTGTCTTACGAGCAAGCTTCGCCGTGATATCCAGTGTAAGGCGCGCAACACTATTGTGAAACCGTGCAGAGACAATTTCCCCCGCGGTCCCTGAGATAATATCCTCAGCCACGGATCGAATCAAGGCGGCAGGATCGAGATTCATGCCATCGGAATCGAGATATCTGAGTGGATACTCGCCCTGTTCATTTTTGTCGGCTATGCCTTCCAGCCACATGGCCGCTTGACCTTCAAAAGTCACCTCTCGTGTAAACCCTGCCGCGGCCGCGGCAGCATCGAATAGACGCCCGCACGACGATGTTAAAGGGCAATTAATTCCTTTCTTTATTGCTTCCAACCAAATGGAGTGCTTATTGGAATAATCGGCCAGGAGCGACTCGAACCTCTCGGGTATCGCGCCGTCAACGCCGAGAAGCCCAGCCAAAATTCGTACTGGTTCGCTAATTGCGGCCTCGCCTCCAGGTAGTGGAAAAAGGCCGATGTGAGCTTTCCGACTGAAGTTTTTCAAATCCGCGATTAGAAATTCCCCTCCCCAGATTCCTCCGTCAGATCCAAAGCCGGTTCCATCAAAAACCGCAAAGATGCACGGACCCCTGAGCTGATGCTGTACCAGAAGGCTCACCGCATGCGCATGATGATGGAAAACCTCCTCTACGTGGATTTTCATTTCCCTGGCGAGGCTATTGCTGAAATATTCAGGATGCGGATCTACAGCCAATAAATTTGGGACCACGTCCAAATATCCGGTCAAGACTTCGATAGACTGGTGGAAATACTTCTGTGCCACCGGGGATGCTAGATCCCCGACGTGAGGGCCTGGAATTACCTGGTTTCCTTTTGTTATGGCAAGAGCATTTTTGAGGTCGCCCCCTGTGGCCAGGATGACAACATCCTTTCCGCTTACCGGCTGATTTACATGTTCCTGCGCAGGAGGTTCTCCGTAACTAGGGGGATCGTCAAAAAATTCGGCCGATAAGGTAAGCTCGCTCGGCACCAATCCTCTGGATCGCCTAAAGGTGGTAGCTCGATTGTCAATGACGCGAACAATCGAATCATCAGCACGGAGTACTATTTCGCGGTTATGAACCAAGAAAGCATCCACTAGATCGCCAAGTCGATCGACGGCTTCTCTGTTGCCTCTGACGATTGGCTCTTCAGAACGGTTGCCCGAAGTCATTACCAATGCGACCGGTTTTTCTAAAAGCGGAATCTCAGGGTGCCATAACAGCAGATGGTGAAGCGGCGAATAAGGCAGCATGACTCCCAAAGTCCGAACAAAAGGGGCGACATTAGAAGCCAGCTTTTCACCTTGCGCATCCAACAGAACAATAGGCGCCACCGGAGATGTTAGAATTCTCGTTTCCTCGTCGTTTAATTTACAGAATCTTCTGACCGTCACCAGATTCGGCATCATCACGGCAAAGGGCTTCTCGGCCCGACCCTTACGATCCCGCAGTAAGGATACGGCAGCCTTATTTAGAGCATCGCAGGCAAGGTGAAAGCCGCCGATTCCCTTTATGGCCAGGACCTTTCCTTGACTTAGTAATCGAACGGCCTCCAGGATTGGGTCGCCCGCGATAGGTTCACCTTTGACGCTGGTCAGACGAAGGCTAGGTCCGCAAGTCGGGCATGAATTTGTCTCGGAATGAAACCGACGGTCCATAGGATCATCATATTCGTTCTTGCATTCAGGGCACATGACGAAATCCGCCATGCTAGTACGCTCCCGGTCATAAGGGAATGAGCGCACAACCGTGAATCTCGGTCCGCACAGGGTGCAGGTAATAAATGGATAAAGGTACCGGGAATTATCTGGATCAAACAACTCTTCCAGGCATTCCGGGCATACAGCCACGTCAGGTGGGATAGGAGTAATCGAACGTTTACCCGTCAAGCTTGCTTCTATTCGGAAACCGGTTTCGCCCAAAACAGGTACATCAGATAAGTCTGTTTCTTCCACACGTCCGGGGAATGGGATCATCTCCGGGAGATCGGTCATGAATCGACGACATTGCCCAGGGCTGCCTTCGATTTCAATATGAATACCGCTGCTGGAATTCACTACCCAGCCGCTGAGGCCCAATTTAGTTGCCAAACGATAAACAGTCGGCCGAAAGCCGATTCCCTGGAGAACCCCGGTGAGTACGATGTGTTGTCGAATTATTTCTTCCGACCCGGAATGGCCCTCTATAGAATGCTCCACAATTTCTGCCCTTGGTACACGCTGATATCTATAGCTTATCCGTTTTGCGCCGCATATGGAAGAGATGCACTATTTTAGGATTGCCATAGAATGAAAAGCCGTTATATTGTCACATGTAAAGGGAACAAAGTCCCTCTGGACCGGACCTAAAATATTTAGACTCAAAATGTGATTCACCATAGGAGATAACTTCACCATGAAGAGATTGCTCGCTATATCGTTAGCTTTGCTTTTAATTTCGGCTTCCCCCTTAATCGCAGGATCCAAAGGTTTTGGCGGTGGGAGGGGGTCTTTCCGCCCTGCAACGCCACCCCGAACCCTGCAGCAACCTGGGCAACCAAAAACAGGAACAATTAAGGATCTCGGGGTTAACCCAAGTTCCAAATCGCCTATTGATTCAGTAAAAGGTCGGTCAGCTACCACCTCCGGTCCCGTGGCCGGGGCAGGAACTCCTCAAGCCGCGCCGGCGCCGGCTTCAGGGTTTTTTGGATCCAGCTGGTTCGGATCCAGTTGGATGAACTGGGCAATCTTAGGCTACCTATTCGGCAGACATACCTCCCCGAGCCCGGAAGAAGTCAGAATTCGAGAGCGAGAGAAGGCCAAGAAAGCGGAAGAGGCCAAACAGAAAGAGCAAGCCAAGGAGAAAGAACAAATAAAGAGCAAAGAGCAGGATACGACTAAAGAACTGACAAAGGAAACGGAAGAACCCAAGTCCAAAGAAGAATTTAAAGAGCAAACAAGGCCGGCGGCCCCAACGGATTCCAGGATGGGCATATAGCTCAAGGGTCCGAGATTAAAAAGAATTCTGAAGCTAAGCAGAACTCGCCTTAATTAATTATCGAAAATTGCACTAGCCCAATTATTCTATTGCCGGGTGCCCGGATCGGGCGCTGTCGTCACGTCTACCGTGAGTTCCTGGGTGCCTCGTTGCAACCCGACGCGGACAGTGTCCCCGACGCTTTTCTGCAAAACAATGTTGTTAAATTCGTCAAAGGTGGGTGTGGGCGTCCCGTCAACAGATATTATTACGTCCCCGCCCAAGAGTATCGGAGTTGTTCCGTAAAACGCGAGTCGGTCGCCTGCTCTAAGGCCTGCTTTGGCAGCAGGACTACCGGGTACCAATTCGAATATGAGGACTCCCTTGATCGCGGGCAGTCCCAGCTTCACGGCTACTCCAGGCTCGATATTCCACCAGGACTTAATTCCAAGCCACGGGTAAATGGCGCGACCGAACTTGATAATTTGAGCGGCGACTTTCTTTGCTTGATTGATGGGAACAGCCAAGCCAATCCCTATGAAACCCCCTGTTGGGGTGTAAAGGGCGCTGTTGACTGCTATGACTTCACCTCGTGAGTCTATCAAAGGCCCGCCGCTATTTCCTTGGTTAATCGCTGCATCGGTCTGAATTAGGCCCATCATTGTGTGGTCCCCGACGGCGATGTCGCGATTGAGCGCACTTATGAACCCGGCAGTAGCTGTGTGCTGAAGTCCGAAGGGATTGCCGATGGCAATGACCCTTTGTCCGACGGAAAGCTTATCGGAGTCTCCCATGGGCGCGACTGCCATTCCTGAGAACGGGTCCACTTTAATTACAGCGAGGTCACTCACTGGATCACGCCCCACGAGACGCGCACGGGCCTTTTTCCCGCCAATGAACGTGACGTCGAGCGTGCTGGCATTGGCTATAACGTGATTGTTAGTGAGTATATTTCCTTCTTCATCGATCACAAAACCGGTCCCTTGACCCCCTCGCGGTTCCAATTGCATCCAAAAATTCAGAGCCAGACTAGATGCAACAATGTTCACAACGGTTGGGCTGAGTGCTTTGTAGACTCGCATCACTACTGCTTCACCGGTTTCCAGAGGCTCGTAAGAAGAGGCAGGCTCTACTCGAATAGTAGCGGGTCTGCGATTGAGCCATAGTCCAATTAGCAGGCCGCCTCCAAATATGACCAATAGAGTGACTATTATTGAGTAGTTCCTGAAACGATTCATTGAGACGATCCTTGTCCACTCAAATAGTTTGAAAACCAGGACAGGACATCCTGATCCCATCGATATCGAGATGTCAATGAATCGGGCGCAAGTCCTTCATTATTCGGATCATCCGCGTCGCGAGTTTGATGTGGAAGACCATGTCTGTTAGAATTCGAATTCTCCCATCCATTTATCATGGTGTACGGCTGGTTTAGCGACTCGCCCTTTGGCGACAAAACGCGTATGCCATTATAAGAAGGATCGTATCCATAGTTCATGCCATTAAATCGCTCAGAAAAAGAAAAAGGCGCATAAGAAGCCGTGACAAACTCAGCATCCACAGGACACATTCGTTTCATGTCCGCTCTGTTGCCAAAATCCGGATTCGCTTCGAGTAGACTTCCCTGACGAATGTTGGTCGATCCCGGCCCGCCTTCGGCAAACAGTATTCCAGGCGGTGCAGGATATTCTTTTGGAGCTTCGTGGGCGAGAGCTTCGGTCATAAAATTCAACCAGACCGGCAGCGCGGCTGTACCTCCATATTCTCGTGGGCCAAGTGATGTTTTGATATCATGTCCAAGCCAAACGCCGGTGGTGTATTTCGAATTGAAGCCAACGAACCAAGCGTCAGTGCAATCGTCCGTTGTACCCGTCTTCCCCGCGAGATCTTTGCGTTTCGCTCGGGAGACTGATGCCGCAGTACCGGACACACAGGTCTCTCTTAACATGCTCAGCATCACGTACGCCGTGGCAGGGCTAAGCGCCCTTTCCATCGAAGAGCGTCGAGCGATCCATCTGGTCGGGAAAGTGGTTGATAAAAAATATTCAATTTCAGTGCTGGAACCCGAAGAACTTTCGGCAACGGCCAAATTCCGCAATTCATCGATAAATCCGGAATTCGCCTCTGCCGGATCGGATATTTCGTCATTAATATCGTGATCTTCCGTCACATTTATCATGAGTTTTCCGGGGTACGAGGGAAGTTCATCCTTGAGGTGGGCCGCGATATTCAATGGCTCCATCGAATTGTCTTCCAAGACATTCCCGAACCGATCCTCCACTCTTTTGATCAGAACAGGAGAAATTCTTAGTCCCATATTGGGAAATACAGTGTACGCCGAGGTAAGCTCAAGTGGCGTCACTTCGGACGAGCCCAAACTGAGAGATAGATTTCTGTCCAAACTGGAACGAATGCCCATTTTTCGGGCCATGTGTATTGTTCTCTCCGGGCTTATGTCCATTATTAGCTTTACGGCAGCTATGTTTCTCGATTGGGCAAGGGCCTGCTTTAAAGTGATCGGACCAAGAAATTGCCCATCCGCATTTTTCGGGATCCATGGCGGCTTGGCGGGATCGACCATCACTGCTATGGGTTCATCGACGATCAATGTGTGAGGACTATAGTCAGCCCATTCGAGGGCCGCAGCATATACCAGAGGCTTGAAAGCGCTTCCCGGCTGTCGTATGGCCTGAACAGCTCTGTTGAAACTCGATCGTTCAAAGTCAAGTCCACCGACAAGGGCCCTGATGTACCCGTTGTTGTTATCTATGCTCACCACCGCTCCCTCGACCGGCGGAAGAGATTGATGTTCGAGTCTTATAGTGTCACCGCTGGTATCTGCAACTCTAAATTCCAGGAGATCATTGGGCCGATACGGAATTGCGGATTTGAGCTCCATTCGAAAACGCAGATCGCCGGCCAAAGCCATCGTAAGCTCCTGGAAAGTATTTTCCTGCTTACTTTTGTCCTTTTTTTCCTTTTGCTTACCCCTCAAATTTTCATTAGTGTTATTTGCGACAATCAGGGCCTGCACAAGATCTCCTGCATTATAAGAAGCCTTGGTCGGGCTCTTGAGGAATTCACGGGCCTCGGCAGGTTTCAATCTGCGGACGAGACCGCCGGGCCTGCCCTGCCTCTTCTCCCAGCCGAAAGCTCCTTTCAGCAATGCGTCTTGAGCTTTGTCCTGGAGAGAAATGTCGCAGGTCGTCCAGACGCGTAGTCCTTCATTGTAAAGCTTGTTTGCTCCGTATTTCGCGACGACATATTGGCGGACAGCCTCCGTGAAATAGGGCACTCTCTGATACGGAGTCGGAAGGTTGTCTCTGAAATTGGGCTCTTCTTTGGCGCTTTTTTTGCATTGATCTTCGCTTATGAAACCGGTTCTCAGCATTGAGTTGAGTACGAACTCTCTTCTCTTGACGCAGATTTCAATATTCCGCGCGGAAGAGTATTTTGACGGATTCGCCACAAACCCCGCCAACATCGCTGCCTCCGCGACAGTTAATTCGGAAGCGCTTTTCCCGAAGTAAATACGCCCCGCGGCTTCCACGCCATAGGCGCCTTTGCCAAGATAAATTTCATTGAGGTAAAGTTCTAGAATTTCCTTTTTGCTGAAGGTTTTTTCGACCCTGAATGCCAGGATCGCCTCACGGATCTTTCGCGATAGTTTCTTTTCCTTGGAAAGTATAATATTTCTTGTTACTTGCTGAGTTATAGTGCTTCCGCCCTGGGCGAAATTTCCGGATTTGATATTCTTCAGCAGCGCCCGTAATACTCCGGAAAGATCCACGCCGGGATGTGAGAAGAAACGGGCGTCCTCTGCTGCGAGAAACGCATTTGTGACGTGAGGCGGCAGCGAGTCCAATTTAACGGGGAAACGTTTCTCTTTATAAAATAAGCCTATGACTGTTCCATCTTCCGCATAGAAAGTCGAAACTGTTTTCGGACGATAACCTCTCAGATCGGGAATTTTAGGCAGATCCGCTGAAAATACGAGATATGTTCCTAATCCAACTCCAAAGACTCCCCATAGTACAGCTATGAGAAGGAGGATCGGAAATCCCGCTGTTATCCAGCTCAGAAATCGGATCAAAGAGCCGCCCCGCAAGGCCCGCCTCTTACGTAAGAGCAAAACCGACACCCTCCGAATATTTTTATGTGTCCCCTTAAACGGCGCAAAGTTTATGACACGAAATCCACCCAGTCAAGGGACGCTCAGGCATGTTTTCGCAGCGCAATCATACGGACAAATTAGTATTACAGACATCTTGCATTCGCAATACAGTGCTGCAGAGTTCATCGGACCGGCAAGATGCCGGTCCTGCTATTTCACCTTACGTGTATTCTTGACGAACCCACCGGGATGAATTAGTCTCGGCCTTATTCCAAAGGACCAGGAGTGACTTTGAGAGTAGGCCAAGGATTTGACGCTCATCGATTTGAGAATGGACGCAAACTGATCCTGGGTGGAAAAGAGATTGAGCACCCAATGGGACTCATGGGACATTCGGATGCAGATGTGCTGACCCATGCATTGATAGATGCCATTCTTGGCGCTGCCGGTCTGGGCGATATCGGGATGCATTTTCCTGATACGGACCCGGCCTACGAGGGAGCATCGAGTATCGGGATGCTGAAAACTGTTGCGGATGATATTCGTGGGCTAGGCTTGCAGGTAACCAATATTGACATCACGGTTTTTGCCCAGAGTCCGAGAATCGCTCCATTCAGGGCGGTGATAATTCAAAATCTAGCCGAGGCTATGACTATAAAACCCGAGCGCATCAGCGTTAAAGCTACAACCACTGAAGGAATGGGTTTCATCGGAAGATCCGAAGGTATTGCGGCAGCAGCTGTTGTTCTCTTGGAGAATCGATGAGCTGCACAGTGCGGGAAAGAAGGAGTAATTGATGGGACTGAGAATATACAACACATTATCACGAAAAAAGCAGGTATTTGAGCCGATTCAGTCAGGCAAAGTGGCAATGTACGTCTGTGGTGTGACGGTTTATGATATGTCCCACATCGGCCATGGACGGTCCGTTGTACTATTTGATGTGATTTTCAGATATCTCAGGACCCGGTACGAAGTAACATATGTTAGAAATTTCACAGATGTTGACGACAAGATCATAAATCGGGCTAATCAACTGGGGGAAAACTGGAAAAACCTTGCTGAAAAATATATTAAGGAATTCTATATCGATATGGATGCCTTAGGAGTGCTGCGGCCTACCTATGAACCAAAAGCGACGGAGCACATCAAGGAGATACAAGATCTCATTAAGAAATTGATGGCTACGGGTCATGCGTACATGACAGATGGAGACGTAATGTTTTCGGTCTCCAGTTTCAAATCGTACGGGAAACTGTCTCGCAAAAAAATTGATGAACTTATGTCGGGCGCTCGGGTCGAGGTCGATGAAAAAAAGCGCGATCCCTTGGATTTCGCTCTCTGGAAAGCAGCTAAACCTGGAGAACCGCACTGGGGGAGCCCTTGGGGGCCAGGGCGTCCCGGATGGCATATTGAATGCTCAGCCATGAGCATGGCTTACTTAGGTGAACAATTTGATATTCACGGAGGTGGCGCGGATCTCACATTTCCGCACCACGAGAATGAAATAGCACAATCAGAAGCGGCAACTGGGCAACCTTTTGCCAAGTACTGGATACACAACGGGTTCGTTAATATTCGTGCTGAAAAGATGTCGAAGTCACTTGGTAACGTATTAAATATCAGAGACATACTGAAAGAGATCCATCCGGAGACTCTTAGATTGTTCTTGTTATCCAGTCATTACCGAAGCCCGCTTGATTACAATGAAACATCAATGCGCGAGGCTGCTTCAGGCCTGGAACGACTCTATTCGGCCGCGGCCAACCTGGACCATCTTATAAGCACCGGTGGGAAAGGTGCCGAGGTGCCTTCGGAACTTACAGCAATCAAGGAACGTTTCGTCAATGCCATGGATGACGACTTTAACACTCCCAGATGCTTGGCCATACTATTCGAAGCCGCTCGCGCAATTAATAGAATGGCGTCTGCACCGGAATTAGCTCCGCCACCGAATACGTTAATCGCTATCAAAAATGAATTCGTGGGAATGGCACGTGAGATATTGGGGATCCTCAATGAGGAACCGGAGGCGTTCTTAGAAAGTCTTCGAAAGAAAGGCGCTGAGGCCCTTGCCATAAGTGAAGAAGAAATACTTAATTTAATAGCAGAACGAGCGGACGCGAGAAAGAGCAAAAATTTTGCCCGTGCCGATGAGATCCGCGGCCGCTTAACAGATGCGGGCATTTCGTTAGAAGACGGCCCGGATGGCACCACCTGGAGAGTCAAAGATTAGAATGTATCTTGTAAATGCAGTGACCAAGATGATTCGGTTCCCTGCATTCCCGGACAACAGGGGCGGTCTGAGAACTGTCATTAAGACCGACAGTGTCATCTCGAGCGAAGCGAAGCAATCTTCTTTGGCATAGCAAATTCCCAGATCGCCTTGGTCCTCACAATGACATCAGCGAGCAGGGGCGCCGTGCGATCAAACCGATACCTGATAGTACCAGGTAGTGGCATTTGCGGTCAGACCCATGGAGCGATAAGCGAGGTATCCTGATTGGAAATTCGGGTGGAAAATTTGGATTATATTTATAATCCCGGGACCCCCCTGGAACTCAAAGCACTGGAACAGGTAACTTTTGCGGTTCCCCATTCTAAAGTGTTGGGGATTATTGGAGCCACGGGTTCGGGAAAGACCACTCTTATAAAGAATTTGAATGGATTGCTGATTCCTACCAAAGGAAAGGTGCTTTTAGACGGCAAAGATACTGATTCTTACGGTGTGCTTCTGAGGCGTAAAGTGGGGGTTGTGTTCCAAAGACCGGAGCGACAGCTGTTCGAATCAACGGTTTACCGTGACATCTCTTTTGCTTTGACACGATTCCAAGGTATGGGATCTGAAGAAATTAGCGACAGAGTAGAAGAAGCCTGCAAATTTGTTGGATTGGACCTTAGAGCCATTGCCGATCGCTCTCCACTTGCTTTATCTGACGGACAGAAACGAAAAACGGCCATTGCCGGAATATTGGTGAACCGGCCTGAAATCTTTATCTTGGATGAGCCCGCAGTGGGTTTGGATCCTCCCTCGTTGAAGGAGCTTGTCCTTTTTCTGCAGAGATTAAAGGTTTTGGGC
>JBKQRG010000423.1:0-18790 GCA_052144015.1 Desulfomonilaceae bacterium
GTAGTTTCATTCGGTTCCTCCCCGATCACTAAGACTCCTTGTTCGTAACCGTAAACGCACTCCCAAAATTTATGTGGAGGGCCTTCCTTATGGAGCAGAAATGAGCATCAACATTTATGTTGGTAACCTGTCTTTCGATTCAAGCGAGAACGATCTTCGGGGCCTGTTCGAAACATACGGAACAGTAGATTCAGCTAAGATCGTTATCGACCAGTTTAGCAACAGATCCCGCGGTTTCGGATTTGTCGAAATGGAAAATCGGGAAGATGGACTTAAGGCCATCCAGTCCTTGGATTCAAAGGATTTCGGCGGCCGCAGCCTAAAGGTGAATGAGGCTCGTCCAAAGACCAATTCCGGAGGCGGACGGCGAGATTCGGGAAGCTCACGCTGGTAATTCCCCGGAAGCCGTAGTCTCCAAGCTAAAATCGGGCCGGAATTCGTGTCTGCGCATTCCGGCTTGTTACATTCTATGGAGACGGCTGCGGACCAGCCACTTATTACAATTAGCATTTGAATGACAACGGATATGAATAGTAGCCTCTGCTCGCGGTCTAACAGGCTGCCCTATAATCAAAACATTATCCCGGAAAAATCCGCGAAAAGCATGGAAATTAGAAATATAGCCATTATTGCGCATGTTGATCATGGTAAGACGACCTTAACAGACGCGATCATGAGACAGACCGGAATGGTGCATGATGACAATGTCACTATGGATTCATATGCACTGGAGAAGGAGCGTGGAATAACCATTTATTCCAAGAACGCCTCAGTCTTTTACCGAGGAACCAAAATCAATATTGTTGATACCCCCGGACATGCTGATTTCGGCTCAGAGGTCGAGCGCGTTCTGCGATGCATTGACAGCGTATTGTTGATTGTCGATGCTCAGGAAGGCCCGATGCCCCAGACCAGGTTTGTTCTCAAGAAATCTTTGGAACTGGGTCACAAACCCATTGTCGTCATTAATAAAATTGATAAGCCTGCGGCCGATCCGGTCCTGGCGCAAGAAAGGGTGTTTGAGCTTTTCTACGATCTGGGCGCCAGTGACGAGCAACTTGATTTTACCACCGTCTATGCCATAGGAAGAGACGGAATCGCTAAAAGGCATTTAACCGATGAATCCGGAGATTTGACTCCTCTCCTGGACACAATTCTTTTGAAGGTCCGTCCGGCTGCGGCAAGGAATGAGATTCCGTTGCGCTTGCAGCCTTTTAATTTAGGCTATGACAATTTCCTCGGGCGTTTGGCTATAGGAAGAATCTATGAAGGCGCCATTACGACCGGCAGCATTCTTACTCGTAAGAAATTGAACGGAGAATCCACAAGCGGCCGAGTGACTAAACTTTTCACATTCAGAGGATTGGAAAGAGAAGAAGTTAAAGAAGCTTTCGCAGGAGACATTGTGATGGTGTCCGGCTTCTCCGACATTGATATCGGAGAGACCCTCTGTGAAAGCATCAATCAAGATGCTTTGCCGGCCATAACCGTAGACGAACCCACTATATCGTTGAATTTTTTAGTCAATACTTCTCCGTTTGCAGGTCGAGAAGGCAAATATGTCACCGGCAAGCAGCTTAAGGAGCGGCTGGAAAAGGAATTAGAAGTCAACGTCGGACTGAAAATCGATTTTGCGCCCGATTCATATAAAGTTTACGGAAGAGGTGAACTGCACATTGCAATCCTTCTTGAAAATATGAGACGGGAAGGCTACGAAGTTCAGGTTTCTGAACCGCAGGTAATCATCAAGAATGGCGGCAGGGAGAAACAGGAGCCTTTTGAAGAGGTTACTGTTGATGTCCCGGCGGAATTTTCGGGTACGGTTATTGAGAAGATTGGAAGACGAAAAGGAATCATGATCGATGTGGAAAGTAGAGGGCGCCAGAAGAGAATGATTTTTGAAATCCCGACCAGAGGTCTCTTGGGTTACCGAAATGAATTTATTACCGATACCAAGGGAGAGGGAGTCTTGTGCTCAAGAATGATCGGGTATAAACGGCATATTGGAGAAATTAAAAAGCGGTCGGTCGGCTCGATGATCTCTATGGCATCCGGTAAAGCTTTAGGGTTTTCTCTGTATAATCTGCAGGAACGAGGGACACTGTACATACATCCCGGAACCGAAGTTTACGAAGGTATGATCATTGGAAACGTGTCCAAAGGCGACGACATGACCGTTAATCCAATCAAAGGTAAGCAACTCACTAATATGCGTGCTGCCGGATCGGATGATGCAATACAACTTACTCCTCCGTCTGAAATTAGTATTGAAAAGGGATTAGAAATCATGGCCGAGGACGAGTACTTGGAAATAACTCCAGCCAGCGTCAGACTGAGAAAGCAGTATCTCACCGGATCAGAGAGGAAAAGAGCGAACAGAAAATAACAAATCCCCGCCCCGGCCTCGAGGATCAGAGGCACAGTTAAAATCCTGTATTTGTCGTTTCTCACCGCAGATATCCCCCTTGCAATAAATTATTCGTCTTCGACTCCGCTCCCTCCGCGTTCTCTGCGGTGAGACACTATCCTAATTTCCAAATCAGCTACAGCCGGCCATCGGGCACCCACCGAACACAAATGCTCCAATATTGTAGGGTACCTGCAATATGGAGCAAAGCAATCCTCCACACCGATAACTCTGAGAAGTTGTTGTGGTGGTTGTCGCGGCTTGTGTCGGCTCGGCTGGTGGCGTGTAAGTCGCTGTGGTACTCGCCGTTGCCGGGGTGCTCCAAGAGCTTAACGGAACATTGCCGCAAGGCACGCAGGTACTACAAGTTACGCCTGAATTGCTTGTTTGGTTCGAGTCAGTTTTGGCCGGGGCCCTTGCAGCAGTTGCCGGAAGGCTCCACGCCGGGACACAAGTGCCGCAGACTATTCTAGGATTATACTGCTGGTTTGTTCCCGAACCGGAAGCAGCCGCAACTGACCAGTTCGCACCCGTATCGGTCCAACATTCAACACATGTGGGCTTTTGAAAAGCAGTAGGCTGATTCCGAGCGATCCGTCGCTTAAAAGTGCCGTTGGACGCTTTTGTGTATCTAGCTGCGGTTTTCGCCACGCAGTTCGCGGGGCATGATTTTAGTTGGGATTTCTTAGAATCCCCTGCTGCTGCAAAGCTCGCAGTAGGAGTCGATGCAGCCGCTATAAACAATACGGCCATCAGGACCGCTAGTATGCTGAAGTATTGGTGAATTTTCATAGCAAAACCTCTATAACACGCCTTGGGGGTTCGGCGCATTCTACGATTTCAAATTTACCTACGTTAGATGCAGTTTTGTGCAATGTGGTTCAAAGGAAATAATTAATTGAATGCCCAGGACTGTCGCGGTAATATACATTCCCCGTCTTTTTGGATTTCGCCAAGATTTTGAATCGCTCAATGAAAATAATTCATAGGGGTGCGCTATGAAAAGCTCCTTTGCGATCAGATTAGCATGCATGTTGGCGCTTGTGGTCGTTCTTTGCCTTGCCCCGCTTTTGCAAGCAGCGGAGGAATTGACCGTGTCCGCCCATCGGTACGGGTCCCAAGAACTGGGACAAAAAAACATCTGGTCAGTCGCTATTCGATTCAACAACCCGGTTTTCCCATCCAATGTGGAGCAGAATATTCAGGTTTTGGCCGATGGATCGAAGATCAAATTTGAGCTTTTGGAACGTGATTCTCTAAAAAAAGCCTCCTCTGCTGCCAACAACTTCCTCCTTGTACCTAAAGAATCCAGTAGCCAGCCGGTCCCGGTGACTATCACGGTGTCGAAAGGGATATCGGACGCCACAGGTCGGCGGGTGCTTGCCAAAGATTTCAGTTATAAATTCGTTTCCTGGGAAAGAATTGCAGTTCGCAGTCTCACGACTTTTTACAAATCTAAACAGGAAAGGGGAGTCAGATTATCTCTCAGCTCGTATGTTTCGGAACAGGATTTTGCAGGCGCTATCGAAATAGACCCTGGCGTGGACGATCTCAGTCTGAAGCGGGAAGGGGGAGTGAACTACGTTGTTTCGGGCCGATTTGATTATGACAAAGATTATGTTCTCAAAATTTTGCCAAAGCCCGTAAGTAACGGAACCGCTGTCCTCGAATCAAGGGAATTCCGATTCAAGGGACCTGGTCTTAAGGCTGAAATCACGGTAAAGTCGCGTCATCACATAGTCGAGCTTCGGAGCAGACAACTCCTGCCTATCAAAGTCTCCAATGTGACCAAAGTCCGTTGTGAAATTGTGAAAATTCCGCCACTTATCGCTGCTGAGCTGTCCGAAATGGTGGACACTGCGGAAGGGCAAAGAATAGTGGCGCCCGCACCGTTAGCATACGCGCCGACCGGCCCTCCCCCATTCCCGGATCCAGGAACTCCACGGATCAAGAATAAGCTCTCGGAATTCAAACGGTTTGTTGCCACCAGCAAGGCCAATCCGGTGTTCGTGGGTCAGGTTAGCGAGGACGCAGAAGTCTTCTTTATTAAGGATGCAAAAGATAAAGCACTCACCTACTCATTACCGCTTTCCTTTCGCAAGAATCCCGAACAGGGCGGCTCGTGGCTCGTAGCGTTCACCGACGCGGACCAAGCTTCCTCAGAACGGACCGAGGAATTTGTTCAAATCACGGATTTGTCGATCAGTTACAAGCTGTCGTCCCAGATGTTGCTTATTTGGGTTACTTCGATTTACGAAGGCCAGCCGGTTGCCGGAGCTGAAGTGCTCCTGGTGAGTTCTAAGGGTCAAAGGTATTTCGCAGGTAAAACAGATAACCACGGCCTGCTGAGAATTAAGAACCGTGACAAACTCCCTGCACTGTCAAAAGACAAGTTGGCCTCCGCTGCTACAGAAACCGCTGTCGATCTTACCGAACTCAGCTCGGTTCTAGCCGCCACCTCGTCCGATTCTTGCTCAATGATACTGAATTCCGGGAAGTTAAAACCGGTAAGTGTAACTCAGACCGGCAAAGTGACCGAAGCGCCGGGCTCCCGCCCCAACGGTCACGTCTTCACCGAGAGAGGGGTATACAAACCAGGCGAAACGGTTCATTTCAAGTTCGTCTCGAGGATTTACAAGGATAAGCGAATAGTTCCTCCAGCGGGAGAAAAGGTGAATATTGAAATCACCGGCCCAACAGAAGATGTGAATTACAGTGAAGATTTGAAGCTAAATGAATTCGGATCATGCTGGGATTCCCTCCAAACCAAGGCTTTTTATCCGGTGGGCACGTACACAATTCGAGTTAAAGCCAAAAAACCGAACGGCGCGGACCAGACCTTCACCAACACCTTTCAGGTGCAGGAATTCAAAAAGATTCGACATTACGCCAAGATCTCCGCCAAAAGAGAAGAGAGGGAGACTAGTTCGTATGTGGGGCTGAAACGCGCTGAAGAATACCTCACCGTCGAGGTTCAGGGACTTTACTACACCGGCGGTCCGGTCAAACACGGTCGTGTCCGATGGAAGGCGAATTTAGAGCCGGTCACCAACTCGGTGAAAGGATTTGAAGGGTTCTTCTTTGGGAACGAAGATGAGACGACCAGATTCCTGGAATCAGGCGAATCGGTCCTGGATAGCGGTGGAAAATTGCATTTCATGATACCGCTGGATCCCAGATTGCTGACCGGCATCAATGGCATCGAGATTTCGGCCACAGTCCTGGATGTCGACGGTGAACCGGCCACCGAGGTTTACACCTATAATCCCAAACCTAGTTACCTCATAGGCATATCGCAGCACCCTAAGCAGGTTCAACCGGGCTACGCGGCTCCGCTGAAAGTTATAGCAGTGGATTCCGGGGGCAAGCGCGTCACATCCGGAACGATTACGGCCAGCACAATGCAAGAGACATATTATCGGATGGAAAGAGAAAATGAGGATGAGGGTGAGACCAATTACTCACATGAAAAAGCCTGGAATAAAATTGTCTCCTCTCAGCAACCGATCCGCAATGGAGAGGCTGTCTTCAATATGGAATTCGGCCGGGGGGGCGAGTACCTGATTTCATTCACTTTCGAAGAAAAAGGGCAACAGTATACAAGCCAGACCTTATTCAGGGTGGGCTGGTCCGGATGGGCAGATTACGAGGATGAAGATAGTCGAGAAGGTCGTCGCGAAAAATCCAAGAATGAAATTCTCTTGGCCATGAACAAAAAGGAATATGCGGTCGGAGAAAACGTTCGAATCGAATTCAATACCCAACGTCCGGTCGGGAAATGTTTGGTCACCCTCGAAAAGGACCAGGTGTTGGAGGCCAAGGTTATAGATGTGAAGGGAACCCTTGGGTCATATGAATTTATGGTCAAAGAGGAGTATCTGCCCAATGTCTATGTCTCAGTGCTCGCCACAGCCGGACGGGAAGGGTTCCCGGTTTACACAAGCCAGCGCGACCGCGATATTCCCACGGTATTCTTTGGATATGCGGATATCTCGGTCCGGAGCGAAATTAATCGGTTGAAATTGGAAATTGAGCCTTCCACAACCGACCTGAAGGGGCGCCCTGCTGAGCAGAAGAAGCTGTCGTTCAGAGTGACCGATCATAAAGGGGCCGGCCTCGCTGCTGAAATGGCGGTGTGCGTCGTTGATGAAGCAGTCTTGGCGTTGACCGGGTATAAGACGCCGGAACTCTCATCCCTGTCGAAATTCAATATGCCTCTTTCGGTTTTCACTGGTGATCTTCGGCTGGATCTTATCAGTCAGGATCTATACCGGATGTTCTCTACCAAACCGCTTACAGGCGGTGGATTGGGCATGGGGGAAGTCCATCCAAGCCTTCGAAAGGATTTCCGCCCCGTTGCTTATTTTAATCCGGGCCTGGTAACTGACGCCTCCGGCCGGGCCACTATCGACTTCAAGCTGCCGGACACGACCACGGCTTATCGGGTCTTTGCGGTGGTATGCGATAAAGGTTCGGGGTTTGTTTCCGGCCAGCGAAACATGGTTGTGACCAAAGAATTCTTCATTGAACCGTCGCCTCCTCGGTTCTTTTGTCCTGGTGACAAGGTTGTCTTTCCGCTGATTGTGCAGAACAAGACATCAGGAAAAGGTGTAGCAAAGATCGAAGGCAAGGGATCTGATGGCTTGCGAGTTTCGGTTCTCGATCCTTCCCCTTCGTTTGAGCCGTTTTCCGGCGCAATAATCAAGGCGCGAACCCAAATACCGGGAGGGCTTGATGAGGCTGTGTTCACATTTCAAGGTAAATTCCAAGGTGAATCCGGTACATTTGATGATGCAGTGGAAATGACAATACCAATTCACTCGCGCTTCTTGCCTGCCAAAAGAATAAAAGTGGGCGACTTTACGGAAAAAATCAAGATTGATCCGACGCTCCCGGGGGAACTCAAGACTATGAACCTGACCGACGTGAACCGTTCGGATTTCCAGGCGAATCTCGTCTTAAGCACGAATCAATGGTCAAAGATCACACCTGGTTTGAAGTACTTGCTCCGTTATCCTTACGGGTGTGTAGAACAGACCAGTTCGGGGATCATACCTCTGGCAGCACTAAGAGGCTTGGCTCAAGCCGGGACACTGCCGGGCATCACGGTGGATCAGGTGGACAGGTTCCTCAAGCAGGGGGTTAATCGACTATTGTCCATGCAGACCTCGTCCGGTGGGTTTGCCTACTGGCCGGGAGACCTCAGCCCCTCCTGGTGGGGATCGATGTATGCTGTGTCTGCTCTCACGCTGGCCGGCGAAGGCGGTTTTGATGTGCCCGAGGACCGGATGGAAAAGGCCATTGGATTCCTACGAACAGGTCTATTTAATGAAGGAGTGACAGAGGGAATACCGACATACGGGTGGACCAAGGAATATGTCCTGTACAATCTCGCGCTCAACGAAGCATTAACCGTCCAGGAACTCGAACCGTTTTTACGAACCTATGACTCCTCTTCGGGGAATGAATCCAAAGCATTGCTTTTGCTGGCCGCGAACAAAATAAACGCCTTGCCTCGCGCCAGGATTGTCGAAATGGCGAGCAAGCTGAATCCGCAAGTTGACCCGAACCGGATAGACTTCCGCAACTCTTCGTTTCGTGAAATAGCGCTTTGCCTTCTGGCAATATCAGAAGCCAAGGCCTCACAGGTGGTGGCAGATTCCTTGGCTGGCCAGCTACTGAGAGGTCTAAAGCCTGACGGTATTTGGTATTCTACGGCAGATACCGGATGGTGTCTGCTTGCCCTGGGAAAGTATTTCCAAAATCAGAAAGGAGATAAACCAAAAACCGCATCGGTAAAGATCCGATATGGGGACAATTCGCCTCCGCTGGAAGTGCAGGTATCGGATGCAAATGCAGAAATAGATATAAATCCAAGTAAGCTGCTGCAAACAGGCTCGATTTCGCTGGAGTCCGATTCGAAAAGTCTGATTACGTATACTTTGAGCGTCACTTATCCGGATGTGGTGAACGATCCGGCCAAACTGAGCAAGGGATTTACGCTTCGCAAGCACATTCAAAACCTGAACGGGAAAGATGAGATCAGGGTAGGGGATGTGGTACGGGTGACGCTGGACATTAATCTGCAAGATCCTACCAAAGCCAGGTACAGTCGGGACGGATTTTACTATTTGGCCCTGGAAGATCCGGTTCCCGCTGGTTTGGTTCCTATTAATCCCGACCTGAAGACTGAAGGAGTAAGCAAGAAGAAGTCGGATACGGATAGCGATTCAGATGATGATTATAGCAGTGCCGGCGAGTTCAGTTCCGATTTCTCGGAATTCCGAGATGATGGGGTCCGTGTATTCAAGAATCGCGCCTGGCCGGGAAGCTTCAAATGCGCATATCTTGCTCGCGCAGTTGCTGAGGGCGACTTCTGGATGCGCGGGTCGAGGATCTCCCTGATGTACGATCCGGATGTTTTCGGCAGAACCACCGGGAAGATGATGAAGGTGCTCCCGCTGGAAAAATAGAGCGTTGCCGAATATGAAGGTCTTTGTTGGGCAGTTCCGCGTTCAGCGCGGGATTCCAGCCTGCCTTCATGAGGCATTAAAACAAGCTTAAGATCTGCTAATGGCAGGCTGGAAAGCCTGCCCCACATGGCACTTTCAGCTCGCGAGCTTTCCTGTAGGATGCGGTGACCAAGGGAACCCCATCGGTCGAGATTCTTCTCGACTAACCCTGTTCGCTCCCTTGCCACAAAACTAGGAAGCCATGCATGCACTCCAGGAGATCAGCCATGTCCTTGAAGCACTCATGTATTCTCGGGATAATTACAGCAATTTTCTCAACAGGGCTGCCACTTGCAGCAGACATCTCTCAGGATGTGCCCCCAACCGCCGACAAGAGCCAAAGATTGATAGATGCCTGTCGTAATGGTCGTCTGGATGATGTCAAGCGCCTTCTAGACGGTGGCGCTGACGTTAATGTTAAAGACAAGTATGGATTGACCCCCTTCATAATCGCCGTCGATAAAGGCCATACCGAGGCGGTGAAACTACTTCTCGACAGCGGAGCTGATATAAACGCCAGAGCCTGGTTTGGTGTAACGGCTTTGGCGGTGGCAGCCAAGAAGGGTCATGCGGAGATTGTGAAACTGCTTCTCGATAGAGGCGTTAACGTCGATATCAAGAACAAAGATGGTGAGACCGCTCTTATGGAGGCCGCCGATTCGGGACGACTGGAGATCGTGAATCTTCTACTCGACAAAGGCGCTGATATTAATGCAAGGACCGGAAGCGGACGGGTGGCTTTGATGGATGCGGCAAAGAAAGGCCACTTTGAAGTGGTGAAGCTGCTAAAAAGTCGTGGAGCCAGAGTGAATTTGGCAGTTGAAGCCGAGCTAGGGGATTTGGAAGGAGTAAAACGTCTCATAACGAACGGTGCTGATGTCGATGGAAGAGACAAGCATCGTCGGACGGCCCTAATATTAGCCGCCGGAAAATGTCAAATCGAATTGGCGAAGCTCCTTCTGGACAACGGAGCTGATGTTAACGCAGTAGACAATGAACGGCGAGGGGGATTGATCTACGCTTCGCGCGGCCGCTGCCCAGAAATAGTCAAATTACTTGTGAACAAGGGGGCTCGAATCAATGCAACAGATAAGTTCGGCACGACAGTCCTCATGTGGGAAGCGGAGCGGGGCGACTTGGAGGTGGTGAAACTGCTTCTGAACAAAGGGGCCGGCATCCGAGAAGCGAGCGCGGGAGCCCTTTTTCGTGCTGCCGCGGCAGGTCACTTGGACATTGTGAAACTCCTTTTAGAGAAAGGCGCTGATGCGCATGCGATCCAGAGTTCGGGGGCCACCCCGCTCACCCCGCTTACTGGTGCAGCGTCCGGTGGCCGGCTGGAAGTAGTCAAATTCCTTCTGGACGCGGGCGCTGATATTAATGAGCGAGACATCTTGGTTGGCGTTACACCATTGTTGTGGGCGACCCTGAATGGTCACGCGGATGTGGTCAGACTGCTCCTTGAGAAAGGAGCTGACGTAAATTCCAACGACAAACAGGGCCGCACGGCTCTGATGTTTGCGACAGCAGGGGGGAAACTTGTCATTATAGAAATGCTTCTAAAACGAGGTGCTAATGTCAATGCAAAAGACAAGAAAGACTGGACCGCCTTAAAGATTGCCCACCAGAGAGGTCAGAAGGAAGTGATAGACTTCCTCAAAGCCCATGGCGCTGCGGAATAGACAGGGCGGCTAGACTTGTAGGATGCGGTGACCAAAGGAACCGCATCGGTCGCGGTCTTTCTCGATTGACGCGGTTCGTCCCACTCACCACATCCTACTGCTTCGGTTCCAAATCTACGATAACGATCTCGGGCCGGCATAGGAATCTCATCTGGGGAGCATTGCCTCGCTCCATGCCGATTCCACGCGAAACAATGAGCGTCTTGTTTGGCTTCAGCTTTGTAACACCGGCTGCCCATGAGCGAGGGATCTGAGAAAATGTCAAAAGCGGTCCTATGAATGGCAACCTTACTTGGCCTCCGTGAGTATGCCCTGCTAACAACAAGTCCGCGTTCACTCGGCCCATGCTGAAATCGGGATTGTGACCGAACACAATGTGGTACTTTTCTTGTGGCGCTACTGACAACCGTTCGTTCAAAGAATCCTCCCACGACAAACCTGTCAATACTAAAAGCCCTAGATCAACTGTCCTCGTCTCCTCATATGTGCTGACGGCAAGGTCGGTAAAATACCAATGCCGAATGTCATACTTGTCCATATTGCCTCTGACCGCATGAACGCCAAGTGGCGCTTCAAGGTTCACATGGTGCAGCATCTTGTTGAATGCTTTGCAGGCAGCGGGGTAGCGATCGCTGCTTCTCGGCTGAATATAATCCCCCAGCAGGAGAATCAGGTCCGGCTTTTCCGCCTGCGCTTTGCGCAATGCGCCTTCTTCATAAAGACCGGGATACTCTGTTTGAATATCAGCAATTACTGCTATCCGAAGAGGCTCTCTGAGATTCCGCGCCGGTACGGATAGCCGGGTGACCTCCAGCCATTGCGGTTCGATGAAAAAGGAATATATGCCTATCGCCATCAGCACCAGCGCTAAAGATGTGCAAAAGAAGGCGATGCCTCTGTTCCGTCTGAACAGCAAATAGGCCCCTCCCAAAAGAAAGATATTGAAATGAACGAACATTGCACAGGCCAGCAATCGCAGCTTGACAAAGAGATCCGTGTGACTCAAGACCACGCCAAAGACGCTGAAAAGACCAAGACAAAGCCCCAGGACGGCCATTGTCACACCAGGCGTTGTCAATTTGTGTTTGTGCAGCACCCATAACGCCGCCAACACAAAGAGTGTCGCCAGAATGTTGAATCCTATGACAGTCTGGTAGTGTTCCATGTCGTTCTCTTTCGTCCTCAGTCAGGAACCCGGGACGAGACAAAAATAAGCGTCCACTTGGAGTGAGCCGCTCTTAGCACGAACTTGTACATTATGAAGTCTTTGGGAAGGGGTCCGGGGAAACCTTTTCTATCCCGCACAGAACGCGGGATTTCCCCGGCATCACATTTCACAAAGATTTTACCTTATTCGACAAAAAACGATGCTTTTGCCGCAGTCCCCGTAGGATGCGGTGACCAAGGGGAACCGCATCAATCGAGGTTTTTCTCGAACGATGCGGTTCGCTTCGCTCACCACATCCTACTTTTGCTCTTCTATCTCGAGAAGATCTGGGGAGTTGTCCCCGGAGCAATCCTCAATGAATAACCAACCTCACTCAACGAAAAACGACACTTTTGCCGCAGCTTTGTCCGACGTCACAACCAGCAGTTCATGGTTGCCTCGGTTTGGTTCCCAGAAGTACTCATACGGCGGGCCTGTACGACCCAGTTCTGCTCCATCCAGATACCAAATTACATGCTCGACCACCTTGTTAGGTAAGGCTCTGAATATGATCCGGTTCGGACGATGTCGTGAGATAATGAATCGGTCTTGATTATGCGGACTGATTATCTCAATTTTGGAACGCCCGTCCGCAGGACTTTCGTCAGTACTCCGGAGAACGCCTTTTTGTGGCTCCATGAGCTGAAAACGGCTGGTCCCATGTCTTGCTTCCCTATGATGTAGCCACCTGGCATAACTTGGTCCCAGATGATGGTGCTCGTCCTGATGAGGCAGATCGCACGTCATCAGGGTTTGATTGCCGGGCACAACCTCCGTGCTGGTGTAAGGACAACTCGGACCGGCTCGCTTGCCGGACATGGAGCACACCGTTTCTTCTCGAACGGAAACCGGCCTGGAGAAAGCCTCAGGTGGTGATGTTCCGTACAGAAATCGGATTATCTCGAACAGCATGGGAGCGCACACACCCGCACCCATTCTGCCCGGGCTCGGCCGGCCGTCGAAGTTACCGGCCCATATACCGATTACGTGTTCGGAAGTGTATCCGATTGCCCATGCATCTCGATAGTTGCTACTAGTACCCGTCTTCACGCTAACCGGAAATCCGAAATCAAAATAGCCGGGATTCCCAAAGGTCAGCAGACGGGCCGCGGGATCGGCCAGAATATGGGTAATGACGTACGCGACTTCGGGAGAAAAAACATGCGAGCCTGCACTCTTAGAATCGGGTTCCAGACGCAATTCCCGGAACAGACCTCCGCTGGGTAAGCTCAGGTATGATTGAACGAGTTGGTACAGACTGACTTCCACATTGCCCACCGCTAATCCCAGCCCATAATGATCTGCCGATGCTGATTTTGGAGTAATTATTTCCACGCGATCCAGTAATTGATAGAGGTCTTCAAGCCCTACCCACCTGGCCACCTTGACCGCCGATATATTAAGGGAATTTCCCAGCGCAGATCGTATATTAACGGGACCGTATTCCCTGCGGTCCGCATTCATGGGCATATAATCCCCATGAGGTGTCTTATAAGTCCGGCCAGTATCAGAAATCTCCGAGATACTCCCGTAACCCTTTTCAAGCGCAAGAGCGTACAGGAATGGTTTCAGAGTGGACCCTGCGGATCGTTGAGCCACAACACCGTTATTAAAGCCTTGGCAGTGCTCGCCATAACTGAACGAGCCTACCAACCCCAACACTTCCGCAGTTCGACATGACACAATCAGCGCAGCCGCTTGGGTGATTCCCATCCTTTGCAGCCGATCCTGATGAGACTTAAGGACCTGTTCCAGTCCTCGCTGAATGTCCAGGTCGAGGGTTGTCTTCATAACTGCTGGGCCATCGCCTCGGTTCTCGAACGCAAGATCGACAAAATGAGGCGCACGAACCGGAATGGGTTGATTCTTGAAAACCACAGCGGAGCCAATACTCATCTTAAATTGCCGGAGCGTGATCCAGCCTAGATCCGCCATCCGTTTTAGAATGCGGTCCTTTTCGTTCAGGAGCATATTTCGGCCCACAGGACGTCTCGGGTCGAGTCGAGAAGGTGATCGAGGCAACGCAGCAAGAGCAGCTGCCTCCGCCAATGTTATATTTTCGATATTTTTGGCAAAGTAAACCCGAGCAGCGAGACCTGCGCCGCGAATGTTTCCTCCCATGGGTGAGAGATTCAGATGCAGTTCCAAAATTTGCTCTTTAGAGAGCTGGTGCTCCATTTTTATGGCACACAGGAGTTCCACAATCTTGGAGCTGAAAGTGCGAGGTCGGGGCTGAATTAAGCGAACCACCTGCTGAGTAATGGTGGAAGCGCCGGAGACGCGTCTGGACTGACGAATATTCGTGTAAGTGGCACGCATAACGGCTATGGGATCAAAGCCGAAATGGTAATAGAATCGCTGATCTTCGGCAGCTATGACCGCGGTTATTAAATGTTTCGGGAACAGGTTACCTTCGCACCATAGACCCGTTCGACCTTTACCACCCGGGAACAACCTCAAGATGGTGCCGTTGCGGTCGAGGACAGCGGTCCCGATAAGTCTTTTCTGCTCATGCTTGACGTTCCGGTAATCAGGCAGGTGGTAGTAGGTTAACGCTCCTGCAACTGCAGCGAGGCCGAGGATGATTGCGACCGCACAAAGTATTCGAATCTTCGAATATCGCTGAAATATCATGATCAGGTATTCTGACGAAATGACTATAAATATGATCAGTAGTGAGCCCGAATAGTAGCAGTGTACCAGGTCATCTAACAAGCCGTAAAAATTATTCAGGCGGTTAAATCCGATGGCGCCACAATATTCCGCCTGACCTCCCTATTGATGCCGTTCGATTTCCCTGTTAAAGTTATCCCTTTGCAAAAATCGAGGTTGTCAAACGTGGAAAACTCAGGTCAGAAGCGGTCAGTTCTTTTTGTTGCGGTAGTTAGTTCATTCCTGACCCCGTTTATGGGCTCGGCTACAAACGTAGCTCTCCCGGCAATCCAGGCTGATTTTCATTTGGACGCAATTGTATTGGCATGGGTTCCTACTGCATACCTGCTCTCCTGCACGGTGTTTCTCCTCCCGTTTGGAAAAATAGCGGATATCTACGGTCGCCGGAAGATTTTTATTTATGGCATCTGGGTCTTCACAATCTCCTCCTTTCTGACCGCGATATCCCCGACAATTTCGATTCTTTTGTTGTCCAGGGTGATCGGCGGGATGTCGGCAGCCATGATTTTTTCGACCGGCCTGGCTATAATCTCGTCGGTTTTTCCCCCTCAAGAACGGGGAGGAGCGATCGGAATAACCGTTGCCGCGGTGTATATCGGCTTGTCGTCCGGCCCGTTTGTTGGGGGCGTTTTGACCAATCATTTTACCTGGAGGGCTGTTTTCGCAATAACTATACCTCTTGGGGTCGCTGCGATCTATTTGTCCACCTGGAAGCTTGTAGGCGAATGGGCGGAAGCGCAAGGGCAAAAGCTCGATTTTATTGGAGGCATACTATATGGATCAGGTATAATGCTTGTGATGTGGGGTTTTTCTGCGTTGCCGTCTCATCAAAGCTTTTGGGCAATACTCACAGGGATCGGACTTATAGGATTCTTTGTCTGGTGGGAAAGGAGGACCGCTTTCCCGCTAATTAATCTTGAATTATTCAGCCAAAATCGGACGTTTGCCCTTTCCAGTCTTGCGGCGCTGATACACTATAGCGGAACAATGGCAGTAACATTCCTTTTGAGCTTATATTTGCAGTACATAAAGAGCTTTAGTCCTCAGACGGCCGGCTTAATTCTCATGGTTCAGCCTCTCGTAATGGCAATCTTTTCCCCTGTGGCAGGAATGATCTCAGACAGATTTGAACCCCGATACATCGCCTCACTGGGTATGGCCATAACAGCCACCGGTCTGTTTACTTTAACATCCGTCCAGTTCCAGACCAGCACAACATATATTCTGCTGGATCTGGTGCTGCTCGGCTTCGGGTTTGCTTTATTCTCATCTCCCAATATGAATGCGATCATGAGTTCCGTGGACAAGGAATTTTATGGCGTCGCATCCGGAACCGTGGGCTCAGTACGCCTTATTGGAGCCATGCTCAGCATGGGCATCGCCACCGTGGTGTTCTCGTTGCACATTGGCCGCGTCCAAATAACGCCGCAGTACTATCCTGTATTTTTGGAAAGCGTGAAAACCGCATTCACGATCTTTGGAGTTCTCTGCATAGCGGGGATCTTTGCGTCTATTTCACGCGGAAGATTGAGGCGAGAGGGGGAACAAAGAGCGTGACTCAGGGGGAAAACTCTTATACGCTTGCCGTGAAGCTGCCGGCAATAAGGAATTTAGTTCCCCGCACACAGGACTGATATGTTTGTTCGGCTGGGTTTTAAGAGTGCGCACGAAATTGCGGGGCAAATCGGTTCCATAGGATTCGCGCTCGGCTGGTTAGTGAAGCGATATGTTAGAGTTTTTGGGGAGGGGTCCGGGGAACCCTTTTTTGCAGAATAAAAGGGTTCCCCGGGAAAGCTCTTCCAAAAGGATCTCACAATGAATGTCAGCCTAATACTGGCGCATCCGAATCGCAGGAGCTTTAATCATGCGATTGCGCGAACCGCTGGGGCTCAATTGGAGGTGAATGGGTACAATGTCTTTTTCCATGACCTTTATGCGGAGAATTTCGATCCGATCCTTTCAGCAGCCGAAATCCCAACTGAAACTACATTGCCGATTGAAATACAAAATCATTGCAAAGAAATAAGCTGTGCAGACGGGATAATTATCGTTCATCCGAATTGGTGGGGACAGCCGCCGGCCATTCTCAAAGGATGGGTTGATCGGATCATAAGACCGGGTGTCGCGTACAACTTCATGGATGGAGACTCGGGCGAGGGTGTTCCGGTGGGTCTTTTGAAAGCGCAGACTGCAATTGTATTTAATACTGCAAACACTCCGGCAAAAAGGGAACGCGAGGTCTTTGGGGATCCGCTTCAGCTCCTTTGGAAAAACTGTATTTTTGATCTCTGCGGAATTCCGAATTTCTATCGCAAAATGTTCACTGTTGTGGTCACCAGCACTTATGAAGAACGCCAGGCTTGGCTTGAACAAGTTGAACAGGTTATTGATGGGTATTTTCCCCTATCTGATACTTCGGTTAGGAGCGGCTAACGATTGTCATTGCGAGCGGAGCGAAGCAATCTCCCAAACCTTCTGGGATTGCCACGGCCTGACGGCCTCGCAATGACAAACCTGCACCGTGCCTAACTGAGCAGTATCTCCGCGATCCACACAAAAGTTTATTCTTGCCGCCACAGCTGATAATTTCGAACTTTTGCATACACGCTCATGGCACGTTCGGGGGTTTCGAAAAAGGGCATCCCGGCCTCGCAAAAGGCTTGGGTATGTGGAAAATCATGTCCAGGAATGTTCACCATTACAAAAGGCTTCGGAAAATCCCTTCCGACCTGGATCATGGATTCCGTGTATAGCAGGTTGGCCTCCGGCGTCAATCCATGGCCGATTGCGACCACTGCATCCACCTCGGGGTCTGCCGCAAGACTTCGGGCTGCCTGAATATAGATTTCCACCTCGATGGCGCCGGTGAGCCCCACATCAACAGGATTGGCCAAGCTGGTACCGGTCGGAGGAACGAATTCTGACAAGCGCTCGACAGTATGTGAAGAAAGCTTTGCGAGTCGCAGTCCCGCTGTGGCGCAAGCCTCCGCAGCGGCCACGGCGAGTCCGCCCGGGCCTGAAAGAACGGCTATCCGATCTCCAAGTCCTGGGGGCCACATGGAGAAACCCATCATCGAGTCAACCAGTTGCTCGAAACCGGCCACAGAGATGGCTCCGGTTTGCCTCACCACCGCATTCCATATGGTCCTGGTGCCCGTCAACGCTCCAGTATGCGACATGGCCGCGCGACTGCCCTCCGGAGTAAGTCCAACTTTCCAGAGTATCACCGGTTTTTGTTTTGAGGCTGTTTCCAGGGCCTCGAAAAAATAGCGACCGTCCTTGATGCCCTCCAGGTAAGTCCCGATAAGCCGCGTTTCTTGATCGTTGCCAAGATATGCGATTAGGTCTGCGCTGTTGAGATCGCACTCGTTACCCAGGCTTGCCACTTTGCTGAATCGTATTCCTTTTTTTGCGGCATAGCGCCCGAGAATATTAGCAAGAGATCCGCTGTGCGAAACAAGGCCCACAGGACCGGGTTCCGAAGAGAGTTCGGGAAAAAACGAAAGCCCGGATTTCGGGCAGTACAGCCCCATACAATTTGGTCCCAAGATCCGCATTCCGGAAGAGCGGGCAATCCGAGTCAGCTCATCCTCAAGGGCTTTGCCTTCATCTGTTCCGGTCTCCTTATATCCAGCGGTGAACAGCACAGCGCCTTTAACCCGTTTGGCCGCGCAGTCCTTCACCACTTCCAGAGCGCTGGTGTGCGGAACCAGTATGATTGCCAGGTCCACCGGGCAGGGGATTTCGGACACGCTGGAATATGCTTTCAGCCCGTCAATTTCGCCGGCATCCGGGTGAACCGGATAAATCTTTCCGGCAAATCCCTGGTCCAAAAGCGCAACAAGGAATAGCTTGCCCATTTTTTTGCCGCGGGGCAGCCCGACAATGGCTACGGATTTTGGATTAAAAAGGGCATCAAGTTCAGCAGTCAGTTTGTGCAGATTTTCCAAGTGTCTAACCGTCCTCCGGTTGTTGTATTGACAGACCAGCTTATTCTTTCCTTTGGAATTTCGCCAGAAATACTTGTGGGTACCCTTTGTGGTTAAGCAGTGAGAGTAGGATGTGGTGAGCGCAGTGAACCGCATCGTTCGCTAAAAACCTCGATTGATGCGGTTCCCCCGCGGAACGCGGGGTCACCGCATCCTACGGGAACTTAGGCGCTTCAGGTTACGCCCCCTCTCCCGCCCTGATCCTTACCCACAACCGGGGTTGCTGGACACCGGAGGGTCTTGAGGATGTGGGACGACGAAGGGAGCCATGAATTGATAGACGCCGGCGATGTCGTCGAGCCGCTGAAGGCCGAGCCAGAGGG
>JBKQRG010000424.1:0-35724 GCA_052144015.1 Desulfomonilaceae bacterium
CGGTCTCCACAGCCGTCGCAATCCGTGTGATGAGTTCGTCGCTGAATTCCTGTCCAATTACCTGCATGCCCCCTTTTTAGCACCGTCGACAAACAGTGTCCAGCAAAATTGTGGGACATGTTCAGCCGCATCATAGGGCAGATCAAACAAGTCACTCTTGTCTTGCTTGAATGACTCGAGGAGAGCACCGGAAACGGCAAGCCATTCGAGGTTCTTTGTATCACAAATCCATGCAACCTTCACCCGGTCCGGGGTCCAGATTCCGATCGTTTTGAAGGCTGCATCGATAGCTTCCCTGTCAGTCCTAAAGGCCAGGGGCATGCGCCCCTTTTCGGGAGCCACGGAGGTAACGCAATTAGTCATTGTTGCATAAAAATCGGTTTTCTCGACAGCCCGGGCCGTGGTGTAGTCGGCAAGTCCTATACCGGTCGCATTGCCATCGGTAGCTTCCGAAAGGTCTCGAACCACGATGCGGGTTATGCGCGGAGTTTCACATTCTTTTTCATAAACATTCATGATCCGTCCGACCACCTTGGTGTCCATCCCCGCGCCGGAGATCTCTTTCCCAATCTCATCGATAACCAGTATGTCGAGTTCTTCGAAGGGGAGGGTCGGTTTATATAGTTTGGACTCCTCCAGAAGCTGTGGCTCCCTGGAAAATATTTCTTCGGTGCGAATGGCCTCCACCCTCCGAAGCCGGTTGAAGTGATCTTCGAGAAGCGCTATGCCGCCAAGGATCCTAAGGTTCTTGAAAAGAGAAGCCCCGATCGAGTGTATAGCTTCATGGTAGGTGATGTTGACTGCCAATTGGTGCATGGTTTCCGCACCGAGTTGTCGGCCAAGGCCGACTACCGCCATCTTTAAAATGCCCGATTCCGTTTCTCCTATGTACTCCGTATGCTCTTTAATACGGTTGACGATCAGGATGTGATCTGCTTCAACAGCGGCCCTGTCCGCGTAGACAGGAACCGAACCATGCACGCGATCTATCTCAACCATCTCCAGTCCGGAATATATCGAGGCACCAACAGTCGATTCGGTTATCCCCAAGTGACGTAGGACATCCACCTGACCGTGAGCTGTGCCGCTGCCATGGCTTCCCATCGCAGGGTAAACCAGTGGGTCTCCGCCTCTCGCCCTTATGGCGTCGATGCACGCCCCGAGCACCGCATTGATCGATTCTATACCCCTGCTGCCTCCGGTGATGAACACCCTGTCCCTCCTACGAACCGGATTCAGGATGCCCGATTTCTCCAGTTCGTCCATTACTGCGCGTCGTGGGTCAGGGCAGTCCACCCTTGAAAACTTCTGCCTGATGAACCCGAACTTTGGATACTGCAATGTGTCACCTACCCTTTGGGCTGGAAAACATCCCCCTGGAGCAAGGGCTTAATTATTTCCAGACCCCTCTTCATGGTAATTGCAGCAACGATCATTTCCCGGACGAAGATTTCCCCGGCGCCATGTGGGAGTGACAATATCTTAAAGGCCACTTAGTACCTTCTCCGCAGCTTCGGCGTCCGGAAGCATGGAGTGTTGCCAGACCCTGTTTGTACAGCTCTGTCTTCTGATTAGGCTCCATGTCAGCTCCACCACTGGGAGTAGCGGATCTTCCGACAGAGTTTTCACCTCTTTTCCGTCCGGCTGCGGCGGCGCTGGCGCGCCTCCTTGACATGGGCGTGGGCGCCGAGGTAGTGCGCCTTCATTTCTTCGTTCGCCAGTAAATTAGCCGCAGTATCGGCCAGCATCACGCTGCCCGTCTCCAACACGAAGCCCCGGTTTGCGATCAGAAGCGCCATCCGTGCATTCTGCTCCACTAATAGAATGGTAGTGCCCGTTTTGTTGATGTCCTTGATGACCCTGAACACTTCCTGCACCAAGACCGGCGCCAGGCCTAACGAGGGTTCGTCCATGAGGAGAAGCTTGGCCCCAGACATCAGAGCGCGCCCAATTGCCACCATCTGCTGCTGGCCGCCGGACAACTGCCAACCCAGGCTCTCTTTGAACTTCAGAAGCTGAGGGAAAATTTCGAAGCAACGTTCGAGGTCTTTCTGGATATCACTGTGGGACGCGTGTTTCCTCGGGATAGTGCCCAGCATCAGATTGTCCATGACGGTGAGGCCGGGGAAGATGTGTCGTCCCTCCGGCACACAAGCGATCCCGATCTCCGCAATGTCCTCGGCTTCCATTCCCGTGATGTCCTGCCCCATGAACTCGATCCGGCCCTTAGTAGCCCTTAAGAGGCCGGTGATGGTATTGATGGTAGTGCTCTTACCGGCACCGTTCGCTCCGAGCAGGGCCACGATCTCGCCCTGATTAACGTCCAACGAAATGCCTTTGATTGCCTGAATGGCCCCGTACCATGTCTCGATTCCTTCGAGCTTAAGCATTGCTCACCTCCCGGCCCAGATAAGCGTCAATCACTTCCTGGTCATGTTCGACTTCCTCGACGGAGCCCTCGGCGATCTTCTTGCCGAAGTTCAAGACAGTGATGTGGTCGGACACATTCATCACCAGGCTCATGTCGTGTTCGACCAGTAAAATGGTGATGCCCCTGTCGCAGATCTGAAAAAGGAGTTCCACGAGCGCTGCAGTCTCGGCAGCGTTCAATCCAGCTGCAGGCTCGTCCAGCAAGAGCAACTTCGGATCGGAGACAAGGGCCCGTGCCAACTCCAGCATCCGCTGCCTGCCATACGGCAGGCTGTTCGCCTGGGAAAACTCTGTCCCGCGCAAGCCGACGAACTCCAGCACCTCCATCGCCTTCATCCGCATGGCAGCTTCTTCCGCTCTCTGGGAGGCCGGCCGAAATACGCTGGCAGCCAGGCCGGCTTTTGACCGGCTGTGTTGACCGATGAGCACATTGTCCAGAACGCTGAGTTCGCCGAACAGGCGAATATTCTGGAATGTCCTTGCCACCCCATGGGTAGTGATGACGTGGTTTTTTTGCCCGGTAATGCTCGTCCCTTCCAGGGTGATCTCCCCGGCGGTAGGAATGTAGAGTCCGCTGAGCATGTTCAGGATCGTGGTTTTGCCGGAACCATTAGGCCCGATGAGTGCCTGGATCTCACCCCGCCGGACCTCCATATCCACTCCGTCTACTGCCTTCAGGCCGCCAAAGTGCTTGGCCAGCCCTTTGACTGTGAGCAGCACCTGGTCCGATCCGGAACAGATAGAAAATGTGTCAGGAAGCGCTGCATCCGGGCTCTTCAGGTTGGAGGCGGCTGCCGCAATCTGCCGGGCCGCCGTCGAATCGGCATTCCACCAGGCCCGCAACCGCAGGCCGACGGGCATGCTCATCACCAGGCCAGCGATGCCGCTGGGCATGAAGATCATGATGACCACGATACCGGCAGCGTAAAACATCATGTAGGATTCCTTCAAGAATCGCAACACCTCCGGCAACATCGTCAGCAGCGTGGCTCCCACAATGGAGCCAATGGCTGAGCCGTTCCCTCCCAGCACGGCCATCACCAGCAGGATCACCGACTGATCGAAAGAAAAGGTGTCCGGACTGATGTAGTGCGAGCAACTATGGGCGAAGAGCCAGCCCCCGAAGCCGGCGTAGCCCGCCGATAGTGCGAAGGCCATGATCTTGTAGTAGGTCGTGTCCACCCCCGTGGTTCCGGCCGCCATCTCGTTCTCCCGGATCGCCAGGAAGGCGCGGCCCACCCGAGAGTCTTTGAGATTGATGGCAGCCCAAGCGAAAAGAATGAGGGATACGGCCGCGACGTAGTAAAAATCGCCTGAGGCCTTCAGCTCAAAGGAGCCGATCCACGGCGAGGGAATCGTGGTGATGCCATCGGAGCCATTGGTCAGCCAGATCGCATTGACCAGGATGAGCTGGAGGATGATCCCGAACCCGATCGTCGCCATCGCCAGATAGTGACCGGATAGCTTTAGCGTGGGAATCCCCAGCAGGACCCCGAAGAAGGCCGCCACGAAAAAGGCAGCGAACATACCCGCCCACACGGGCAGGCCGAACTGGGTGGTGAGAATGGCCGTACTGTAGGCCCCCACCCCCCAGAACGCCGCCTGAGCCAGCGACAGTTGACCCGCGTATCCCAGGACGATGTTCAACCCAAGGCAGGCCACCGAGAGACTGATAGACAGATTGATCAGGTCCATCCAATAGTTGCTCGTCACCAACCGGGGAAGGATTAGAACAGCAACGACCAGAACGGCCGGAACGAGCAGCCTTTTTATGCGTGTGTCCATCGGTGCACCCTCCTATGCCTTCTCGGCGATCTTCTCGCCGAAGAACCCCTGTGGACGCAGAAGGAGGACAAGGATCAGAATGATGAAGGCGAAGGCATCGCGGTAGGCGCTGGAGATGTAGTATGAGGCGAATACCTCAATCACGCCCAGAAAGAATCCCCCCAGGATCGCGCCGGGGACACTCCCGAATCCCCCCAAAATGGCCGAACAGAACGCTTTGAGCCCAATCATCGCACCCATCTCCTTGGTCACAAAAAAGATGGGCCCCACCAGAATACCCGCGGCCGCTCCGAGGATCGAGCTATAAGCGAAGGTGATGGCGACCATCCTCGCCACCCGGATTCCCAGCAGCCGCGCCATCTGCTTGTCCTGCGCCGTGGCCAGCATCTTTTTGCCCAGCATGGTCTTTTCGAAGAAGAAGTGCTGGAGCCCGAGCAGGACTAGGGTGCACAGAATGATCACTATGTACTGGGGGTCCACAAACACTCCGAGGAGGTCCAGAGCTGTCGCGGAGGTCGGCCGCGGCATGGAAAAGGGTTCAGCACCGAAGATAATCTGCGCCCCGTTTTTGAGAAAAATGCCCACGCCGATGGTGCTGATCACAACAGGCAGGAAACTCCGGTCGCGCAAGGGATAGTATGCGATACGCTGAAAGACGATGCCGAAGATGCCCATGAAGATTACGGTGATCACGCAGGTCAGGCCGTAGGGGATATTCATGCTACCCATCAGCCACACGGCTACGAAGGCCGGGACCATCGCGAACTCCCCCTGGGCGAAATTGACGACGTTTACCGCGTTGAAGATCAGGACGAACCCCAGTGCCACAAGGGCGTAAATGGAACCCATAGCCAGACCTGCGGTTAACATTTGAAGATTTGTAGACCAATCCATTCAGAATCCCTCCTTAGAGGCATCCGGTCCCGGCATGGAATAAGGTCGGGGCCCAGGCGTCTATTCTGTTGGTTCTTGCGCCAATCCGATTATTTGGCACCAACGTTAACGATCTTGAGGAGTTTCGGCTGGCCCTTCTCGATCTCAACAATACTCGCCTCGCTCAGACCGTCTCCGTTCGGGGTAAAGGAATAAGTGCCCTGGACACCTTTATATCCTTGGGTAGCCAGGATGGCTTCCCGTATCTTGGCACGATCCTTACCACCCTTCTTGATGGCAGCGACGAGAATTTTCAGAGCGTCATAAGTCCACACGCTGAGGCTGTCGTAGACGGCATTGTGCTCCTTCTGGTAGGCTTGGGCGAACCGCTTGTTCTCCTCGGTCTGGTTCGGCACGAAATCGACTACTGCCCAAATTCCCTCGGAGGCCTCCTTAGCAAGGTTCAGGCTGTCTTTCGATGCGCTGCTGGGCGAACCGAGAAACTTGAAAGGAGAGCCGAGCTGGCGCATTTGGCGCTGGAACAACGCCGTGGCTTCCTGATGGCCGTAGAAGACCAGGATCTGCGCTCCGGCATTCTTCATCGAGAGCACGAGTGGTGTGAAATCCTTATCCCCGGTCCCAAACTTCTCCCGCTTGACCACGGTCAGCCCCGCCTCCTTGGCTGCCTTTTCCACCAAATCGGCACCGCCGGTGCCAAAGGCATCTGAATCGTGCAGGAGTCCGACTTTGGTGAACTTGGTGTCATCCTTGATGTACTTTACCATGGCGCCGGCGGCGATTGAGTCATCGGGCCGCACACGGAACAGCCATGGGTTTCCCTGCTTGGTGAGGTTGACATTAGTGGCGCCTATAAAAGTGGGGATGCCGTAGTTCTTGATGGCATCCGAAGTGGCTAAGACCTGAGTGCTGTAGAGGCAGCCAATCATGGCCAGGACCTTCTCCTGCTCCACGGCCCTCTGGAGGGACGCCAGAGCACCGGGGTTGGAGGACTGGCTATCAATGATGCGGAGGTCAATCTTCTCCCCGTTCACTCCACCGGCCGCATTGATCTCATCGAGGGCCAGTTTGATAGACTTGATTGAGAGAGCTCCCCCCGCCGCGTGTGTACCGGTGACGCAGGGCGTAAATCCTATCCGAATCTCTTCAGCAGTCGCAATGCCGCTGCAGACCACTGCCAGGACCATGATGGACAAGAGAGTTGTCGCTAAAGTGCATTGTAGGTTTTTCATGTTTTCTCCTTTCACTTTTGTTTGATGAGAATTTCCGTTGATTTAGGTTGTAAGCTCCGGTTGGCTTCATGGAAGTCTGGATGGTCAGATCGCCCACTATATTTTCAATCCGCTCGCCGAACATATACACTTCCGGCTTGAGTTTCCTCGGCTTTCGTCAATATTGCCAGGCTATCGTAATGGGAATAGAGTATCTCCTTTTATCCTTTCCGCTTGAGTGATTTAGCCGTCTTTTGAGGGCAGGCATTCATTTAGCAATCGTTGCCAGTCATCTTCACCAGCTTTTGAAAGTGCTGATGGTCGCTGGCTAACATTTTCTTGAACCGGCCTTGATATTATAAGTAAGTATCCACGCCACCTTGTCGGGCATAGGACTTAACTGCCAGGCGTCCCCGTTGAAGACTTCATAAAGGGGAAAGATGCGGCTCCTAGCGGCCTCTCTGGCAACCTTAATAGACAGCTCAGGGGCATGCCGCCAGTCACCCTCTTCCATGAAACCCATTACCAACCACTCCAATATCCTTCATTTTGCCGACGCAAGTCATTCTGGCTCAAGTTGGCAGAGTGATTCCGAAATCTGTCCGGCCGTTTTTGAGACCATCCTCATGAAATCACCCCCTTTTTCTTTGTCTACCCGGTTCTTGGGCGCTGATATGCTGATGGCCGCAACACATTCACCCTTGGCGTTAACCGAGGGTGCAGCGACACAATAGACCCCCGCAATAGTTTCCTCATCATCGACCGCCACCTTAATGATCCTGATTTGTTGGATTTCCTCAATAAGAGCGTCAACGGAGGCTATCGAATGCTCGGTGAGTTTTTTAAGAGCGCCTCTTCGTGCGTAGATTCGCCTAATGTCATCGTCTGCATGGTATGACAACATCACCTTTCCGGTTGCAGCACAGTGCGCAGGAAATCGTACGCCGAGCGGCGCCGAGATCCGCAGCATCTCTTCAGACTCCAACCTGAATATGTAACGGATTTCATTGTATTCCAGTACGGCCGCATTAACTGTTTCATTGCACATGGCACTAAGATCTCGAAGAAAGGGCACCATAACCGAGCGAAGGAATCTATCCCTCCTGGCCAGTGTTCCGATTTCTAGGGTCCGCAATCCGAGGCTGTACAATCTGGTGTCGTTATGCTGTTGCACATATCTTCGAACTTTCAGGGTGTTAAGGACGCGGTGAACCGTTCCTTTTGCGAGCCCAAGTTTATTGCTGATCTCTGTGACAGAGAGACCACGGTCTTGGTCGATCAACAAATCCAAGACGGACAATGCCTTATCCAATGATGTAACCCGGTAGCTAATCATGGGAATTGATTCAGGTTTCGAGTTATCCTTTGTCACCGTGATGGCTGAACTCCTTGATTTTTGTTCCGTATTTGAGAACAACATGTTGCTATACAAAACTCTAGTAGTTCAAAACTGTAGTAGTCAAGCAGAAATGTTCCGTAATCGACAAATAAATTCTCATATATGGAACATATAAAGGCCGGTTGAAAATGCCGGCATACAGAGGGTGATCTAAGGTGGCAGCACCACTACGGGGCTTGATCTGATAAAGGGCAGTCGGGAAGACCGAACGTTTTTTCGGAGATACCTGAGTCAGGAGGCCAAGAGGGGTCTACAAAGGCATGGAGGAGTGGACCGAGATACGGCTTCGCGTATTGAAGGGAGAGTCTCAGAGTTCCAGGAGTCAGGTCAAAGCGAAAAGAGGCGTCGTTTTGGCAAAATTCCTAAGATTACATCAGATATGGTACATGAATTTGTGGTTTAAATCTCGGGGCAAGTGCTGCTTGCAAGCCAAAGCGCGAAGATCAGCTACGGTCACTGAATCGAAATAGTCCACCAACAGATTCTGGGTTTCTTTCCACACGTGCCAGGTCACGCATGTAGGGAAGACTTCACAAGTCCTTTTCTCCTCGTTCAGGCGCAAAACAGGCTCAATGGCTCCCTGGGTGGCGTTGATTATATCCAACACGGTGATTTCGGAGGGGTCTCTGGACAGAAGGTAGCCCCCTCTTGGACCCCTCCTGCTTTTGAGCAACCCGGCTTTGAGGAGCTTGTCAAAAATCTGTTCAAGGTATCGCTGGGATATTTTTTGGCGATTGGAGATGTCTTTGATCTGGCTGAGCTGACCACCCCCATGATAGGCGATGTCAAACACCGCCCTTAAGCCGTATCTACTTGCTGTGCAAATGCTTAGGTCCATCTCGAGCTCCACGATACGTAATCCACTATGGAGAACCCTAGTCATACTGTCAAGAACAAATGGATAATCTTTCAAAGCACTGATTCGATGTGGGAGAGACGGAGATATGGGTCCAAAAATAAAACCTGGCGATGGGGTTTCGCCAGGCAAAGGGGCCCTTTGTGGGCCTTGAAGTTTTATGAGTCCAAAACAGGGAAGCCGTGTCTGTCCAGTCTTCCCTGTCATTTTAGGCAGTTAAGTGGCTGGAGCGACGACACGCGAAGTCGCAACCTCCGGCGTGACAGGCACCCGTCGCATCTTTCCAATCACTTTGAACCCCTCATCTAGGCTTTTTTTGTAGGTTTTTGCAATTTCCCTCGTGGATCTTTGGCAGATTCTTGTTTACCACAAGTCCGACCTCCACATTACTGCAATGAGTATGTCTGCACCCGCAAGAAATCAGTGCCCTCTTTGTCAGATTGATTGGCTCCAGACCAGACGTCTTTCGAGCCTGCGAGAAAGGCTTGTAAAGATGAAACAAATTATGAAGTAGATGATAGCGATAAAAAGAAAGATCTCCGTCGGATAGATCATGCTGCGATTATTCACCTGGGTGGCCACTTGGGTCAGCTCCGATACGCCTACTATGAAGGCTAAGGAAGTGTCCTTGATGAGTGACACGAACTGGTTTACAAAGGAGGGTAGCATATTGCGGAGCGCCTGTGGAAGCACAACAAAGAGCATTGACTGCCAGGGGCGAAGGCCAGTGGATAGTGCTGCCTCCTTCTGTCCCTTGGGTATGCCCTCTATACCCGCGCGAACAATCTGGGCCATGTAAGCTGAGGTAAAAAGCGTCAAAGCCACAATTACCATCCAGCTCTCCGGAATGGGCTGACCGAGAAGAGCAGGCAGGAGGAAATACATCCAGAAGATCACCATGAGAAGAGGGATGCCTCGAACAGCGTTGATCACGGCAACTGTCGCAGCCTTCACCATAGGATGGTGGTAAATACTCAAGAGTCCCAGCACCAAACCCCCGATGAAGGAAAGAATGCATGAGACGACGGCCAGGTAAAGAGTGAGTGCGACTCCTCCCAAATGGCCGTGAGGATAACTCCCGATGAAAAAATACGTCAGGTTGTTCCAGATAACGGTGAAATCAAGCGATGAGTCCAAATCAGTCACCTCTCATGGGCAAGAGAACTCGCTTGTTGTAAAAGTTCACCATACCCGTAATTATTAGCGAGATACCAAGGTAGACCAGTGTGGCGGCCGTGAATGCCTCATACCCCTTAAACGTGTAACTCTCAACTTGCCTGGCCTGGTACGTCAGCTCCGCGACACCGATTGTCATGGCCAAGGAGGAGTTCTTTACCAGGTTAAGGAACTGGTTTATGAGCGGTGGTATAGTGATCCTAATGGCTTGCGGCAAGATGACATACTGCATCGATCTGACAAACGTGAAACCGGAACTGAGCGCGGCTTCCATCTGTTCCTTAGGGATCGAGCGGATCCCGGAGCGGATGTCCTCGGCAATGAATGCAGATGTGTAAACGGTCAAAGCAATAGCCGCAGCAGCGAATTCGAAGTTTGTCCCGACCAACCAGTCGTTAAGCGCTTGAGGAAGTATCTTGTAAGACCCGAAATACCAGAAGAATATCTGCACCAGAAGAGGTGTGTTGCGAAAGAATTCGAGGAAGGCCTGAGCAAACCAACGGACGGGCAGGACATGACTCATCCGCATCACCGCCACCACTAGACCCAACACGAACGCGAAAGCCACGGAGACCGTCGAAAGTTGTATGGTGGTATAAAGTCCCGACAGTAGCCACTCGAAATATTTGCCGGAAGTGATAATGCCCCAGTCGAACTGATAATGGAACACTGCTTTATTATCCTTCGACTTAACTCCGCCTTCAGCTGTTTTCTCCCATACCATTTATGAACGCACAGGAGAAACCAGCCGAATCATTCGCGCCGTGAGAAACTAACTCGAGCCCTGTGTGCTTCCACTACATGTCCGCAGTAATCGTAAAGTTTCTCTTCAGCGGAGTAGTAGTACCGGGACCGAACCATTTATCGAAAATCGCTTTTGCCTGTCCATTCTTCTCCATTTCGAGAAGCACGTTGTTGACGAATTCCACCAAAGGCTTATCCCCTTTGCGCATCCCAAGTCCATACGGTTCATCTGAAATCTGTATGTCAGGTATCTCGAACTGTTCCCTGTTTGGGGCTTTGCCCCGAATCCCTGCGAGTATCGACTCATCCGTGGTCACTGCAAAGACCTTCCCCTGCTGGAGTGCCAGAAAGGCCTGAGGATAATCGTCAAATGAGAGTATCGTAGCGGGAGGCAGTGCCTTGGCGGCATTCTGCTCTGATGTTGACCCTTTGGCGGTGCCGATCTTCTTCTTTTCTAAGTCTGCAAGACTTTTTACCGTCCCCTTTTTTACCAAGAACTTTTGTCCGGTAGAGAAGTAAGTGTAGCTGAAGTCGATCTGCTTAGCCCGCTCAGGAGTTTTGGTCATAGTTGCGGCAATGATGTCGATGTTTCCCTCAGTCAGCTGAGGCATGCGGCTGGCCGAGGTAACAGATTTTAGTTGAATTTTTACTCCAAGCTTATCAGCAATCGCCTTCACGAAGTCCACATCGTAGCCTACAATCTGCCGGGTCGCTTCATCAACATAGCCGAAGGGTGGCAGCGAGTCTTTTACCCCAGCCACAAACACACCTTTCTTTTTCACGTTCGTCAGAGTGTCCTGAGCCACCACGGGCGTGCCGGTCAAGGTTACGATCAGCGTGATTCCCGAGATAATCGTGATTACCTTTATCATTCCTCTCACTCACTTCAGGTTAGTGCATAGGTGACAGAACCTGTTTAAGGAACTGCCGGGACCGAGCGTGCTTTGGACGTTTGAAAAATTCCGATGGCTCTTCTTCCTCCAGTACTTCGCCTTCATCGATAAAGATTATTCTATCTGCAACCTCGCTCGCAAAGCCCATTTCATGGGTGACAACACACATTGTCATCCCGGTCTCAGCAAGGTCTTTCATGACAGCCAGTACTTCGCCGATCATTTCCGGGTCGAGAGCGGATGTGGGTTCGTCAAACAACATGATCTTAGGCTTCATCGCCAGGCTGCGGGCAATCGCCACTCTCTGCTGCTGTCCTCCTGATAGCTGAGATGGGTAAGAATTCATTTTCTCCGCCAGCCCTACTCGTTCCAGAAGTTTTATCGCCTGGTCTCGTGCCTCCGTTTTCCCAATCCTGCGAACCTTTATGGGAGCAAGCGTGACATTGCTCAGAACAGTAAGATGCGGATAGAGATTGAATTGCTGAAAGACGAATCCGATCTCCGCACGCAGTTTGTTTATGTCCGTCTTCGGATCGGAGAGATCTATGCCGTCTACGATCAGTCGTCCTTTATCAATTGGTTCAAGGCGGTTTATTGTCCTGATAAGAGTTGACTTGCCGGACCCGGAAGGTCCGCAAATCACAACCACTTCACCTCTCTGGACGTGCAAATTTATATCATTGAGGACATGTATGTGTCCGAACCACTTGTGCACGCCCAGAAAACGAATCATGCCTTATCCTAAGCCGGAGACGCCCGATTCCATTCCCATTGCTGCGGATTCTCTTCGATTGAGGTACTCCCGGAATATGTACCACTTGTTGAGTCTGAGGTATAGTACGTTCTCCTTCTGAGACGGGAGAGGATCTCCTGGCTTGGTGTGGATTATCCAGCTTGTGAGTATGGCCTTATGACCTGCCCCGCATCCATGACGTCCGAGATACATGGCTGGCGAACGCTATGCGCAGCAGGCTCTATCCCCTTATTTTAGACAGCATCGTTGGGCATGGAGATAGGAGAAGAGATGTGAGAAGTCTGCATGTTACGATTAGCGGTGAAAACTTGGTCAGCGAGATTGACCGGATGAGATTCGATCTGGGAGAGACAGAGATATTGGTCCAAAAATAGAATCTGGCAAAGGGGTTCCATCAGGAAAAAGGGCCCATTGGGGGCACTGGATTCGTAGGCAAACGAAAACAGGGAAACCTGCTGAAAAGTGAGCCAAGACAGATTTTACCCTACAATCGTTCGACAATCGTTATGACAGCGCCCAACGTGTCATTGCGAGGAGCGTTAGTCCCGCGGAACGCTGGAAAGCAATCTCAGGGTTTGGAAACGTCCGTGGGGTCAGGTCGTTCATGCATCTTTCCTCTCCGCGTTCTCCGCGTCCTCAGCGGTGAATTTCCCTTGTTAACGACAGACCCACCAACACGATTTGGTGGCGACGTCCCGCGTAGAAAGCGGGATTGCCGAACCGGGTCTCGGATAGGGGTAGGAACGACCGGTTACCCGGCGCTCCCCCCTCCGAACCGTGCAGGCGGATCTCCCGCACACGGCTCTCCAGTCGGTGGTTCACCGCCGAGCGGATTGACATGCCAAGACATGGGCTGTGGAAAGGAAGTACAACCCGTGCTCGGCAAAGTAGGCATTTGGCCAGCGTTGATGGTCAGCCCCTCGACCCCGTCCTTGGCCGCCGCGACGCTTGCGGAGGATGCTGCGCAGGCGCATGCGGGTCCAGCCATCCAAGCGCACGAAAGTGGAACGGGGGCTATGTTGGAAATAGCCGAACCAACCGCGGAGGGTCTGATTGATGTCCAAGATAATCGTACACAGACTAGAGCCGTGAGTTCGCCGCGTCTTGGCACGGATGGAGTCTTTAAGCTTCTTGAGACTTTTGGGGCGGGGCCAATGCTTACCCCGTTCAAAGTGATACCCCAGAAAGTCAAAGCCGCCCGGGCAAGTCGCATCCACGATGCGAGTTTTGGTCGGGTGCAGCGTCAAACCGGCCGAGGCCGTCCATTGCTGGACCATCGCCAGAGCCGCAGAAGCATGAGCCTCTGTGCCACAGAGGATGACGAAATCGTCAGCGTATCGGACCATGGCGATGCCGGCCTGTGCCATGAGGTGGTCCAGAGGGTCAAGGTAAATGTTCGACAAAAGTGGGCTCATAACGGCTCCTTGTGGAGTACCCGTCCCCGGAGTCCAGCCTTCTGCCGTGTCCATGACGCGCTGGCGCAGGAAGGAATCGACGAGAGCCAGGACCGGAGCATCGGCAATCTTTTCCCGAAGACGGGCCATGAGCAAAGCATGGGGAATCGTGTCGAAATAGGACTTAAGGTCCGCATCCACAACAAACGTAAGAGTCTTGGGGTCAGGTCTTGCTTCTTGAGTGTCAAAATACAAGACCTGACCCCGCGACAATGCTTTCACGAATTAAGTATGGTGTACCCCGAATTCACATGAGACCCACTAACCCTTAAATATAGAAAGAAGAGGAGATGAACCTCTACGTGCTTGCGAGGTAGCCGTGTTTTCTACGGCGTGGCGCACCCATGCCTGCGATCAATGTCCGAAAGAAAGGCTCGTGCAATGATTTTAGGTACCATATTAATCGAGCTCCAGTCAAAAAGGGGTCAAGTCTGCTCTTGACTCACCTTTGAGTTTTCTGATATTGTGTGGCCATGTCGCGACCGTTACGCATTGAATATCCGGAGGCATGGTATCATGTCATGAACAGGGGCAGACGCCGGGAGGCGATCTTTCCGGATCGGGAGGATTATCTGCGCTTCCTGGATCTGCTGCGCCAGGCCTCTGTCATGTGGACCGTTCGAATTGCGGGCTTCTGCCTTATGCCGAACCACTATCACCTCCTGGTCCAAACCCCTCGCTCCAATCTTTCGCGATTCATGAGACATGTGGACGGAGTATACACTCAGCGTTTCAACCGGGCTCACAACTCTGACGGCTCTCTCTTCCGGGGACGTTACAAGGCCATTTTAGTTGAGGCCGACACATATCTGCTGTCGCTGCTCAAATATATCCATCGCAATCCATTGAGGGCCGGGATCGTAAGTCGGCTGGACAGGTACGCATGGAGCAGCCACAAGGGCTATCTCTCTTCTTCGAGTTGGTGGAGTTGGCTGTACACTGAGTTTGCTCATTCCATGCTTCGTGAGGAGAAATCGGGGCAGTCCGCGGCTTACCGGGATTTCATGGGAGGACCGGAATCAGAAGAACTCGTCGATTTGTTTTCTCAAATGAAGCTTCCATCCATTCTGGGATCAGACGCATTTATTAACTGGGTGAAGGCGAAGTTTCGGAATCTCAGCGATCATAAGGAAATTCCTGACAGGCGGCTGTTGGCTCCAGGATTGGAGATAATAAAATCCGCTGTCTGCGCAAGTTATTCGATAGATAGAGACAAGTTAATGTCGAGTAACCGGGGAGCGACAAACGAGCCCAGAAATGTAGCTATCTATCTCGCAAGGCGTCTCTCCGGAGAGACGCTGGCAACCATAGGGAAAGCTTTTGAGATTTCCAATTATAGCAGTGTCAGCAGCGTGGTTTGTCGCATGAACAATGCGATCAGGGAAGATGCGAGCCTGCGGAAGCGAGTAGAGAGGATCGAGCGGAAACTTCAGATGATCGACTTGGCCCCACCTGCTAGAAGACGGAGACAGAGCCGTTTCAGGAAATGAAACTGGTGATTGAATGGTGCCCTACCCTACTGCTAGAACTGAAGTAACTGCAGTTTCTAAAGCGGACTGGTGGCCCTTCCTTTCAAGAAGGATAAAGGTGGCTTTTCAATTACTTAACTCTTCATGGTAACCATCCCGGCAGGGGACCGGGACCGAGCCTGAATGTGAAAATCCTTCGCTTCCTTGCACTTGTTCTTGGTGCAATCTGGTTCTTCCAGGTGAGCTGCACCACCGGCACCATTGCCGGAACGTTGATGATCGCCCGTCTCGATTCGCGTGATATCGAGAAAGGAGAGCAACCCCACCCGTGGTTTTTCGTAGTCGCCCGACCCGCTGAAGCCGAGAGTCCGTTTACAGTCATCGAGCTTAAAGACTTGCCCAAGTTCAGGTCAGCTACCCATCATTACTCATTTCTTATGCCTCGACCATCGGATCGGATCAAAACAAATGAGTACACACAAGTTTCTTATCGAGTAATCTCCGACCAAGGAACAGAACAGACCATTGAGGTAGCGTATTCTGATGATGACAAGACTATCTGGAGCCGGTATCGGTCAACGCCTTCGGATGTTGTGCCCTAATTTTCTCGAATGTCCCATCCAGGGCACATGTTTAGAGCCTTACCCATTGGCTTCATTCTTGCTTTGTTGGTGTATGGAATAGGAAGATTTCTTCGAAAGCGACCTTCGCTCGCCACATAAGAAGACATCGCTTCCCCAACCGCTCCCTCAAACATGTAAACCTCTTCTGAGTTTTGTCGTTCCTCAAGGCTATTCCCAGCGCTTTATGCTCCCGACTACGATGACCGGTCTCTTTCCCCTTGCGATTGCAGTGTACAATAGATTTCGTTGTAACAGGATATAGTGCTAATTCTGGGGTACGCCAGTCTTGATGCATGCAAACAGATTAGAATAATCGTCAGTCCATGGGCGTCCCGCTGGAGTCTGCAAAATAATTGAGTGCCATTGATAGTTGGTGAGTAGAGCCAAATCCTGGGAATTCCGGGCCAGAACCACCCAATCAGAAGGCAGCGCACCGATCGCCCACTCCCTATGTGTGAGAGAAGAAGACGAAACAAAGCGCCGAAGACCGGGCATCCCTGCGTCCAAAGCCAAATTGTGCAATACTTTTCCCATGTCAAGGTATACGTTGGTGATGTTGAAAAGAATGAGCCCGCCTGGGGCCAGTTTAGCCCGATAAAGCGCTAGTGCCTCTCGGGTGAGCAGGTGTACGGGAATTGAATCTGAGCTGAAAGCGTCGAGCACTATGAGATTAAAGAATTGATCCGGCGCTCTGGCCAAGGAGAGACGTGCGTCTCCCACGACAACTTCGATTTTCGCCGGGCAGTCATGAAGGTACGTGAAGTATTCGGTATCCCTGGCCAAATGATCCACAGCGGGGTCTATCTCATAAAAGAACCAGCGATCGGTCGAGGCTGCGTAGGCAGTCATGCCTCCTATTCCAAGTCCCGCTACGGCAATCTTTCGTCCCTCGGCAACCGGCGGAAGGCACTTGAAAAAGTCTCCCAAAGGCCCGCCCTGCCAGTAATATCCTGTGGGTTCTCGCCTACGCCCGGGATCCGGAAATTGAGTGCCGTGGATGATTGTGCCGTGGACAAGTCTGATTGTGTCATTAATTCGATTCACTTCGACCCTAACGATTCCGAAGAAGTTCCGTTCAGTATAGAGGGTCTTCACCTGGGACAGGTTGAGGTTCGCCTGGAGGAACTGTGCCACGAGAAAAAGCATGCAAAGTCCCAAACCGAATTGGACAGGGCGGCGCTTGAAGCCGTATATTATCAGCCCTGCAACGACTCCGATCGCGAGACACTGGGGGGAGTTCGATGGTATTGTGAGCCAGGTTCGCGAGCCCCAGAGTGCGGCACCCAAAACAATTCCAAACATGATCCATAAAACCAGGCCGCGCAAAATACTTCGGTAACCTCGATCGTTCGAGTCTCCATGAGGCAGCAGGAAACCAGCCAGTATCAAAGCAATCGGATACTCCAGGAGACTGTTGAAGATCATTGGCGCCACTATGGCGTTGAATACTCCGCCAACCACCCCACCAGTGGCAAGCCAGAGATAGAACCTCGTCAAGCTCTCAGGCGAAGGTCTCAGCCTCGCCAATTCTCCATGGCACACCATAGAGGTAACAAAAAGGATCAAAAGATTTAACGGAAACAGCCACCATGACACCTGGTTCCACCACCAAACCGCAACAATCGTGCAGACCAGGAGTACCGGTTGTAGCAGGACCATGAACCTGTGAGAAATCATCTGTCTCCGGCTGAAAACCAGTATGAAGGAGATCAAGTAAATAGAAAGCGGAATGACCCACAACAGAGGAACCGCGGCTAGATTTAGAGTCAAGTAGCTGGTGACGCTCTGCAATAGGCTCGAAGGAACTGCAGCCAGCAGGAGCAATCTGAGGCCCGACGCCGGGACAGAGCTTAGAGAAGAAGCAATCGGCCTCGATTCCTTTGCGGGGTTTCTGCCCCATAAAAGGACAGCTCCGGCCAATATTGCGATAAAGATCATCGCATAACCGGCGCTCCACGCCCAACTTTGCTGTTCGAGAGTGAAATATGGTTCGATTACAACCGGATAGGCCAGCAGTCCCACTAGGCTTCCGGCATTGCTCGCTGAATACAAAAAGTAAGGATCTGTGGCCCGGGTTTTCCCGGTCTTTGAGAACCAGCTTTGCAGTAGGGGAGATGTGGCTGAAAGAAGAGCAAAGGGCAAACCGAGCGCCATGACCAGCACCAGCATCAACCAAGGCACAGGGTTGGCCGAACTAGGCGGAGTCCATCCCGGGGGTATCATGATAGGCAGAAAAAAGAATGCGCATCCCAGCAGCGCTTGGTGGATGGCTGTCTGGGCTCGAAGACCAAAGACAGTAGTTTGTAGATGTGCATACAGATATCCCAGCAGCAGTGCCGTCTGAAAAAACACCAGGCACGTGTTCCATACAGCGGGTGAACCACCGAGCAGTGGCAAAACCATCTTACCGAAGAAAGGCTCAACCCAAAAAAGCAAAGCCGCGCTGAGAAAGATCACTCCGGAGTACAGAAGCTGCAAAACGCCTCCCTTCTGAGACAGATTTCCGGCCCAAACTCCCTCTACTGAGTTAACCTATCCGGTCTTCGCAATCAAGCTGATATAAGAGGCTTTTCCTCTAGACCCGCTCCCCTCAACGCCACAATTCGTTCTCCTGCAATTGGCGGGAACTATTTCAAAAATTCCCGGAAGACGGACGGCCATGTGGAGAGAGGCCTCCTCTTGGCGCGAAAGAGTGCTGGAATACCCTTCATTCTTATAGCTAGAAATGGGTTCAAAATGTGCGCAAAACCTAAGAGTCATTGCTCTTTGAGCATCCCCGTCCATCCCTCACGTACCGAGGAACACTCTACCTTCGTTGGTCACAAATAATGACATTTCTCAATGAGCCGGAAGCTCTTTTATGTTAAGCGCTAATAAGCTCAATGACTTCATGATCTTGGTTGAACCTGATGACCTTGAGCACTCAACCAAGCTAGCATGCACCTTACCCTACAAAAACTGCGTCCATGAATACTGTTCGCGTATGCGGCGCATAAACAGTCGATGCAGGCGCCTCTTCGACCGATAATTCAAACCAAGCCGAGGCTGCTTCAGGAAGATGGTGGTTGACTGAGGCCAGAGCGCGAGGTATGCTCCAACTAATGGTAAGCGCAGGCTTTTTCAGTTGAGTGGCGGCTGCGGCCAATAGGTTCCTTGAATCGGAAAAAATGGCGTTTCAGTCAACGGACACGTTACTATTAGGACAAATGATGGCGTTATTTAATTTTGTGAGATTCAAATTAGGACTGGACGATACTTTTGACGGGACTACATCGAGAACCGTCAGGGCAGTGCGTGAAAGCGTTGTCGAGAGAACTCGCGCCGACAGTTCCTTCGCTGAGGACTGGCGCTTGCACGGTCCAAATCAGGACATTTCAGACGGATTGAGAGCTGTTCACGTCTGGGCGGTTCTTGGCTTGCACGATATTCGACAGCGCTACCGCCGTTCTTTTCTAGGCCCGTTCTGGTTTACTCTGAGCACTCTGATCATGGTGTCAGTGCTCGGAGGCATCTATGCGACTATGTTGCAACAGGATATTTCCAACTATGTGGCGTTTCTTGCTGTGGGGCTGGTTGTCTGGCAATACATTGCCTCCGTCACCAATGAGGGGTGTACAGCTTTTACCACCGTAGATTACTTGATAAAACAAGTCAGATTGCCTCTCACCGTCCATGTCGTCCGAGAGGTCTGGCGCAACTTTCTCATTCTGCTCCACAGCTTGCCTATCGTGATTCTTCTGTTGATCGTTTTCGGTAAAACGCCAGGTTGGGGATTGCTATTGGTGCCTTTAGGGTTGGCGGCGCTATTTCTTAACGGGCTGTGGCTAGGGGTGGTGTTGGGTATATTGTGCACCCGTTTCCGTGACATTCCGCCCATTATCGCTAACCTGGTCCAGATTGCCTTCTTCTTCACCCCGGTCATGTGGGCGCCGCAATTTATCGGGGACCGCTCCTGGATCGCCACGTATAATCCCCTCTATCATTTGATCGAAGTTGTGCGCGCGCCGTTATTAGGCCAAGGTGTGGCGGTCCAATCGTGGTTGTGGGTAGGCGCAATCCTGGTCGCCGGGTTCGCATTGGCCCAGTTGCTAATGAAACGATACCGATTCAGGGTACCTTACTGGCTATGATCGTGTTACGAGAAGGCAGGTCAACTAATGGTTAGCCCTAAAATCGTCGGCCACGGTGTGGTCGTAGATTTTCCCGTCTTCAACAACTCTCATCGTTCGTTCAAGAAAGCATTCATGCGAGCTACGACCGGCGGCTACTTTGCCCGAGACGCGGGCAATCTGGTGATAGTGCGGGCGCTTGATAATCTCGATTTCGATTTCCGCGAAGGAGACCGGGTTGGTCTGGTGGGTCGTAACGGTTCGGGCAAGACAACTCTTTTGCGAGTGCTATCCGGCGTTTTCGAACCGATCCGAGGGCACGTTGATGTCGTCGGACGAGTGAACTCCATCCTCGATATATCCATGGGTTTCGATCCGGACGCCACCGGTTTGGAGAACATTTTCCTGCGTGGAGTCATGTCCGGGAGGCGCCGACGAGAAATCGGCGCTCAGTTGGACGAAATCGCGGACTTTAGCGAACTTGGGGATTATCTCAATTTGCCGGTTCGCACCTATTCCAGTGGTATGCTCCTGAGACTCGCATTCGCGATTTCAACCTGTATCGAATCTGAAATTCTGCTCCTGGATGAGTGGCTGACGGTGGGCGACTCAGAATTTAGCGCCAAGGCATCCAAGCGGCTGCAGGATATGGCAAATCGGGCCGCTATCCTGGTAGTAGCTTCTCACGATTCACAACTTGTTGACCGAGTGTGCAATCGGGTGCTCCGCTTAGACCATGGCCGAATCGTAGAAGATATTAGAAAGTCGACCAACGAGGCTCAAGGATGTCCGCAGGCGATGGAGGTTGCGCCTTGAGCCCCCTTGGCGCCCTCAAGGGCTATCTCGGCGCCTGGATCGCGTACCCAATTGCCGAGCGTTTCGAAAAACGAGATGTTCGTACAAAAGTTCATGAGCTGCAAAGTTATTACAGCTTGCCCTTTGCCACGCGGCTCTCGCAGGCTAAAGCAAAATTTATTGAGACCGTAAAATTCGCCGGCGAACATGTCCCTTATTATCGGGATTTATTCGCGGCCAGGGGGTTTGTTCCCGATAAGCTTCGGAGGGATCTCCGCTATTTGGAAGATTTGCCTTATCTTACCAAAGATATTATTCGCGAACAGGGCGACAGGCTCCTGTCCCGCTCCTTGGACGGGATCCAGTGCCAGCGATGTAAGACTGGTGGCTCCACCGGGCCATCCTGCGTCATTTACATGGATCAGGAAGCGACAGATTACTCCTCAGCCGTTATCAAACACTGCCGCGAGCAAATTGGAAAAATGAAGCACATGTCGGAGTTGCACTTCGCCACTCAATTTCCGGACGCTTTTCCGCTGCGAGACCGCTTGCGCGAGCACTGCAAGTGCTTCGCGATGAATCGTTCAAACATCTTCTTCGACCGGTTGGACGCTGCCGGACTGGAGAAAATCTGGCTAGCCCTGCGTCGCCGTCAGCCCTATTTGGTCCACGGGAACCCATCGATTCTCTACGCTCTGGCATGCTATGTTGAACAGGCGCATGGAGGGGGTAATGCCTTTGAAGTCTTTGAGTCGAGCGGTGAACTTCTCGCCCCGTACATGCGGGAGACCATTACTCGAGTATTCCAGCCCCGTGTGATCGATCGCTACGGTCTGGCAGAATTCGGGGTTATAGCCTATGAGTTGGGTCCTCGTCCGAACGGACTTCAGGTTCTGGAATCCGAAGGGTGGCCGGAACTCCTACCTCCGGAGGGTTCCGACAGCGAGCAAGAGCTCGTATTCACCGGGTTCCGTAACCGACTCATGCCTTTGTTACGCTACCGTACCGGAGACCTGGCACGCCTCGAGGAAAAACCGGATGGCTTCTTTCTTGTTGAGCTTGTGGGTCGCATCCATGATGCAGTGCCCATTCATGGCTTGCCCTACAGCTCCCAATATATCCAGGATGTTCTGGATCGGGTAGGAGGTATTCAAGAATTCCAGATCGATTTGCGCTTTTCCCCACCGGTCTTGCGACTCGTGCCTGAAGTTGGGGTAAAAGAGAACGAGATCCTGACTCGACTAAATGGATGGTGGCAGGATAGCTTCGAGATGCGCTTTGTTCAACACGATGATCTGGTGAGGATCGGCCACAGATCCAAGTTCCATCATGTGGTGCGAGAATGATTCGTATAATATGTTCCGGGCGCCGGCCCGAAATCAGAGAAATTGTTACCACCGCTTTCCGGCGCTCTTTCGGACGCGACCAGGTGTTTGTGGCATCCCCTGCCGAATGGAGACGCGCGCTGGACCGGGATACCAGGCTTACGATCGTGGCAGTGGAGCCACTGGAAGATTGGCGCGATCTCATCAAACTGACAATCGCCAAGCGGGGCTCAAAGCTGGCGGTTTTGGGAAGACTGCCACCTGCGGTAGCTCGATCATTGGGCGCCAGCGTCGCTCCTATTGACTCGAATTGGACGACAGGAGCCACCTGTGAACTGGCGCCTCTGTGCGGTTTCAGCGAAAGTCGACTGGGAATAGTTTACCGTAAATCCCTGGGCGAAGTCGCCTCGCCTATTCCGGAAAGGGCTTTTCTCCGTTTTGATTATGCCGACGAATGGAATGTCCTCGGTTTCGGCGCCGTGCGTGCCGACAACTCGGCTTGGGCATGGAGTCAGACGGTCGAAGTTCCGGAACCCGCCCGGTTGGCCGATGTCATCTGCGACGGGCGCACAGTCTCGTCCTATGCAGGGCTGTGGGACTATGAAGCAGCGAGTCTCCTCTGGTTTAATCGACCTGTGGGACCTATAGATTCCCAGGAATGGCGTCTTATAGAGGTGTTTATTTCTCACTATCGGTATCCGGATCTGTCATGTTCTCCTTGTTTATCGGAGATTCCATACGGCTTCGAGTCGGCGGTGACCATGAGACTGGATTGCGATGAGGACGTCGAATCCGCTCGCCCCCTCTGGGATTTCTATTCTGCCAAAGGGCTGCCCTTTTCGCTGGCGGTACAAACGTGTCTCCTGGACGATCACCGGCATCACGGTTTGTTGAGAGATGTGGCACAACGAGGCGGGGCTGTATTATCCCACACTTCGACCCATATGCCTAACTGGGGCGGCAGCTACGACGCGGCCTACATCGAGGCCAATACTTCGGCGACCAAGCTGGCTCAGGTTATCGACGCTCGGGTGCGTTATGCCGTGTCGCCATTTCACCAGACACCGGCTTACGCCAGGGCGGCCCTTGCCGACGCAGGGTACGCCGGATGCATCGGCGGCATCATCCGGAACGACCCGGATTTCGTCATGGCACGTGGCGGAACACCACCTGGAGGCCCGGAGGACTTCGTGGGCCACAGTCAACAATGTATGCTTCACGGGGACCCCTTGCTCCAGGGAAACGATCCCATAGCCGTGTTCAAGGAGGCGTTCGACATCGCTCGACGAGGGAGAGCGCTCTTCGGATACCTCGATCATCCGTTTTCTCTCAGGTATCAGTACGGCTGGCCCAACGAAAAGACCCGCTTGGAAATGCACCGCCGCTTCACTAGCCATCTCCTCAGTCAGGACCGCGTGCTTTTTCTTAACGAGAACGACGCAATGGATTTTCTCCGGTACCGCGCGGCTGCTATGATTTACGAAACCGGCGACGGTTTTACTGTAGTTCCGTCCAGATCCGTTTTATCTCCCTTGACATTAGCCGTGGAGTTTGGAGGCCGCATCGTCGAAGCGGCGGAAGGTGGTTGGCAGTCGTGGAATTGCTGACGCTCAAGCGGCGGAGATTAATCGCCAGGTCTCAAATCCGGCTGACGGCAGAGTTGATGCACATATATGGGCGGCCGTCGCTGTACAATCTCATGATGCGGACCGCAGATTTGGGACGCGTCAGGTTAGTGGCGGACGGCTATCCGTCGCAGCGCAAACGCATTCTAGCATCGTAACCTTGAGGACCGATTTGTGGCTGAATCGAGGAATGTCATCTTGTTCTCGACCGCGGACTGGGACGCGCCTTATTGGACCAACAAACAGCATACCGCTCGTCACCTGGCGGCGCTGGGATTCCAGGTGCTTTATATTGAAAGTCCGGGTTTGCGAGCTCCTACCGCAAACCGAAAAGACTTTGCAAGAATTCTGCGCCGCATAATCAGGAGTATTCGTACACCCCAAATGGTGGAGCCGGGGGTATGGGCGGTTTCCACGGTCACTATCCCATTTAAGCACCATTGGAAATCGATCCGCACGATCAATCAGGGATGGATCGGGCACCTGCTGCGCCGCTTTGTGAAGCAGCACGGATTTCCTCGGCCAATTATTTGGACCTATCACCCGTTTGTCCTTGAATCGCTGACCGGTCTGGACTACTCGAGGCTGGTTTATCACAGTGTTGATGACCTGTCGGCAATTCCTGGGATTGATCGGGACAATTTTATAGCGGAAGAGCGACGTCTCCTAAATCATGCCAATATAGTGTTCACTACAAGTGAAACGCTGAGGCAGAAATATCTGTCCATAAACTCAAATACGTATTATATGCCGAACGTTACAGATCTCGAACATTTCGGTCGAGCACGCAAGCCCGGATTTTTACCTGAGGATCTCGCGGCCGTTCCGGAACCTCGTATCGGCTTTGTTGGCGTACTATCAGATTTCAAGGTGGACTTCGCCCTGGTTCTGGACGTTGTGCGCCGGCGCCGTGATTGGCACTGGGTATTCATCGGGGAGGAACGGGAGGGTCAAATGAATCCGCTGAAAAACGAACTGACTCGCCAAGCCAATACCCACTTCCTTGGCTACAAACCCTACTCGACGCTACCGGAATATCTAAGAGGGATTTCTGTTGGGACATTGCCCCTGATGATCAACGATTACACACGGTCCATGTTTCCCATGAAGTATTATGAGTATGTGGCCTCTGGTATTCCGGTGGTGGCTACGCCTCTGGAATTCACAAGGTATCATACGGAGGGTCTAGATGTGGCAGCCGACCCCGCAAGCTATGTAGAGGCTATTGCTCGGCAACTGGCCCGCGGTCGATTGAACGATGCAGAGGCGGTCAGCTTCGTTGGAAACAACACTTGGAATAGCCGAATCGACAATATGCTTCAGCGTATGGGAATTTGGCCATGAAGGTCGTGTTCAACACTTACCCAATGGCTTTCCACACCATTGGTGGCGGCGAAATTCAGTTAATCGCGTACAAAGAACACTTGCCCGTCTATGGCGTGGAAGTTACGTTATTTGACCAGTGGAATCCCTGTCTTTTTGAGCATGACCTCGTTCATTTTTTTTCTTGCATAGGGGGTTCTCATCATTTTTGCGCCTTCATCCGAAAAATTGGTTTACCACTCGCAGTATCGTCCAGTTTGTGGATCACAGAAGAGACCAAACGACTGTTTCCTGCGGAGGAAATTCGTCATCAACTGAGTCTTGCTGAACTAGTGGTGGCCAATTCCCATATTGAATGCGAAACCCTTTCTCGAGTTCTGAATCTTCCGCGGGAAAAATTTGTGACTGTCTATAACGGAATTGATGATGTATTCTTCGAGGCTTGTTCTCCGGACATTTTCAGGCGGCGCTTCAATATTGATGAACGATTTGTTCTAAACGTAGGTAACATAGAGCCTCGAAAGAACCAGCTTCGTCTGATCGAAGCTGTTAAGCGATTTCGTCGTGATCTCAAGCTGATACTAATTGGCGATATTCGCGATCCAGTTTATGCGAGGGAATGTCTTGAGACGGGAAAGGACCGAGTGAGGCATTTGGGACCTTTGGATCACTATTCCGAACTATTACGCTCCGCATACTCCGCTTGCGATGTGTTTGCGCTGCCGAGCACTCTTGAAACCCCAGGCCTGGCAGCTCTGGAGTCAGCGGCGAGTGGTTGTCGAGTCGTTATCACTGAGGTAGGGAGCGCCCATGAGTACTTTGGAGACTCGGTTCATTACGTGGATCCGACCAGCGTCGAATCCATTTCGAGCGGCCTTGCGGCAGCTATGGAAGAGAACAGCAGGGGCGCTACCAGACTTTTTATTAAAGAAAAGCATAGCTGGACGGCTGTTACCCGGAAATTATACGAAGCATATTCAAGCCTGTTGTTAAGGCTCGGCCAGTGAAAAGAAACAACGAAGAACGCGAGGGACCCAAGCAGATGAACCGGTTCGGAACAGCGGCCTCGGGATCTCACATCTTGAGTGAACAGATTGATTTAGGGATCGTGATACCCTTCCTGGAAAAGTACGGCGGTGCGGAGCGCTATCTGATAGAGTGCGTCCGCTATTGGCAGGAGCGCCATCGGATCACTTTGTATTCGTCAAGTATAAACGAAGAGCTTCTGGGGGAACATGGCATCAGCGACCAAGTGAAGCGAGTGGTCATCCGCGAATACTTCAAAGGCGAGCACTCAATGCTACTCAACGCTCTTCTCTTACCCAAGATCTGGCGCGAGGAAATCAGGCGCCACGATCTGTACCATACCCATCTTTGGCCGACGCACATGATAGACTTGCACCCGATGGTCTGGTTTCCGCACGAACCTCTCCGTATCCTCCATGACCTGCGCTACGAACAACCTTCGGAGTACCTGGCCGGGAGCGCAATCCGTATCCTTCACAGTTATCCCAAATATCACTACGACAGCGCAGACGAACACCTTTATCGGGCCTATCTGTCAGCAATCGGCGCAATGGACGAGGCCTCGAAGCCGGACCGTATCATTGCTAACAGCCAGTATACGGCTCGATATTTGGAAGAGGTTTACAAAGTCCCGGTGAAGGACGTGGTCTACCCAGGTGTGGAAATAGAACTCTTCACGGATTTGCCACTGGACCCGAACCTGTTCGTGACTATCGGCCAACTGTGGTTTCACAAGCGTATACATTTGCTAATCGAGGCAATAGCGCTTACCGACGACACCCAATTAGCAATCATCGGTTCCGGCCCTGAGCAAAATCGACTTCAAGATCTGTGCGCCAGACTGGGGATTGAGGACCGAGTGTTTTTCATCTCAGGGCTTACAAACAGGGAACTGAGCCTTCTGTTGTCCCGTGCCTGCGCTTTCCTTTTCGCCGCGATAAGGGAGCCGTTCGGAATCGTGCTTCTTGAAGCTATGGCAGCAGGGAAACCGGTGATTGCGGTAAGCGAAGGTGGCTACGTCGAGGTCTGCGACCCTAGTTTTTGTTTTCTCTTGCCCCCCTATCCTGTGGAGTTTGCCGACAAGATTACCTACTTGCAGCGGCATCCGGAAATCGCCCGCCAAATGGGATTGGAAGGCCGGAACAGGGCGGCAGATTACACTTGGAAACGGGCCGCAGACCAACTGGAGGCTTTGTTGCTCGACACTTGGCGGAACACCAGTTTCCGTCGTCGGATCAGCGAAGGGATCGATCGACAAAGGACTCTTGTCGGCATCCAATACTACCTGTGGTATGGCGATGGCTTCGGTCAGGCCCATTGGAACGATGATCCACGGACCGGATACGTGGACGATAAGCCGTTAATTGGCTATTATAGTTCGGACAAAGCTCAGACCATCGAGTACCACTTTGACGTTTTCACCAAGATGGGGCTGGATTACGTAGTCCTGAATCTTCATATTGATGAGAAAGGGGTAAATTACCGAGAGCTCAGGGGGATTCAGAACCTGTTCGATATCGCCCGAAGGACAAACAGCTCGCTGCACTTTGCCTTTCAGATTGCACCGTACTCTCAGGACTTGGGCAAGATAGAGCAAGTCCTCGGGATGATTCGCGATGATTTTTTTGAGCACCCGAATTACTTGCGCATGGGCGGCGCTCCGGTACTTTTCTGGTTCTGGTCCGGCGCTCACGACGCCGACCGGGGCCTGTTTTCGCTCGTTACAGACAATGGACGACCTTTGGTGAACATTGCGGTTAGTTTACGATTGCCGAGTGAAACGGATGAACAGAAACTCACGTTGCAGTTCTTCCAGGGATTTGCCCCTTTCTCGCCCTTGGAGTTGGCTGATGAGAAAAATTGGTCCCAAGTCTGGTCGTCCGCTTACAGAGCCGCTGAGAAAGCCGGTATGCGCTACAGGATCGCGACCATTTCACCAGGATACGACGACAGAGGGCTCATGGACGAAATGAGGGCTCGAAACCCATATAGGTTAGTGCCCAGAAAAGATGGAGAAACCTACCGAAAATGCATGCGATTTGTGGAGAAACTGGATAAGCGACCTCACCTGGTGTTGATCTCCACTTTTAACGAGTTTCACGAGAATACCCATATTGAACCGACCCTGCGCCACGGATCGGTGTACGTGGACATGACCAAAGAATTCGTTGACCGAATGAAGCGCAAGAGGGGTAGCAAATGACGGATATTGCCAAGCGCAACCTATCATCTCTCTCGGTGAATTTCGATTCCTCGCATGTAGTGGCGCAAACGAGCGGGAGATTTTCACTGCGCCTGTCCCCTGAAGTCACGAATGAAGATGTTTTTCTGGTAGTGGACATCTATGACCTCGACAACCGAATTCATCCCGGCGGTCATTTGGGATGGTGGAGCTTTCGGACGGACTCGGTCGGTGATCGCCTGAACGGGAAGATATCCATCAGCGGAAATCGGGCCTTGGTGGCGATAGACGGGATTGAGTGTTTTAACCGTTGGATCAACGAAGATGAAGTGCCTTTTAGGCGGCTCGTGGCCAATGCTGTTTTACGATCCAATACCACAAACGCTATTGTCCACCTGGATGAGGTCCCGGTATTCCGGACCCGGAAAGATCATGAAGCGTATCGCGCGACGTTTTCCAGGAATTGGGATTCTCCGCTATTTGCGGACGCGTGGTTTATCCATCCGCAAAAAATCACGGTCAGGATCGTGGCGCCAAACATCTTCTTGCAGGATTCTGTGGGTAACTTCTGCTTGGACGTCTATAAATTGTGCATACAGAACGGTATTTCCACGGAGATGTACGCTGGTCGGTGCGACCTCGCCATCAACGACATAGTGCGCAAGATTGGCAACTTGCAGGAAGATTCGACTCCGGACGATACCCTTCTTTATTTTTTCTCAACATACGACCCTCGTCTGGATCAGATTGCCGGTCTTTCATTCAGAAAGAAGATCGTATACTTCCATGGCATTACAAAGCCTGAACTGTTGCAGGTCTTCGACCTGGAGCTGAGTAAGAGCTGCTCTCAAGGACTTCAGCAACTACCAAGCCTTTCAAAGTTTGACCTGCTGGTAGCCAATTCCGTTGCGTCAGCGAATGTCTTGGCTCGTGAGACGGAACGCGAACTTCGCAATATCAAGGTAGTACCCCCTCGTCTGGTTAGCGCCGAGCAGCAGAAGTGTGAACGTGGGGAGGACACCAGGCAAGACCGCCATTTGGGGGCACACCTTCTGTACGTCGGACGGATCAAAAGCCATAAGAAAATCGAAGATCTCATTGAGATGTTCGGTGCTTACATCGAGCTTGATCCGGCCGCGGAATGCTGGATCGTTGGCGGTCAGGCCGATCAAGCCTATCGAAGCTACCTAAATTGGGTAGTTGACCATCGCCTTGGCGCAGGGTGTCAAAAAATTCGATGGTTCGGGAACGTGTCAGACGAACAACTATGCAGAATATATGCCGAGGCGGATGCCTATGTGTCCATGAGCGAAGACGAAGGGTTCTGTCTTCCACTCGTGGAAGCCATGCTCGCGGGCGTTCCGGTATTTGCTTATGGAGTCGAAGCCGTTAGAGAAGTGTTGGGGCAAGCAGGGATCGTTTTTCACGAAAAGGATTTCAAATCGATCTCTGCTTTGATCCGCAGCCTGCTGACAAATCGGAAACGTTTGGAGCGAGTCATTGAACGTCAACATGAAAGGAGCCGCTATTGGCTGGCAGCCATGGACGGGAGGGGTGTCCTGAGTCTTTTTGATCCTGCCCTTTCATAACCTCTGATGACAGCCATTGATTTTCTCGGCGCGATTGAATAAGAGGATCTCAGTTTTGTATTCACCTGAACGACCTTGGACGAGGACGGAATGCGTGTTCTTCACGTTTACAAGACCTATTTTCCAGAAACCTGTGGAGGTGTAGAAGAGGCTATTCGGCAAATCTGCCGTTCAACCGGTTCCCTGGGGGTCTCGAACGAGCTGTTCACATTGGCGGACGAGCCTGACAAACCGGGGATGGAACAGGAGGAAGTGAAGGTATGGCGGTATAAGAGATGGACACAAATAAGGTCTTGCGATATTCCGGGCTTTACAGGGATCCGTCAGTTTCGAAAGCATGCTCGCAAATGCGATTTGATTCATTATCACTATCCTTGGCCATTTTCGGATCTGCTTCATCTGATCAATGCTATTCCCGCACGTAGTATCGTGACATACCACTCGGATATTGTACGCCAATGGGTGCTTTCTTACCCGTATGCGCCAATTATGAGAAGATTTCTCTCGTCTGTGGACTTGATAGTGGCCACTTCGCCTAATTACGTGCTGAAAAGTCCGGTATTGCGGAAGTACAAGCGCAAAGTTGCCGTTATTCCCTTGGGATTGGATCCAACTCCGGCAAAAGATTCATCTCCCGACTTGCTGAGATTTTGGGAACGACAGGTGGGACGCGATTTCTTCCTATTCATCGGAACACTACGTTACTACAAAGGTCTGCCATTCCTCATCGAAGCAGCGCGTGGAACGCGATTGCAAGTCATCATCGTTGGAACCGGGCCGGAAGAATCCTATTTGAAGCAGCTCGCGAGAGGAATGGCCAATATTCGCTTTGTAGGATCCGTCAGCGACGATGACAAATTTGCGCTCTTGCAGTTGGCTCGCTGCTTGGCACTCCCGTCGCATCTTAGATCTGAGGCTTTCGGAATAGTGCTTTTGGAGGCTGCTCGTTTCGGCAAGCCCCTAATTACAGCAGAAATCGGATCTGGAACAAGCTTTGTGAATGTAACGAATGAAACGGGTTTTGTAGTACCACCTGCGAATCCGTTAGAGTTACGAAGGGCGATGGAGATTTTGGCTGGTGACGATAACATGGTTAAAGAGATGGGCTCGTCAAGCAGAAGACGCTTCGATTCGATGTTTACCAGTGAGCAAATGGCTGAGGAGTATGTTCGTTTGTATCAGCGCTTGCTGGACGGACATCCCCGAACTTATTGAAAAGAAGCGGGAGACCTTGGGTCCTTGAACGGACGCCGGCGCATTTGTCGGTTATTGAGAGAGCGACGATTTCTTGTGAGAAGAAGCAGAATGAAATCGGATGGACGAAAGGGAAAACAGGTGTGATTTGCTGTCCTCCAATCGTACGCGAGACGTCCAGGAAACGATGTTTTCCGGAGTTCTATCAGTTGTGGGCGTGCGTGTAAGGCAGGTGAATTACTGGTCAATGAGACTGTATGGTTCAGATGCGGTCCGAATCAGATCATTTACATCGGTGAGGTGAATGTTTTGATGAAGCAGGCAAGTGGGCAAAGAGGCTGAAGACGATGGTTGGCCGGGGGCTGGTCATTGAGCAGGGTCAGAGAGCTTTGCGTGCGCAACACCCCCAAGAATCCGGTGTTAGATTTATGACATTGGCTTCTGCTATCCGCGGGAAAGCTTTCAAGAAGCTTAGAAAAAAGGAGTCAGAAACAGTCAGAACTAATGATGAGTGACAGTCAATCACAGCGTGAAATTACCCCAAAATCCCTGGAAGCCGAAGAGATTGTTTCTCTAAAGCCATCTCAGCCAGGCAAGTGGCGCAATTCTATCATCCCCCTAGTTTTTTTGGCCGTAGGCTTATTGGTGGCATTCTGGCCAACTATCACGTCTCAGATGGCCCTGATGCAAACCGACCCAGGAGACACTCGATTTAACAACTATATACTGGAACACGGTTACCGATGGGTGATGGGTGACGCATTACATAAAAGTTTCTGGGATCCGCCGTTCTTCTGGCCTGAGCGAAATGTTGCGGCCTATTCCGATATCTCTTTGGGAACCGCCCCACTCTATTGGTCATTTCGGCTGATTGGCATCATGCCTGACACCTCGTTCCAGCTATGGATGATACTGGTCGTCGCCTTAAATTATGTGGGAATGTTCGTCCTGCTACGATGGGGTATGAGACTATCAATCTTGGCGTCCACCGGGGGCGCATATGTGTTTGCTTTTGGTGCCCCGAGAGTAGCCCAGCTCGGTCACCAGGCACTGCTTCCTCATTTCTTCTCAGTTCTAGCCATCTTGTGTTTGATCAAATATTTGGAGCGCTCCAGTGACTTTAAAAGTGGGCGCAGAGCAACAACGGCACTATGTTTTGGATGCATTGTTTTCCAAGTCTATGCCGGCTTTTATCTGGGTTGGTTTCTGGCATTCGGATTGACAGTGTTCGTGCTCTTTTCGATAGCGCATCAGCAAAGCCGTAAGAAGCTATTTGAATTTCTGACTACAGATCGGTGGTTTATAGTAGGTTGCCTGATCTCTTCATTAATGGCGATAAGTTGGATGGGTTATCACTATTTTTTTGCCTCGGTTGAAACAGGCGGCCGCCCCTGGGTGGAAGTGTCACGAATGATACCCAGGGTGAGTTCCTGGTTTTACATGGGTGACGGTCAACTATTGTATGGCTGGCTCTATAAGTACACCAATATACCATCACTTCCAATGGCCAATGAACATGCGATGGGGGTCGGATTGCTGACACTCGCGTTGTGCTGTTACGGACTGTGGGCACATTGGCGAAACCATTGGATTCGTATCCTTGTTTACTCCACGGTGTGCATAGGACTGCTCGCTCTTATGTACCCGTTTGAATTTTCGCCTTGGAAATTCGTTTGGAAATTCTTCCCCGGAGCTAGCGCCATACGCGCGGTGTCACGTATATGCTTGCTGTTGTTAATACCCTTGGCCATAGGGGTTGGATTAGGGCTTAATAGAATAAGAAGGTTGTCTATCGCTCTCCTGTTATTGGTCTTAATTTGTGTAGAGCAGGCCTACACCACCCATTACTACGACAAGTTAATAAGTCGCGCTCAAGTCAATGAAATCGCAAAGCAAATAGGTGATAATTGCTCGGCCTTTTACTATGTTAAAGGCGTGGAGCCCGGTCAGGAGGCGGAACCTGTTTGGAAATGCCAAATAGACGCCATGTGGGCCCAAATGCAGGTTTCCAAGCCAACACTCAATGGCTACAGCGGCAAGTCTCCTCCCGCCTGGCGGCTTTGGCAGAATATTGTGACAACCAGGGAAGAATTGTCCAATATCAAACGCAACGTAGAGTCATGGGCTCGCGTTCATGAGTTGAAAACCAATGAAGTGTGCTTGACTATCCTGGGAGCCGAATCTGTTTTACCGTCTAAGACACATTCCATGACTACTTCACCATTTCTGGCGATTTCACAGATAACCGACTGTCAGGGGGATTTTCTGAAATCCGCGACACACTTCCTTAAATTCAACTACTTTCGGAAGTGATATGGTATCTCTATGCGCGGTCACGTGATTGTTATGAGAAATCAGCGGGCATCTACTGATTACAGAGGTCACGCCCCAAAACGTTTGAACGCATTCGATCATTGGCCGAGATTCGACTGAAGTCGGGATTCTTTTTATGGCCTCTGGGTAACTCATGGCCGTTTCAGAAAGAGAAGCCATATTCCGTGAAGTAGCCCCTATCGCAGGCTTCTACCCTGTTGAAAGAGATCAACTTGGGCCTTTTGTCTGGAGCCGGCGAAGATTCAGCATTCGGAAGCCCGAAGGAATTCGGTTTCTTGACCTGTTCCTGTCCTATTACGGGCTCTACGGAAAACTCGTCATTAGCCAAACTCCGGCGGGAGGCCCTGTTGAGATAACCCTCAGCCGGGGATGGATCAGATACGCTGTGGACTTGGGCAGCCTGGAGCAGTGCGACTTGGATTTCGAGGTGACCCCTCTCATTCCGGTCCCTGGGGAGTCCCGCGAACTAGGCGTGATGATCCGTGATTTCGGCCCGTTCCGTGATGTGAGAGCGTACGAGCGCGAACGGAAGAAGATAATGAATAAGCGCCGGAATGTGCGAGAATTCTTTTCGGGTCGCTCACGCGTTGATTCGATGCCTACCAGATTGCGAATAAGCTTGGAAACACGCTGCAACATGTCCCCACGGTGCTCTTACTGTGAATGGGAATGGATGAAGGAACTAGAGGAACAGTCCTCTCTCGGCGAGCCGCTCAGCGTCCTCAAAGGGTTGGGGCCGTTTTTCGAGTGCGCTGAGGAGGTCGTAGATTGCGGTTATGGGGAGCCATTGCTCAACCCGAATTTGGAAGCAATTCTCAAGGAGGTCGCCAAGATTGGCGCCCGTTTCGAGATGACGAGCAATGGGCATCTCCTTGACTGGAGCAATCGAAGTAAGCTACTCGGCAAAGACATCACACTGTGCATCTCCATTGACGCAGCCACTGAAGCCGGTTATCGCCGTCTTCGGCACGGAAGCCTGGATCGAGTCGTGAAGAACATACAAGCCCTATGCGAAGAAAAGCGAAATTATAAAAACCTGCCTAAAACCATAGTCTCTTTCATTGCCATGCGGTCCAATTTGGCCGAATTCGACTCTTTCCTCGATCGCATGGCGGAGATTGGAGTCGATGCCGTAAAGTTGAGGAGTCTTTACGAAAATCCGCAGATGTCGTCAGATGTAGCTGAACTAGGCTCTCGGGGATTTGATTATCAAAGTGAAATCCTGCGGCTGGAGGACTGGCTCAGCTTCCAGGATGTCGCGAAAGCATGCGCCCAGAGCAAAGGAGTGGAGCTCATCAGCGAATTTGATTTTTGCAGGGAACTCGAAGAAATCGAAGGGCCAGTTTGCAATGAACCCTGGCAGAGCCTTTACGCGTTGAAGAGAGGGCTAGTGTCATGCTTTTGCTCCGGGAACCCGCTCGCGCCGTGGGACCAGCGAGGAAACCGGCCTCTAATCGAATTTGTAGCGGAAGTCTGGAACGGAGGTTTGATGAGGGAAATACGCGAAGCCCTCGCTGCCGGGGAATTTCACGACATGTGCAGGAGGACGCTAGATTGTCCTATCGCCAAGCGGAAATCGGCGGCTGGCAAGCCCCTTGGAACTTGATCAGCTACCGGAAACTTGGTGTAGGCATTGACCCAACTCGAAAGAGGTTCTCACATGGTCTCATCTGGCGGCTCTCACGGAGAAGCTACAAAAGACACCCATACACCTAAGTCTTTTCCATTAAGAAGCTTGTTACTTGATGGCTTTGCCTCGCCCATTGAATCATCTTTCGACATAAGTTGACATATTCCATCCCGTATTCTCGCGTAGGTTCTATGGTCACGGTTTCGAAGTACTCATTCCAGCCGTAAATCAGAATGTCGTGGGCTCCCCGATTGACGGCATGCTCAAATTGCAGTGTAAAAATGCGGCCCCCGTCTCTTTCGATCACGGGTGCCAGCTGTGGGTCTCTCGCCAGAAGCAGATCGTCATATCCCGGAATTACGGAGCTAAAGCCGCCGAAGGGTTCGGGGGTTTGTGCACAGTCCCAGAAACTTATGTAACCTCCAGGAAGCAAGGATTCCTTCACTGTTATGTTTCTTGAACGAGCTTCCTCAGTATATTTCAAATAAAACGGCAAGTTGAGCGCATCATCATATTTACCCCAATGAATCAGGTAGGCCGGAAACCTTACTTCGAATTCAGTCCACGCCTTTTTTACGGCTTCTGCGTCTACAGGATACGGCGCGAACACAAATATGAGAGGTTTGCCGCTGATACCGGTAGGAAGTCCGCCCATCCAATCTTGTGTTTTGATGAAATTGAACATGTCCATCAACTGAGATACCGCATTTAAGTGTTCAGGATGAAATGTGGCGTCCAACAGGAACGTCCATTTTAGTCCTCTCTTTCTCAAGTTTTTACCCCTACAACGCGACTTATTGATTTTTGCTTGCAATTCTTCTAATGCCTGCCATACTACGCAACATAGTCTCAAAGAAGGAGGCAGGACATGCTGCCGTGTCCGCGAAGTGACGAACGCCTCTACCCA
>JBKQRG010000425.1:0-29372 GCA_052144015.1 Desulfomonilaceae bacterium
CCCTCTGGCTCGGCCTTCAGCGGCTCGACGACATCGCCGGCGTCTATCAATTCATGGCTCCCTTCGTCGTCCCACATCCTCAAACACCTCCGGTGTCCAGCAACCCCGGTTGTGGGTAAGGATCAGGACCTGCACGGGGTACAGTCTCTCGAACCGTATAGACGTTTCTTGCATCCATATAGGTGTAAGAAAGTACTTGGCGGTAAAGGATACAGGAAAATGACCAGTCAAGAGGAAGTGCAATCAGATGGTTTTCCGGGCGATAAGGGCCTCCCTGTCGCATCAGATGAAGAAACCAGCATGAACTACAGGCCGGGAATGCTGGCACAAATCGAGGACGAGCTAAACGCGGAACGTGACAGAGTGTTTGCGGAGGAGTTTTTTTGCTTGGCAGGCTAATGTGAGGTCCTTCGCTTCAGATTGAGGACAGCAGAGAATAGAGCCCGTTCAACTTATTTCCGTGTGCCACATCATTGTCCTCTGACAAATCGTTGCCAGGGTGTTTTACATTGGTGTTTGGCCTTAACCGCTCCTCTCTGAAATCATCTGTAAGGGTGAGGGAGACGATTTTTCTGGACTATGCGATCCGGTATCAATAAGATGTCGCCGGTCTTAGGATCTCTTTCACTTCACTAAGTCTTTATGCTTTTTGGGGGTATGTGTCATGACCAAAGCTGAACTGATCAACTGGATGGCCAAGGAAGCAGGTATTACCAAGAAGGGAGCCGCTGCGGCTCTTGACGCTTTTGTGAAAGCCATTCACGATTCATTGAAGAAAAAGACCGGTAAAATCCGCGTTGCGGACCTGGGTACCTTCCTCGTCGTTCACAAGAAGGCTCGTACTGGGGTTAATCCTCAGACCAAGGCAAAGATTAAAATACCCGCAGGTAATGTGGCCCGCTTTAGAGCATCTAAGTCGCTAAAGCAGGCGGTACATAAAGCAAAATGAAGATCCGCTCAAGGAATCCTGTCATGAACAAATCAGATCTTTTTGTGGATCTCGCCAAGGAGGCGGATCTTCCTCTGCGCAAGTCTGAGGAAATCGTCAATTTGGTTTTTGAATCCATGTCCAGGGCTCTTGTCAATGGCGAGCGGATCGAGGTACGGGGCTTTGGATCGTTTGCAGTAAAGAAATACAGAGACTACACGGGTCGGAATCCAAAGACAGGGGAAAAGATAGCTGTCAGAAACAAGAAACTGCCCTTTTTCAAAGTCGGCAAGGAACTCAAGGAAAAGGTGGACGGCGGGGTATAATCCTGAAAATCCCGCTGCCACCACTGTGGACCGGCCTTCACAAGTCTAATCTTCTATCAGGAGATAAACCTTATCTTGCCGCCAAATATCCGGTTTCTCCTGTCAAACTGGAGGTCAGCCGTTCCACCGGCGCGATCCAGGGTAAAATCACGGGTCCGATTCGTATGTATGTAGTAGGGGTGACCCCTTGCATTTTGGGGTCAGCGGGGCGACCTCTCTGCCCATCAAGGGCGCCAAAACGGATGCCGATTTCTCGCCAACAGGCTGATATTGGTGTCTCAGCGAGCATGAACCTCGAAAGAGTCGTGAGGGTAACGCCTCCGGCCAAAGTCGGCGGGGTTGTCGGGAGATACTAAATGCCGATTCTTCTTAATATATACGGATCGCTAAAAACTGGAACGGCTTCCTGAGACTTCTTCGAGAAAGCCTAGCTCAGAGGCTTAGCTTTCCTCGTAGAACCGAACATTGGTCCATCGCCTTCCAAAGCCCAACCAGCGCCTCGACCCACTCTGCCTCGAGTTGCGCTGATTCGTCCACGAGTTCTGCCCGGAGGTTTTTGCCAACATCGGATTCTCTCAATTCTGCCATCAACTTCTGCCTCTTTCTGTAAGGTCCCACGGCCTTATCGAAAGCGATTCGGACCGGATCAAGAGGATTGCTCATCGTGACCTCGCATTTGGTTGTCAGTTGACCTGCCCCCTGTTTATGTACCACTAGTTAAGTTAGAGGTATAGTAGGTTTTCTCTCGAGAGAGGACATCCCCGTTTAGCCTGGACCTACCATATATCCTAATTCAGAACCTGAGATTGTGGGGCCAAGCCTGCTCTTGACTCAGGTTTCAGAGCCAAGAGCAGATCGGACAATGAGATAAGAGGCTTTATAGCTGTCACGGGTCATGGCGAATGACCGGCGCCGTGAAGATCTGAAGGCTAGATCCATTGACACCACCCGAGAAACATCCCGGCAAAGGCGAAGAAAAGGCTCTGACGGAGGCTGTACGCAACAACACCGCTGTACCTCAGCAAGGAAACGATGATTTCCTTGCCCAGGGGAAGTATTTTCCTTGACAGAGGACCTCTTAATGGGTGACCCCATGCAGACCCCATGCATGCTGATTTCGGGAACAGCCAATGGTGACAACTGGCTTTTGAAGACCTGACGCCGCACATGTTGACCTAAAGCTATGGATGGCCAGGCGCGACAGGTTCTTTCGACTCTCATCGAAAGGAGTTCAGCGATGCGGATACTCGGAATCGATCCGGCTCCGGGAAAAGGCCTTTCCGTCTTCGATCCTTATCGGCCTGATAATGGGGAAGTTTTTTATCAGCTGGAAGCCAGAAAGGCAAAAATCTGGTTCAACAAATTGGTTGAGTCCTCCAATCGACAAATCGTCATTGGCTGGGATGCTCCATTGAGTGCGGATTTTTCCGCTACCTACACCCGTCGTCCTATCGAAGAGCTATTGTGGCAAAAGTGGTCGGCGGCTGCTGTTCAGGGATTCTCTACGTGTCAGCACTGGACCATCTCAATTGACCTACTCGGGCGACCTTTGCCCAGTGATCGCGTAAAAGAGCCAGACGACAGGATTCCTTTGCTCGACGAATTCCAAGCTAGAACAGCCAACTTTGGTATCATTGAGACACATCCCGCCGTAGCTATGGCGGTTATGTGGCCGAAAGGGCAGACCTTCCCAAAATATAAGGGGGTGAATACCTCAGAAGAACGTTCTGCGATACAAACAATCCAGATCGTTTTAAGACAGCAAGCAGAGAAAACTTTCGCAACAGCCTGGACAGAATTTCCCGAACTAACCCCTGCTGGAATGAATCAAAGTGACCTTCTTGACGCCCAAATCTCTTTCTTAGAGGTAATGGCTTGCAGAACCGGGCGAGCCATAATGCTAGGCGATGTTTTTCGGGGCGGATTCGCTGTTCCTCGCACAGCGGTGTCTACCGAATTACATCGTAAATACTGGCATCAACCGGAAAACCGCGTCAAAATAGACACCTTGTCGCCGGGCGAAGCCGTTCTCTCAGCCGAGAAGATCGCCCATTATAGGGAGGCGCTTGAAAGGGACGAGCTACTACCCCCCGTTCGAATTTATTGCATCCAGGACAGGAAGATCGTTCGTGACGGCAATAATCGTGTCAGAGCATATGTCGATCATTGCAGGGCCAACGGCAGGCAGCTCGACACCGTTCCTTTCATACTATAGGCATCGGTAAGACTAGCAAAAATGTTCACGACGGCTTTTGCAAAGTGTCACTTTACCATGGCCAAGGACCAGAGGCTTTTTTGCGCATGCCGACTCCCGCCAGAGAGTATTATAAGGCTATGCACGACAAGATTATGATCGAAATATTTCAAAAATTTTCCACCTGATATGGGGAGCGATTTCGTAATTTGATTGAAAAAATGTGCTCGTCCAGCCATCCATAAGTAGCAAGATTTGAAATATGCCGGACTGTGATCCCATCCAGTTCCATGTCGAGCCGTTCCTTTAACTCTGCGCCAACTAGCCCTTGTTATCATGGAGGTTTCTCCCGGTTTTGACTCAAAGCCCCTATAAATGGTGGAGAACCGGGCTGGAGACGCTCGTATTTTTGAGCCGGTGGGCTACCTGGAGTCGGGCTGGGGTCAAGTCCGCTCTTGGCTCATTTGGGATTTCGGGGTCGAGTTTTGAAATGACAGGGCCTCAGTTACTAGAATGGAGCAATCGGGGGGCGCCTGAAAATTCACTACAGTATTATCGGAAAACTGTCTTCGGGGAACAGCCAATGGTCAGAACTGGTTTTTCAAGATGTGGCTCCATACAGTGGCGCAAAAGACGGACAATACCTCATTGAATTCGCGTTTGACATCGTGCACTATGAGGATCAAATCTAATTGATGCGAGTCAGTGACGAAGCGACCTGCCAGCGAAATGAAAAGAAGCTCTCGAAAATCTCAGCGACGAACTTGTTATATGTGCGATTCGCCGGCAACCTCAAAAGAGCACGTTCCGCCGAAGTGCTTTTTCCCTGAGCAGAAGGACCTCGGCGCAGGGACCAATTACAGGACCAACTTGCTGACTGTGCCTTCCTGTTCTCAGCATAATTTATCAAAATCCCAAGATGATGAATATGTGCTCTTTGTGATAACCTGTCATTATAAGAATGAAGAGATTGCGCGAAAGCATTTCTTCACCAAAGTTGCGCGTGCGCTTCAGCGACAATCTTCATTAGGAAAATTCATCGACGGTCAGTTACCCATTGTTATCAACGGCCATCCATCCGCGGCTTACAGCACACAGCATGATAGGTTTGAGAATGCATTCGATCATATGGCACGAGCGCTTTTCTTTCACCATTACGGTTCAAAATTGAACCTGCCTATTGGCATTTTTACACCTAGCTTATTTAAGATGGACAGTCCCAATGCAAATAGAATCAATCAGAGAATGAAACAAATTGAAACCAAGACCATCGATGAGTTAAGTAATCAGCCGATTCTGGGCAGTAATCCGGAAATTTTCTCGTACCAGTTTCTTTACCAAGATGAGATTCCTAGGTTCCTAGTCAGGATGACCTTTTACGGTGGATTTGTGGTGATTGCATACGCAGGACCAGCAATCCCCGCGAATCCTGGGATTTTTTAAATAAATGACGTATAGCGTGAAAAGGAAACTGCTTTATAATTTATCTACAAATGGTAAATGAAGCGTGACTAGGTTATTTGCTGTTTGCGCTTTCCAGATTTCAATGTGATTTCGGGGGCAGATCTTGAAATGACATCACCCCGGTTGCTCGTAGATCAAGAGCGATCGGAAGGCGCCTGAAAATCCACTACAGTACCGGCGGTAAGGTGATTTCACGAGCAACCATAGCGTGCTAAATGTCATTGCCTGACCCTATATACGTGATGCGGAAGGGTCGGTAAGGAGGTGTGATGACGGATCTCGTATTGACCCAGTCAGAAGCCGACGCCCTGATAGCGATGCCGAAATTCCGTGTTGATGACAAGGAATGGGAGTACCCGGGACTCGGAGGGAAGGTGAGCGTGCCCCTGATAGATGAAAATAAACGGGAGAACTTCATTCTTGACGTGAGCCGTAGCAGGATCGATTTCGCAAAAGAGACATATCAAAACCGAGCACGACAAACCATGATCCTCGTTCGCATCGATTTTGGCAGTGCCCCGCATCGCAATCCGGATGGTGGAGAGATACCAAGTCCGCATTTTCATGTTTACCGCGAAGGATACGGCGACAAGTTGGCTGTCCCCGTACCATCAGAGAGCTTTCCAAATGTCGAGAACCACTGGGAGACGCTGCATGACTTCATGAGGTATTGCAACATCACTCGTCCTCCTATCTTTCTGAAAGGGCTGTTTACATGATTCCGGAAATCCAGGAACTTCTTGATCAGTATGTTAGCTGGTTGAGAGACAAGACATCACTGCGCCAAGTCAAAGACTGGATCGAGATCACCACTCCGTACTTGGACCGTCACAACGATTATCTTCAGATTTATGTGAGAAAAGATGACGGCCAATTTTTGCTCACCGACGACGGATATATCCTTGAAGACTTGGAATTGTCGGGGTGCAAATTGGAAAGCCCCAAACGCCAGCAGCTCCTGCACATTACGCTCAACGGCTTCGGGGTGGATTTGACTGAAGGTGCGTTGCAAATACGAGCTTCAGCAGACAATTTCGCTCTGCGCAAGCACAACCTTGTTCAGGCAATGCTTGCAGTAAACGATCTCTTTTATCTTTCCGGTCCAACGGTGGTCAGTCTCTTCTACGAAGACGTGGTGTCCTGGTTGGACCTCTCTGAGATAAGATACACCCCAAAAGTCAAATTCACGGGTAAGTCTGGTCTGGATCATCTCTTCGATTTCGTTATTCCCAAATCTAAGAAGCAGCCTGAAAGAATCATACGGACGATAAACAGGCCGAACCGTGAAGCTGCCCAAAATATGGTATTTTCTTGGATCGATACGAGAGAAGTCAGACCGCTGGAATCAAAGGCCTATGCACTCCTCAATGACTCTGAGATGAGTCTATCAGCGAGCATTTTGTCGGCACTGCGCAACTACGGTGTACAGGCGGTCCCATGGAGTAAGCGCGAAGACGTCAGGCAAGAGTTGGCAGCCTGAGATATGAAGCGACGACCTTGAAGTCTTAATCTTGTGGGGTCAGGGCTGCTCGTGGCACCTGTTTCAGTAGTCTTTCGTCTGGGTTCATGAAAACCATGTCGGGCACGGCCCCACCTACCTAAAATCGTCTCTGCACGGGGCGCCTCACTATTACTTGCATTCACCTTTGATACACCGCTAGAAAGCTGATCCGTATGTTTCAGACCGACCGGCAGGGACGCCGGCCGCTACCAAAGCCAGGAAGGGACTCGCCTGGAGGACACATTGGGCCGGGTCCAAAAGGCTTTTTTGTTGAGTCTGTGGCATAGCCCGAGTTGCAGCATGTGCATCAGCCCTTAATTCACCGCTAGCCATATAAAAGTTCTTGCCGGAAGGGTCCGGGGAATCCGGCTTCTTTCAGGACGCGGCCTACGGCCGCAACCAAAGATGGGCAGGTAGTTTCTTATTTTTCATATACGCTGTTAGTCAAAAAAAGTGAGGGGAGCCTGGTACATTCACCGATCAATATCGCGATGAAAGAAGTCCTTGGTAGTCCCGAAGGGACTTCTCGATAGTAGCCACGGGTGCCAACCCGTGGGGAGGATAATGTTGAAAAGATATGACCCTGAAAGGGTCTCCCATTCTGAAGATTGGTGGACCCCGCCAGGGTCCTCATTGTCGTTGTATTGATCCTTTCCGTGGGTTGGCACCCACGGCTACTGTTGGGTCGCCCCGCTGGGGCTCGTTTCTGTCTACTCGTTATCACCGCCCTGCTCACCACACGGGAGGTAGGTACTATTTCACTTACAAAATTGGCAGCTTAGAGAGCTCCCTCAACCATTTCTTTTCCGGAAAACAAGAAATCAAATGTTATTAATAAGAAGCGGGTTCCCCGGATTCTCTTTGCCTCCGGGAAAAGCGGGTTCCCCCGCATCTTCTCTTTCGGAAAGCGGGCCCCTACTTCAAGTCGGCCAGGATGACCTGAGCAGCATTGCGGCCCGGCGCCATGGATACTCCAGCTCCCGGGTGGCTGCCCGAACCGCAGAGGTATACGTTTGGAACCGGAGTCCGGTAATAGGCCAGTTCCGGGATCGGACGCATAGAACCCATCTGGTAAGGGAGAAACGCCCCGTGACAGACAGTGCCCCGGACCGCGCTGGGAATGATCCTTTCCATGTCCACCGGCGAATGCACTACCCGCTTGAGAATGAGGCTCTTGAAATTGGGAGCGTACATGTCGGTGATCATGTCGATGATATGATCCGCGTAGGGTTCCTTGGCTTCTTCCCAGGTTCTCGCTTTGATCTTGCCGGTCGCGTCCCCTGTGATGTGGTACGGCACATTATTTGCGATCAGCTTCATGACATACTTGTTCGGGGGCGTTCTACCGGGATCGACGGCAGAATCATTGCACATGATGACGAAAGGCGCTGCCGGCAATTTTCCGCCGCGGCACTCTGTGTATCCCTGTGAAAAATAATCCAGCGTAGGCGTAGTGGGGTGAACGTACGCGGAATGTCGAGCCGCTAGTCCGGCGTTGTACTCCACAGGACCATCCAAAGCCACGTAGATAACAAGTGCCGAGTCGCCCCATTCGTATCGATCAAGTTTGGCCACCATCTCCGGGCCCACGACTTTCTCGCCCAAAAAGTGAACAACGAGCTGGTAAGGATCGACGCTGGAGGCAATTACTCGGCTCACAGCGATCTCTTCACCGTCTGTCAGTTGAATCCCGACTGCTTTTCCTTCCTTCACCACTATTTTCCGGACCTGCGCATTGGTGCGTATCTCCCCCGACTTGGATTGAAGATAAGCAGCCAGAGCCAGGGACAGGTTATGCATACCCCCTTTTACCGCGTTGTTACCCACATCCTGGAGAATGGTGTTGAACAACCAGGCCAGACGCCCTCCTCCCGCATCGTCCGGAGCAGCACCGGGATGGCTAGCGAACGCTGCGAGGAATACCTTGGTCTCGTCGGCTTCGAACCACTGGTCGCACCAGGATCGAGTGCTCTGGAGACCCAAGCGATATTCGTCCAGTCCGCCGGGAAGGTGCTCAAGTGCGGAAAGCTCAGCGCCGAGCGGTTTAGGCGGTGAATTCACTCCCGCGACTATTTGATCCTTGATCTTCAGGTATTTGCGGAACAGTTTTCGCCACGTTTCAGCGTCTTTTTTGGAGTACCGGCCGATGCTCTTAACTGTCTTCTCGATGTCTCGGTGCATCGAGACAATGCCGCCGTCAGGGAACACGTGAGAGAAGTTGGGATCGGGCTTAAGTAACTCAAAACCAAATCTCGCCAGGCCTAATTCACGGGGCGCAGGAGAAAGATTTGCCAATTGATAACCGAACGCGTGAATATCCGACCGAAATCCCGGTAGGGTAATCTCTTCAGTAATGGTCATGCCGCCGACGGTGTGGTACTGCTCCAAGACCAGCGTCTTGAGCCCCGCGGCGGCAAGATAACTCGCGCACGTCAGGCCGTTATGGCCGCCACCGATCACGACCGCTTCGTATTTTCGTGCCATTCCCCTACCCTTTCCTTGATGTTGTCATAGAGATCACAAGCCTCTGGAATGTACCCCTTGTGTCCAATACCCATGCGCAGACTTCCTAAACCAGCACTTCCTTAAGGAATGCGGCCATTGCCTGGTACGCTTCGTCTTCTTCCTTGCACAGCCCGAGGAAATAGTAATAAGCATGCGGCATGGCCTCGTGCACTAGCAAATCCACGCGGCGGTTCCCGGCTGCACGGAGTTTGTCGGCAAAACTCTTGTTATCGTCCAGAAGAATGTCGTAACCGCCTGCGATTATCATGGTTGGTGGAAAATCACTCAGATCTCCGCACATAGGGCTTACGTGGGGATCTTTCCATTGTTCGGCGTACGGCACATAATTGCTGCGAACGTACCCACAGAAAGCAGCATCATAGACGAGACTGTTGGGCCCTACCTTTTTGAAGGATTCATAAGCCTCAAAACGGAAATCTGTCAGAGGACACAGTAGGACCGTTGCATCCGGCACGGCGCCACCTTTGTCACGCACCAATAGGGGAAGCGCGGCTGCCAGATTGCCGCCGGAAGAATCACCACCCACTGCAACGAGGCGCGGATCCACGCCGAGTTTGTCGGCCGCGTTTTCGCGCACCCATTCATAGACGGAGACAAAATCCTCGAGTCCACGAGGATAAGGAAATTCCGGAGCAAGAGAATAATCGACGCTGACCACGACTACTTCGCTACTAAGGCTCAGCTTTCGGGTCACGAGATCGCTGCCTTCAGGGTCCGCCATGCACCATCCGCCGCCATGAGCGTAAACCAGTACCGGCATCGTGCGTTTATTGCCAACCGGCCTGTACACGAGGCTGCGCACGCTGCCCAAAGGACCGGGCGTCCGGATCTCAGAAACGCTCACCTTATCCATAATCTCCCGGGGAACGATCAATTTCAGAGGCTTGTCAACCGGCTCAAAATCCCTTCTCATGGCTTCTGCAATAAGCTGTTTAGCAGGGCCAATCGGTCGAATCCGAAGGATTTCTGCATAAATCTTCGCGGCCGGTCCGTTGAGGTCGTCGGAGAATTGCGGAGCGGGGGCTTTCGCCTTTTCTTGGGCTTCATGTTCGGCTCTTAGATAGCTCAGCAGGCTGGGAACGTCAGCGTAAACCCAAACCTCGGTGATCCGACCGACGGCCACACGGAAAATTGTGATTCCGGAGTACTCGAAAGCCTTTCCGGTTGCCGGAATACCCATGAACGAAGCTTGATGGGTGCCATGACCCCGCCAACGAACCGTTGTCTTGTCGTTTTGCACGATCGTGTCCGAGATCTCGTGTTGAATATCCGGGAAGGCATCCAACCACTGGTCGATTACTTGTCTCAATTGGTCTCTTTTGGCTGAAGCTTCAATGCCATAGTGGACGACGAAATCATCGGAACAGATCTCGCTTATTAGGTCGGTCTGACGGCGGTTCCACACATCTTCAAACAGTCTGCGTATACAATTCTCCAGATTTTGCTCCATGATAACCCCTCTCAATTTATTGATATTTCCCTTTTGTGTTGACAGCTATTGACGAACGAGAGCGCAGCAACAGCTTTCAAAATCCCCCCACCCTGATTTACTGGCGGGCTGATATGGCAGTCTTGGTTTTCACGATTCGAACTGAACGGTCACCCTTGAAAGCGAATTAACTTCTCTGACATTCCGCAACAGTGGAGGTTCCGTTCTCTATCGCCTGTCGTCTCTGAGATTGGGGTCAGGTGCGGAAATGACAGGGCCTCGGTTACTCTTGGGTGACGAGCAATCGGGGAGCGATGGGACTTGCCGGGAAAACCTTTTTTGCAATCCCGCGTTCTGCGCGGGACCCAAACCCTTTCCCAAATCCCGCGAAACGCGGGATTAAATGTTTGTAATTGCTACTATGCCAAACTGCCATCAATTAGCCCGATCTACCGCCAGCCATATGAAAGTTTTTGCCGGAGGGTCCGGGAACCGGGTTTTTACAAAAACCGGGTTCCCACATTCTTCCCTTCTCTTCCCGTCTCCCACCGGAGGCCGAAATCCCGTCGGCCACGGCCCGCCTTAGCATCTGGGTAAAGTGATTTCTGGAACAGCGTATGGTGAGAACCGGTCTTTCAAGACCTGGCTCACACACCGTGCGCTCCTGTTATTGATCAGGATGCCTCACGACTTACTGAATTTTATTTCGGTGTCATGAAAAATTGCTCTGGATGGACTGGACCGGGATTGGGATATATCCAGCTCTGAAAATCTTTTTTCGGGAGATTGTGAAAATTCGGCGTGGCAACATAGTAGTCCGGCGGGTCATGTACCAAACCGATCACCCAGAGGTTCCTTTCGTTGGCTGCAATTATCTTCCCGAACAACTCTTTGGTCTTCTCCTGAGAGACGCAAGTCAGTAACCCATCATAGATCTCCATGAGTTCCCTAATTTCCGCAGGAGGTTCTTCACCGCGCTTGCCTCGGGTCTGATACCACCTACCATACAGCGGTGCGTTAAGGCTCTCAGTGCTGTAAGGGAAGTACCAACGCGGTTCCAGCAGGCACTCCATGCCGCCGTCACCAGGCCAGAGAGCTATATCGTGGGCCGCGGACTGGACCCGTTGCCGAAAGAGTTCTCTGGTTTCCGATTTCACCTCGGTGTCTATTCCGATCTTTTCGAGGTTGGAGGCGATAATCTCAGCCGTGTCGACCCAGTTCTGGAGCGCAGTGACGTCCAGAATCAAACGGAGAGGCTTGCCGTCCGGTCGCATCCTCTTAGTGTTAGACCCAGCTTTGATGCCCATTTCGTCAAGAAGAACCTTCGCTTTGTCCGGGGAATATTCTAGATATGCCTTTTCATACGACTCACTGTAGAATGGCGACTCCTTCAGGGGCGCGGCTTGCCTGGGAACGCCCTGCCCGCGGTACACGATCTTATTGATCTCGTTTCGATTTATTGCGTGGGAAATGGCTTTGCGAAATCGCTGGTCGGAGAGAATCTTTCTCATCTCGGGATTCTTGTGATTTAGATTCGGAGCAAGCAGTAATCCGACTGACGCTGTAGACGTCTTGGGTACGAGTTTGTATTTTCCCTGCGATTTACTCGCCGCGAGGAGGATCGAATTCTGCATACCCCCCAACAAACGACCCTGCATGTTTATCTCACCGGCTATGGCCTTGAGGAGAATGGTTTGCGCCTCAGCCAGCAGTTCGTGGACAATAGTATCTATGTAGGGCAGTTGATTTCCATTCGGATCGACCTTCCAGTAATAGGGATTGCGTTCCATAACCAATCGCTTGGAAGGCGCAGGCACTTTGGTGATCCACGCGCAGATGGAGGGAAGATCGGTGCTGACGAAGAGTGCGTGCCGCAAACTGGCTGCATCTTCGAACAGTTTCAACCATGATGAGGCCTTCTTCTTTTTCATCAAGGCCTCCAGTTCCTCTGGCTCAGCGTATTTCTTGTGAAACTTTTTCAGGTAATGCTTCGGCTTGGTGACCAATTCCATCCCTTCGGGGCAAGCCAACTGCTGGAGAAAGAGGCTGTAAGGTTTGGCGAACTCGATCCGAATGGCATAATCATCTATTTTGGTAACATTGGGCGGAATACCGTCCGGAGAAACCCACCTGGGAATGGACGGGGTCAAATCGCTGTTACAAAGGATATCTTCGAAGTAGAAAATGATGTCGCCGGCCGTAAAGGGCGCCCCGTCAGACCAGCGAACGCCTTTCACGAGATAGAATGTGAATATGCGGCCTGTCTCATCAATCTCCCACCTCTCGGCAAGATTGGGGACAATCTCGAAGTCCGGACTCCAGCGCACCAGCGGGTCGTAGAGAATCCTGCGGGCGCCGACGAGATCGGATAATCCCGTGTAGGCGCGGCGCCATGTTCCTCCGTAAGCCCCGTTGTTTTCAATGGGCTGGACCACCGGCGGGGTCGTCGGTAACCTTTTATCAACAGGAGGGAGCTTACCGGCCTCGACCAGCGGGGTGAGCATCGGCGCCTCATTGAAGGCCCGTGTCTCGCACTCGAGAAAGCCGCCGAGCAACAAGAAGGCCGATAACGAGACAACAGCTACAATTCTATGCCTGCCCTCTTCTCTCATCGCGGTTCCACCTCTGACAACTCGGGTGCCCTGAATCCACTCGGGTTTTCCATTTGGTCAGTCTATCCATCTCTGCGTTGAATATCGCACGGTAACTCTTTCTTAAAGTCACATTCAACGGGACTATTCCGCCTCATCGGTCACGCGGCCCAGTCCATGCCCTTTGAAACCGAAGAAACTTCCGGCAAATCATAAAATCTTCTCCGGCGAAGAACCCTTTCCTTTATATAATATCCAGGAATTTCTCCAAAACCTCCATCGCCACTTTTTTCATGAATCCGCAGTCATCGGCTATTTTTTGAGCTACTGCTTCGGCAAGGATCATAGATACCTTTTCGGATTGTAAAAGTCGATGACACAACGAGATAATTCGAGGCAAAGAATTTTGGGTCAGGTTATAAAATGACAGAGCCTCGGTTACTAGAATAGAGCAATCGTGGGTCACCTGAACATTGTACGGCAGGGGTAGGTCGGGCCGTGTCCGACATGGTTTTGTGCGCACGCAGTGACAGACCCCAACCTGTCATTGCGAGGACTGAAATCCCGCGTTCCGCGGGAAAGCAATCTCGGATTTCGTCCTGCCATTGTCCGAGAGTAGAGATTGCTTCGCTCCGCTCGCAATGACACTTCACAGACCCGGGGGCCCAAGCCTTGATCCTGATGGGTGACAGGTGCGGTTAAGATCTGCAGGGCAGATCCATCGACACCACCCGAGAAATATACCGGCAAAGGCGAAGAAACAGCTCTGACGGAGGCTGTACGCAACATTGGCTTATCTCAGTAAGGAAACAATGATTTCCTTGCCCAGGGGAAGTATTTTCCTTGACAGAGGACCTCTTAATGGGTGACCCCTTAACAATAAGTGACCGATGGCTCGGGTGCCGATGGATTTTCCAATCAAGGTCACTCTTTCATAGTTCCCTTGCGCCAATGCCCTTTCGTAAGCGGCTAGCGTATCCGTCCGCAACCAAATGTCTCGCTCCTCAGCAGATGCAGATTGAAAGTCCGGCCGCTCGGAGTAATCATACCGTAGAACAAAAACGTCAGCGCCGGATTCGAGGAGCAATTGCCTTGGATAATACAGGAGCGGCATCTGCCCGCTATATCCATATCCTGGAAAGAGGAGGCCAAGGTGGTTTGTCGAGGTCTCTTGGCGGAAGAAAGTGGCGGAAACAACTTCATTGCGGTAGCCGTTAAGGTCTAACGTTACTATCGAATGCACGGGAAATCCTCTACTTGGTGTCGGGCTTCAGGCCGCTAACGCGGGACGCCGTTGGAAATACACGAGAGTTTCGAAGACCGGAATGTCTGCAGCGATGATCACCATTTGAGCGATGGGATCATGGTCGCCCAGTCCCGAAAACCTGACGGTCTTTTTTGGCGGCTGGCCGAATCTGCAGCCATCATTCAAATTTTTCCCTCAAAGCTCGCTGCTTTACAGAGGCCCAACGAACACAGACGGCGGGTTTGCCCTTCATCACGATCTTCATACAGGCACTACATGAATCGCACTTCAATATCTCATTTTCCCTGCCCGTCATGACCTTCTGAGGCCAGTCCGGGTCTGTCCAGAGTACCCGAGCAAGCCCTATGAGATCCGCTTTTCCTTCCTCGATTATCGCTTCCGCCAGATTACCCGTGACAATGAGACCGGCGGTTATGACTGGCGCTTCCACCTGTTTCTTGATCGCCGCTGCCAGATCGACCATGAAACCGGGTTTGGATGACTTCTCCACGATTGCGGGCAAGCGGAAGGATTCGTACGTGCCGCCCATGACAGACAAATATGCAACGCCGAGGCTAGCCAAGGAACGTCCCAAAACGGTTGATTCGTCCAACTTCAAGCCGTCCGGTAGCCATTCATCAGCCAAGAAACGGTATCCGACCGGGAAAGCGCCGACAGCTTTCTTTACTTTGGAAACGACTTCCAAGGGGAATTTCTGGCGATTCTCCAAGGAACCGCCATACTCGTCCTGCCTCTTGTTTGTCCTTGGAGAGACAAACTGAGCAAGCAAATAGCCCGTTCCGCCGTGCAATTCAACCATGTCAAATCCGGCTTTCTTGACTCGAAGAGCGGCATCCACATACTTGTCCTGGATTTCAGCTATTTCCGAGAGTGTCAGAGCCCCGGGTGTCCGACCGAACGTTTCCACGGCAGAAGGAGCAACCGCTTCTTGTGCAACGGCAAAGCGTCCCGCATGGTTGATCTGCAAGCAGGCAATTGCTCCTTGCTCTTTGATGGTCTCAGCCAGACGTTTCAATCCGTCAAGATTTTCATCCGTGTCAGCCCGGATGGCGCGATTCGCTCCGCTGCCGCGCGGGTGGTCCAGCGTCGCGTTTTCCACAACAACCATCGATACACCGCTCCCGGCCATTAAACGGTAATGCTCCAAGAGCAAATTACTAACCGTCCCACCTTCGCCCGCATACCCCAAGTACATGGGAGCCATGGTGAGCCTGTTCCTCAACTTCAGACCGCCAACCTCGAACGGTTCGAAAATACGAGAGTACATAGCGCCTTCCTTTCTGTTCGGACATCCATTTCGGGGCTGATCACCGTTCTCTCTTGCGAAGATCAGACACTACCCAGACTATCACATCCAAGTGTTTAATGGTGTCAAGGATACGGAGTACTCGGGAACAGACCTGAAGAATTTCGACTTCTACTTCGATTACGTAGTGGGCGAGTGCAAGAAGCTAAAGTCCCTGTGGGAAGAATAGCCGCCACTTTTTGGAATACTCCGGGTCTTTGATTCCGTGGGCTAGATAGAAGTTGTGACTCATCTTAGTTTTTCGGAGCAGCCGTATGGGAGATTCGTCATAGACACCGGCGCGCTCCGGATAGAAGCCGATCGCCTGGCGGTAAGGATAGATGTATTATCATTCATTCCAAATAGTTGCTAATATCCCTTGCGCCATTCCTGAATTAAGAATAAAATACCTTTATGAGCCTAAAAGCACAAGATATTGTTGTCCTCAAACTTGTCTCTCTCGAAGAACGAAGATGGTCTTATCCGTCCCTTGCAGAAGATCTGTCAATGAGTCCATCGGGTGTACACGGCAGCATCAAACGAGCCATCGAGTGCAGACTTCTCGACGCTGAAAGGAAAAAGCCTCGAAGAGGGGCGCTAGAGGAGTTTCTTATCCACGGCGTTAAGTATGTCTTCCCACCGCGACGTGGTGGTCTGACTCGTGGGATGCCGACAAGTTATGCCGCTCCTCCCTTGGATTCTCAGATTGTCCAATCTACCGAGCATCCTCCCGTGTGGCCCTACGCCAGAGGTAACGTAAGAGGGTATGCCTTCTTTCCCTTGCATAAGTCGGTCCCGCCGGCTGCTGAAAAGGATTTGCCTTTCTACGAGTTGCTGGCTCTTGTTGATGCTATACGGGCAGGCCGGGCGCGGGAGGTCTCAATTGCTGTTGAAGAAATTAAGGGTCGGTTGGGTCCACGGAAGAGCAGAAAGAGATTCGCTGAAGTCGCTCACGAACGTCTGTTAAGTCCATGAGGATTCCCAATCCAATAAATCTACAAATGGTAAGACACGTCGCTGAACGGCTCGGTGATCTACGTCACAGAGCTGTGTTCGTGGGAGGGGCCGTGGTTGACCTCTTGATTACTGACGCTGCGGCTCCCCCCGTGCGTGCCACGAAGGATGTGGACGTTATCGTCGAGGTAGCTTCTCTGCACGCCTACTACGAATTTAGCGATCTCCTGCGATCCTTGGGATTTTGCGAGGATTCCCACACAGAGGACGGACCGATGTGCCGATGGGTCATCGACGACATCAAGGTCGATACCATGCCGATGAAAGGTGAGGTACTTGGCTTTTCCAACGACTTCTACACGGTAGCAGTAGAAACAGCAGTTTCACGAGAGATTGCCGAGGGGCTTACGATTCAACTGATTTCGACTCCCTGCTTCCTGGCAACGAAACTTGAGGCTTTTCAGGATCGAGGCCACGACGATTTCATGGGGAGTTCCGATATGGAGGATGTCATTGCGAGGAATGAAATGACGTGGCAATCTAGGATTCGTTTCTTCCACTGGCCGAGAATAGAGATTGCCTCGCTCCGCTCGCAATGACAGGGCTGAAAGCCTACCGCACAAACGCGGATGATAATTGCGTAGGCGCTGACGGCCATGTCAACCGTCTAGTCCCGCGTTTCGCGGGATTTGGGAAAGGGTTCGGGTCCCGCTGGGTGTGGGCCCAAGATGCATCGTGAGGGTGAAGCCGGTTGATACATTTCGATGGTGCGTCATGCATGTTCGCCGTGCGCGGAGCACTTGCAAAAAAGGTTTTTCCGAGAGATTCCTGGTCCCTTCCTTTCCTTGCCTTCCCGATTCTTCTTTTTCCCCCCTTCTTCCCTCTGGTATTCCGCTTCTTGGGCCATTTACCGCTTCTTTCTCAGCTCCTCGACGACTCTTTCGATTTCCTCTGAAATATTCCGCCAGGCTGAGTCTCTGTTCCGCCATTTGTTAGCGGCTTTCCCATCTTTGGGCAGGGCCTGCAATTTGGAAAAGGGTGCAATCCTCCAGTTGCAATCACGAATCAGTATAGGAATGACGCGTGTTTCTTTATTCTCGTGTCGTTCCAACGCCCGTTTCATCTCTATTTCGTAACAGTACTTAGAAGCCATGAAATCAGAGCTGATTAGAAGCAGAATGATGTCCGCACCCTCAAGGTTTGCATCAATACTATGCTTCCAATCCTCGCCGGCTTCTATCATTCGATCGTCCCAGGACTCAATTAGCCCCTGGCGTTTCAGAATCATCAGGTGGTTGTTCAAATCACTGCGGAAACGATCATCCGCATGCGAGTAGCTGTAGAATAATCTAATTGGATTTTTGTGTACCTCGATCGCTCTATCTCCCCTTGGCATTCCTTCCAGGTCCACGCCATTAAGTAATTCATCTACATGGATAGCGATAACTTCTTCTCCCACAACTTCTGTAAATTCCTGGACCCCCTTTTTCTCCCGAACCACCAGATCTCGATATGGTATGAGTGCATTCGAGTATTGTGGCAACGGAACCATTTCTTGCGGACTCAACTTCTTAATGTCACCGTGAATCTCGTCGAAAACCGATCGGATGATTGCCAGAAGTCTGCGGCGGCTCCCCTTAGGACCGGAAACCGAGATGAGCACCTTTTTATCTTGCAGATCCGCCTTCACCAGCCCTCTGTTCCCTTCAAACTCGAGGATGACGCCGGTCCGCCATCGCGGCAGCCCCTCACTATTTCGATGCGTTCTAACAATGAACCGCGGCAATAGGCCTTCGGGCAGCACGGGATAGTGGTATTGGAAATTGAGGCACTCATCCGGCTTGAACTGTGCCGCGTCCTCAGGCTCTTGCTTATCCAGGAGTTCCGGGATCAGATAATGCGCATCGTCACCAGGGAAGCTGAAACAAAGATCGAATTTCTTCATCAGGTCCATGAGAAACCGATGCATTGTGGCCGGGTAATCTTTGCCTTTCAGGATGCCGGGTATATCGGCCAGGTGAATCTCGCCTTTTTCTTTCTGCAACTTGGCCGAATTGAGGATAGCGTAGATACCCTTTGTCACCCAGTGAGGATTCAGCACGTGCATGTCCATCAGACGTGGATCGTCCTTGTAATTCAAAACAATTCCGAGACTGTTTAAGTACGATACGAGCAATTCCTGTGAAGCTGAATCTGTTTCACCCAGATCTGCGCAGATCTTCCGGTACTCTTCGAAACGCAGATAGTTCTCTTTCATGCCTGCAAGTCGGTCTTTAATCTTGAACCACGCCCCGGGAAATGCATCCCGGAGGTGCTCCAGGCGATCGGTTTCGCGTTTGATGGCTTGGAAAAGCTGTTCCCTTCCGGTTTCATCTTCGCAATCGGTTTCCACAAAATCGCGGATGGCCGGGTATTTTTGTTGTAAGCAGCGGCGATTTACGTCAAATGGATGCTGCTTGATCTTGTTCAGGACAATTATTACCGGGGAGTCGCCGCCGAAGCTTTCGATGAGCTTGAGCCAATATTCCGCATCCGCGTCCTCCCCTCCTTCACGGCCGCTCAGCACCACCAAGTAGAGGCTGCGTTGCGTAAGAAAGAACTGGTGAGTCGCGTGCATAATCTCCTGTCCGCCGAAATCCCAGATGTTCAGACACACGTTCTCACTTGTATTGAGTTCGAGCGGCCATTCGTTAATTTGAATGCCTTCTGTTTTTTTCTGATCCGGATCAAACTTATTGTTGATCAGCCGGTTGACAGTACATGTCTTTCCTGCCGCCCCGCGGCCTATCAGGATGAGTTTGGCTTCATTTAGCGGCCGCCTATCAGCCCTCACCCGGAAGTAATATTCTAGAATCCGTACAGGATCTGCCACACTGGTTATCGAATCGTGGGTGGTATATTGGGTGGTATATGAGGATTTTACCTGCGTTGTGACTGAACCCTCGTAGGTTCCAAGCACTTCGGGCGGCAAACCAAGTTTCTCGTTCTTGTGAAGGTGCAAGACCTCCAAATGACGACGTTTGCGCATTGATTCCGGCAAGATCTCCAGCCGGTTTTCCCTGACATCAAGACCACGCAATTGTGTCATGCGTCCGATGGACTCCGGCAGGGTCCGTAGTTGGTTTGAGTGGAGGTCCAGCGCCTGGAGCTGCGTTAATGAGCCAATGGATTCCGGCAAGGTCTGCAATTCGTTTGAGGAGAGGTCCAGCACCTCTAGCTGTATCAACCGTTTCAAACTGTTGGGTAATGTAGTAAGTCCGTTGCACGAGAGGTTAAGCTCCCGTAATTCCATGAGTTGTCCGATAGATTCAGGTAATTCGGCAAACCCGTTCGAGCCGATAGAGAGTCGCTGAAGTTGCGGGAGACGTGAAATGATATCGGGTAAGCTGGGGAAAAGGTTGCGATCGGCGACCAGCCAACGGAGTCCGTTAAGTTGTGCCATGGATTCGGGCAACGTGCCAACTTGGTTCTGGTGGATATCGAGAGTCTGGAGTCGCTCAAGTTGCCCAATGGATTCGGGCAAGGTGGTAAGATGGTTGCGCCGGAGGTCGAGATACTGAAGTTGCGAACATTTGCCTATGGAATCCGGCAATTCAGTCAAATCGAGACCGGACAGATCCAATGTGACTGCTTCACTTCTCAGGGCCTCATCAATAAGGTCTTGCACAGTTTTTTCACGTTTTGCGTTCATGTCTTCGACTCCTCAGAATGAGGCCGCGGCCGTGCGCGAGCAAGTGAACGGCTGCCGGTTCCGCCCGCTCTGATCCCCGATAAATTTCCGTTATCCTAGAGAAACTGTTAAGTCTCATATGAATCGATAATCTCGCTGAAGCTCTGTTCCCGAAAAGTAAAGAATTGCGGAGTTTGTAATATCTGCTACCAATATATGAGCCTTTTGACCATATCTCACAGTGTATGACCGGTCAATCAGAATCTTTCCATCATCCTCGCCCCTTCAATTATGCGGAGGCTCCTTCTCTCATTGCGAGGAGGGAGATTGCTTCGCTTCGCTCGCTATGACATGAACGTACAATAGGCCGTGTGACAAGCAATAGATCAGGTACCCGGCTGAATTTACGCGAAGAATCTATCGGTCATCTTTTTGTTTGACATTTGCGTGCCGTGTGCAGCCTGGTGCCTATCTAATGATTTGTCTATGTCCCTGTAAGTACACCGTATTCCCTACCGGCAATGCGCAATCGACCGGCAGGGATGCCGGCCGCTACCCGAGATGGAAGATCGGCACAATGCTGAAAGCTATGTCAACCATTTAGTCCCGCGAAACGCAGGATTGCCGGAAGGTCCGGGGATCCCGCGTTTCGCGGGACAAAAAAGCGGGTCCCCGGAATTCCCATTCCCTCTACGCCGAGCGGGCCCTGACCTCCTCAGAGACATGTACTGCGATTCGCGTTAATTTTGGACGATCATCCCCAAAAAAATATTGACTGGCCGGGAATACTGCGCGACGATCAAACTGACTGGACGTCCAGTCAGTTCATAAATCAACAACGAGCCGCAAAGCCACTGAAATCAGGAGGACGCGATGCCCAAGATGACACCTTCCGAAGCGCTGGTCGAAACACTGGTGGCCGAGGGAATCAAAAACGTTTTCGGAATCGTCGGAAGCGCCTTTATGGATGCTCTGGACCTCTTTCCTGACGCCGGTATCCGGTTTGTCATGGTCGCACATGAACAGGCCGCAGCACATGCCGCCGACGGTTGTGCCAGGGTGACCGGGAAACCCCAGGTTTGCATTGCCCAAAACGGACCGGGAGCGGCGAACTTTATCTCCGCCATAACTGCCGCTTTCTGGGCTCACTCCCCTGTCGTGGCAATTACGCCTGAGACCGGCAGCATGGGAATCGGAAAGGGCGGGTTCCAGGAACTGGACCAGATGCCATGGTTTGAGAAATGCACGAAATTCCAGGTTCGCGTCAACAGGCCGGAACGCATGACCGAGCTTACCCGCCGCTGTTTCTACATGGCTAAGCTGCTCGGGGGACCGGTCCAGCTGAATATTCCCAGGGACTATTTTTATGGAGAACTTCAGGACGAGATATACCCCAGCGGCACCGTGGAGTACGGCCCGGGTCCGCAAGATCAGATCGCAAGGGCTGCGGAACTGCTTTCAAAGGCGAAGTATCCTGTAATACTTGCAGGCGGGGGTGTTTCCATGTCCAACGCCCATCGTGAAACCCGGGCTCTTGCCGAATACCTGACTGCTCCGGTGGTCAACACCTATCTGCACAATGACAGCTTTCCCTCGAATCACGAGCTTTCAGTCGGCCCGATCGGTTACTGCGGCTCCAAGGCCGCCATGCGGACGATAGCAAAGGCGGACATTGTATTGGCTCTCGGAACAAGGCTGGGGCCGTTCGGCACTCTGCCCCAATACGATTTCGACTACTGGCCCAAGAATGCGAAGATCGTCCAGGTTGACATCGACGGATCTCAGTTCGGTCTCTCCAAGAAGACGGAATTAGGCATTCTCGCCGATGCAGGGCAGCTCGCCCGAAAACTGCTCGAGGCGCTTAAATCAATGGCGCCGAACAGGGCGAAGGATAGCGGCCGTCTGGAAGAGGTACAGCGAGAGAAGGCGGCCTGGAAGCAAGAACTGGACGGATGGTCATCTTCCACCAACAAGCTGATGCATCCCCGGCGCTTCTTGAAGGAGTTCACCGAAGCTATACCCAAGGGGTCGATCGTTACCACGGATATCGGGAACAATTGCTCGATGTCCAACAGCTATCTTGGATTCGACGGCCCGCGTCAGCATATCGCGGCCCTGAGTTGGGGAAACTGCGGCTTTGCCTATGGCGCGGCAATGGGCGCCAAGATGGGCGCTCCGGACAGGACCGTGTTCGCGCTGCAGGGCGATGGCGCATTTGGCATCAGCGGCCTGAGCGAGGTTATGAGCGCCGTCCGTGAAAACATCCCCGTCATAGCGGTGGTCTTCAACAATCATGAATGGGGAGCGGAGAAGAAGAACCAGATCGACTTCTTCGACAACAGGTTTGTGGGCGTCAACCTGCCTACGAATCCGGATTATGCCCAGCTGGCCCGTGACATGGGCGCTGTCGGATTTAAGGTGGAGGATTACAAGGATGTTCGCGGGGTTGTTGAGGAATCGATCAAGCTTAATAAACCGGTGGTCATCAATGCCGTGATAGAAGGGGGCGAAAAGGTGCTGGCGGAGCCGTTCCGACGGGATGCTTTTCTGCCCGCGGTGCGCTATTTGCCGAAATACAAGCACCTGAGCGCCGTCTAGGGAGTCCAGACTTTAGCCTGCGGGCCGGTGCGGTATTTTGCTCCTGGAGATAAGACCCTGACGATCTTTTTCTTCATGGACCGTCCAGCCGCTCATACAGGAGAAAGGCGAAGGACATGGCAAAAGCGACTTTTGGGCAGATATCCGACGAGAAACAGCAGCGTGTTCTCAAAGAAGCCGCCAAGCTGTTTGCGGAACGCGGTTTTTCCGCCACCGATGTCGCGGAACTGGCGAAAAGGGCGGGCGTCTCCAAAGGCTCTCTGTACAACTACTTCGACAATAAAGAGGACCTCTATCTTCACGTATGCAAGGACGGCCTGGACCGATCTCGTCGCGCCGTATACGGCGGCATGGATCAGGAATGGGACATCTACCGCCAGGTGGAGCATATGTTCCGGCAGGGGGTCCGTTTCGCCCTGAAGAGCCCGCACTACGTGAGGCTCTATCTCACAGCTTCAGCGCCGGGCAAGGAGCAATTCAGCGTGAAGCTATCACTGGATGTGGAAAAACATACGGCCGACCATCTCAAAAAGCACATTCATCGAGGTCAGGTCCAGGGAATTGTGCGCACCGACCTGGATCCTAGGCTCGGCGCTTTTTTCATCAACAGTTTATACATAATCGTGGTGGCGTCCATTGTTTCGAAGCATTTTCAGAACCGTCTGAAGGAATACTTCGAAATCAAAGGATCACTGCGGGGCCCGGCTCTGGAAGAGAATTTGAGCCTCATCATAAAGGAGATTCATCGGTTTCTGAAACCTTGAAAATATCGCCGGTCATATGTTGTTTATTGCGGGTTCTCCAATGAGCCACGGCTCGGCCGGGCAAATTTGATCTTCAACTCTCGACCTGCGCCCGGAGACCTGTAATTTGCAACCCGGAATTCGCAAAGGAGTGATTTTATGGCTGACAAAACGACAGGCGGCGCAATCATCGCCCGAATGCTCAAGCAGGAAGGAGTAGAGAAGTTCTTCGGCATCATCGATGGAACTTATACGCAGCTCTTCAAGAATTGCGTGGATTCAGGAATGCAGATGATTACTCCACGTCATGAGTCCATTGCGGCCCACATGGCAGGCGCATACGCCAGGCTGACGGGAAAACTGGGAGTGTGTCTGGCTTCCAGCGGTCCCGGTGTTGCGAACGTGCTCAGCGGAGCATGCGTGGAAAATGTGGAAGGTAACCGGGTGCTGTTGATCTCCAGTTGCCGCCGAACGCCCGTCACATATCCCGATCGGGGCGGGGCGTATCAGTTCTTCGATCAGGTAGGCGTCATCAGGCCCATGTCCAAATGGTCTCATTCGGCCTCGTCTTTCGAGCGGATTCCCGAGCTAATGCGACAGGCGTTGAGGGCATGTTACGAAGGCCGTCCGGGCCTGGTTCACATAGATGTGGGGGAGAATCTCATGAATGGCGAGTGCCCTGAAACCAGGATTCTGAGCCCTCATCAATACCGCCGGATGGAACCTTTGGAGCCCTCCCCTTCCGACGTGGAAAAAGCTGCGGACATGCTCGGCTCCGCGGGATTTCCCGCCATCCATGCGGGCAGCGGAATCATACACGCCGGCGCCTATGCGGAGCTTGGAGAGATCGCAGAGCTGCTTCAGGCGCCCGTAACCACCTCGTGGGCGGCCCGAGGGGTGCTGGACGAAAGGAATCCGCTCTCTATAGCCATGATCCACGTCAAGTCGGTCAACCAGGTCCGCAACGAGGCCGACGTGGTTCTCTGTCTCGGCTCGCGCATCGGCGAAACCGATTGGTGGGGGAAGGCGCCTTACTGGGCTCTTCCCGACGTCCAGAAATTAATACAGGTGGATGTGGATGAGGAGGCGATCGGCCGCACCCGACCGGTGGACCTGGGGGTCGTCGGCGATGTCAAAATTTTCCTGCAGAAGCTGATTCATGCTTTGAAGGATCGCAAAGAGGCGCCGGCAGCGAGAAAAGAAAAGGCCTTGCGGCTGGCGGGCGAGGTGGCTGCGGACCGGGCTGAGTTGGACAAGAAGCTTCAGGACCCGGGCTCGCCGATGATTACGGCGCATGTGGGGCACATCTGCCGGGAAGTGTTTCCGGATGACTCAATAGCTGTGTTCGATGGTGGTAACACGGCGGTCTGGGCCAACTTCTATCACCAGGCACGGATCCCCAACACGCTTTTGACCACGAATCATATGGGCCACCTCGGGGCCGGAGTCGGGCAAGCGCTCGGCGCCTGCGCCGCATTCCCCGAGAAAAAGGTCTACTGCATAACCGGCGACGGAGCCATGGGGTTCCATCCTCAGGAGATCGAGACCGCCGTGCGCAACGGACTGAAACCCATATTCCTGGTCGTCGCGGACAAGCAGTGGGGCATGGTCAAGCTCAATCAGAGCTTCGCCCTGAAGTTTTACAAGTCGCTGTGGAACTTCAAAGTGAAGGGAAAGGCACTGGAACCCGAAGAAACCTACAACACCGAACTTGCTGAGATTGAATGGGACATGCTGGCCCGGTCCATGGGAGCCTATGGCGAGCGGGTTTCAGACCAGGGACAACTCAAACCGGCTCTGGATCGTTGCCTCTCAGCCGATAAATGCGCTGTGATCCACGTGGACGTGGATCCGGTCAAGCACCTGATGGCCCCCGGACTGATGCATTTCAAGGATATGCACAAAGAACCCAAGGGAAAATGATGAATGACCATTCCGGTAGCGGCCAGAAAACTGTTCCGGAATACTTCATGAACCCGAAACCGTGCAGCAATATCAATGCAGAGACGGAACCCACCAGAAGGGGCATTTGTGAAACTGGATGTCGATAGCAGACAGCCATAGAAAGGGCGCCGCGTGCTGCGCTCCTTCTGGGCAGGGCAAGCCCCGCCCCTACTGCTGCATTGTGCTACGATTTCGGCAGATACGATAATTCTGAGGCAGTTTCTCCGTGCCGGTCGCCCCACTATTCAGGTGTTTTATTGAGGCAATACCATGGATAAAAATGTATTTATTACCGGAGCCGGAGGGTACATCGGCAGCCTGACGGTTGCATCGCTTGCCGAAATCCCGCGGGACTCGGGCAGGATTATAGCCGGTGATGTACGGCAGGTGCCTGAGGACCGCCGCCTTTCAGGTGTGGATTACATCACTGCGGACATAAGAGATCCCGGGCTGGGAAAGCTCTTCCTGGATAGCCGGGTGGATATGGTCGTTCATCTGGCAGCGGTAGTGAATCCGGGCAAAAAACCGGATCCGGGCTTTCTGCATGCCGTGGAGGTGGAGGGTACCAGGAATGTCCTGGAGGCATGCCTCTCCGCGGGCGTCAAGAAATTCATCTACACCTCGTCCGGCGCTGCATACGGATACTATCGCGACAACCCTGAATGGCTGAGCGAGGACGATCCCATTCGGGGCAACACGGAGTTTCCGTACTCCGACCATAAGCGCCAGGTAGAGGAGATGCTCGCCGATTACCGGCAGGCCCATCCGGAGCTGAAACAGTTGATATTCCGGTGCTGCACGATCCTGGGCGCCACCGCGAGGAACCAGATTACGGACCTCTTCGACGGAAGATGTGTGTTGGGGCTAACCGGAAGCGAGACCCCGTTTGTCCTAATTTGGGACATGGATGTAGCAGGCGCCATCCTCAAGGGCATCCTGGAGGAAGACTCGGAAGGCATCTACAACGTGGCAGGTGACGGAACCCTGAGCATGAAGGAGATGGCCCGCATCATGGGTAAACCATATCTGGCTCTGCCGCCGGGGCTGGTGAAAGGCGCCCTGTGGCTCATGAAAAAACTGGGAGCGACCCAGTACGGGCCCGAACAGGTCAATTTTCTCCGATACCGGCCTGTGCTCTCTAATAAGCACCTCAAAGAGGACTTTGGGTACGTTCCGAGGAAAACAACGGCCGAAGTTTTTCAATTTTTCCTGGAGTGCAGAAAGAACAGCGCCTGAAATTCGGCGGGAACAATGCGGCACATTGACCCCCGCTTTGCCTCAAGGGGCATGAAAATGAATATGTCATCGGAAAAAACGAGTGAGCTTACGGCACCCAGAGAGTACAAGCTCTCCGGATTCATGACCTACTATGTGTTCACGCTTCTGTTTCTGCTTTACTTCTTCGATTATGTAGACCGGATGATCGTCACATCCCTTTTCCCATATATTCAGAAGGAATGGGGGCTGACGGATACCGAATCAGGCCTGCTCGTGTCGGTCCTGTACTGGTCCATAGTCGCTTTTGTTTTTCCCGTTTCTATCATGGTGGACCGCTGGAGCCGCAAAAAAACCATCGCTATCATGGCTCTGATCTGGAGCATCGCCACGGCGCTTTGCGCCTTCGCAAAGAGCTTTCCCCAGCTGGTGCTGTCCCGCTCGGGAATAGGTATCGGAGAAGCCGGCTATGCCCCGGCCGGGACGGCAATGCTCTCCGGGCTCTTTCCTCCGGAAAAGCGCTCCCGAATGATGGGCCTCTGGAACATGTCTATTCCTCTGGGTGTGGCCATCGGCACGGCTATCGGCGGATTTGTGGCCGAGCACTGGGGATGGCGGCACGCATTCGGGCTGGTGGCTATTCCCGGCGCAATCACGGCGATCCTTTTCTTCTTCGTCAAAGACTATAAAACGGTCGAACTGGTCAAAACCGTGGAAAAATCAGGCGCCGAGGAGAAGAAGGTCAGGATGAGCAAGATGGATATCGTTCGGGAATTCATCCACACTCCTTCGCTGATCTTGACCGATATAGGATTCATCGGCTGCATCTTCGTCAACAACGCCATCATGGTATGGCTCCCCACCTATTTTCATCGTGTGACGGGCGCCCCCATGAGTGAGGCGGGGATCAAGACAGGGATGCTGATGTTGCTGGCCATTGTCGGCCTTCCAGTGGGCGGTTGGCTGGCCGACCTGTGGTTCAAGAAAAATGTAAGCTCACGAATGCTGTTCCCTGCGCTGACAATAGCGCTGAATGCGGTCGTCATCTTTATTGCTTTTTCCTTGCTCGATGGAAACAGGCAGTACATGGCGCTTTTGCTGATGGGGGTCCTGGCAAGCATGTTTGCCCCTGCAGCGATCACGGTCACGCAGGAAGTTATTCACCCCGGCCTACGGGCCATTTCCTACTCCGTGTGCGTTGTTGTTCAAAACCTCTTTGGAGCTTCCATGGCGCCGATAGTCATTGGAGCGCTTTCCGATGCTTACGGCATCAAAGCGGCCATGTCGATTCTTCCGGCTTTCCTTCTTGCTTCGGCCCTGCTGTTTTTTGCCGGCTCGTTTTCATACAAGAGGGATCTGGACAAAGTCGAAAAAATCGCCCTGGAATGTGAGGATTAATCCATGAGCGCTTTAATGGAAGGCAAAGTGATAGCGGTGACCGGCGGCGCCAGCGGCATCGGCCTGGCAATCTGCCGCTTATTCGGCAGCGAAGGCGCTTGTGTGGCCGTAATTGACATGAACGGTGATGAGGCGTCCCGACAGGTCAAGCTTTTGCACGAATCCGGAATCGAAGCCACTGCGTTTACCTGTGATGTGAGCCGGGAAGAGGAGTGTTCCAATGCCATTCAGGCTATTATTGACGTTTACAAAGGAATTGACATCCTGGTCAATAATGCCGGTCTGGCTCAGCGCAGCGCCTTTACCGACACCCAAACCGCGGTCTACAGGAAAGTCATGGATGTGAACTTTTTTGGAGCGCTTTACTGCACGAAGGCCGCCATAAAGAGCCTGATCGAGCGCCGAGGAGTGATCGTCGTGACATCCAGCCACGCCGGATATGCGCCTCTATTAGGACGTACGGCATATAGCGCCAGCAAGCACGCCCTCCATGGTCTTTTCGAGAGTCTGCGAACGGAAGTGAAGAGCGTGGGAGTCCACGTGATGATGCTCTGCCCGGGGTTTACTCGAACAAATATGAAATACAGGGCTCTCGACGGTGATGGTAGCGTCACTCGTCATCCGCAATCCAAAGTCGGGGCCGAGGATACCCCGGAAAACGTCGCCAGGGCAGTGCTACAGGGAGTCATCAAAAGGAAGCGCATGCTGGTTCTGACGCCTACGGGGAAGATGACCTACTGGCTTAGCCGCCTGGCCCCTGGAGTATATGAAATTATAATGGCCGACAAATTGAAGCACGAATTGATACGTGAGCCTTAGCGCAGCGCTCCTGGAGCTATAGCTTCTCCGGAAGATTGATCCATCTGCCGGCTTCATGGTGATGATCTTTTCCCACAAATCATGCAATCAAGGATTATTCGATCTATCATGCCATAAACCCCCAATTACGGACAAGAAGAAAGGCCGCCTGTTATCATTTGAGCGACTGATTTCGTGACCTGTTTCAGCTCGCTTTCTTGCGCTCGGTCCGGGATTATCGAATTCTACTGCATCAGTCGCGAATGAGCGGAAAGTATGCTGGTTTCCCAGACAAAATTCCTCTGCTGAATGGACCAAAGCTCCAGAACGGTCTGCGCCCGCCTTGGTCTGCAAAGAATTTTATAGAATCCAGTCCATCACAAAATGGGGCTGCTCGGGCAGATTCACACGATTAGGAGTCGTCACGAAATAACCATTGCAGATGGCTTTGTTTTGGACTATAGCCGGGGGCATGATTGATGTTGCCACGGTTAAACGGCTTTTCGACATACTTTATCCGGTGCTGAATGAGCGGGATAGA
>JBKQRG010000426.1:0-7605 GCA_052144015.1 Desulfomonilaceae bacterium
GTTGAAATTCTATCTCTTTTCTTTTTGATTTTTCCATCTTCGAGCAATCGTTCAAATTATAGAATGATCGTTCATATTATGAACTGCCGCTCACAATGATACTAATTACCCGCTTTGTCAAGAAAAAACTCTTCATTAATTGGTACTCAATGTTGACTAAAAGACAGGAAAGGATTATTCTGTGCCGAAACCATCTCTTAATTTCAGGCGTGATTTGTCCAAAACCATTTGAAGGCGTACAATGGTCGAGCACAGGCAAGCCTTCGCTGGTCTCTCGTGATCCTATACAAATCTAAAAGAAGAGGGCCTGGCAGCGGAGTAGTCGGATTGTAGAGAGGATACTATGTATTATATTACCTTTTCCAGAAAAATGGGCACAGGAGGAACAGAAATTGCGAAGCTCGTGGCAAAAGAATTGAAGTATGCCTTTTATGATACAGAAGATATCGAAAGAAAGGCCGAAGAAATGGGATTTCTTGATGACATCAGAGAAATCGATGGCAAGACTCCGCCTCTGTTGAAGAGGGTTTTTTCATGCCGGCCTGAGATTTGCCTGGATCGCCTGTATGTAGTCATTTATGAGCTCGCACGCCTGGGAAGCGCAATAATTCTCGGACGCGGAGGCAATATACTTTTTTGGTCTCTTCCGTATACGCTTCATGTCCGGGTAATCGCGTCACAGGAGAAGCGTGTCCGTAATCTTGTGGAGAAGGGTTATAAGAGGGATGCCGCCGTTATGGGCATGGAGAAGAGTGATCGTGAGAGAGAAAGTTTTATCAGGTTTGCCTTCAATCGGGATTGGGACAATCCGGAGTTGTATGATATTGTCCTCAATATGGACAAACTTACCATCAATACTGCGGCTGATATGGTCTTGTGCGCAGCCCGAGCAGATGAACTACGGGGACGCACCGGCGATGTGATCAACTCCCTGGATATGATGAAACTTGCAGCAACAGTGGGGACAGCCCTCGCACAAGCCGGTTTTCCATCAAGTTATGTTTCCACGTTCGTTTATGAGCCGGGAAAAGTCCGGCTAACAGGGGTTGTGCAAGTTCCCCGGGAAAAAGCGACGGCTGAGCGGATTGCAAAGGAAGTCAAAGGCGTGGAATCCGTCGAAAACAAAATCCAGATAGCCAGCAGATAGAATCCCATCATTCAATTTTTGGCGCCGCAGAGTCCTGCTCTCTTTCAGTTGGTTATCTTCAGCTTTCCCGGCTTTATGAATCTATTGGTTCGTATTAGTAGTCTACGCTTCTACCGTTTGAGCGAACCACAAAAATTGGCAATCAGATTTTTTGTTAAGTCCCTCCTGAAGTGTTGATTTTTCTCTTCTGCCCTTTTACATTACAGCTGATGCCTCCAAAATCGAGGAGGCCTTTTGCAGGAATGGTTTTCAAGGTCTATTAGAGGCTGGAGGAGAAGGGACTTTACTGATTGAATATTCGCGGATGATTGACCCAGTCGTATCACGGAAAGAACGCAGCCTCGCTCGTAAGATCTTTTCCGCTTTTTGGCGCACCGGTTTTGATGTCAGCCTTCACTACCCATCCACCACCCATGGCCTTATAAAGGTTTACGAGGGCCTGGAAGAGACCACTCTGGGTCTGGGCATACTGAAGTTCCGCGTCGAAAAGGCTGCGCTCCGCATCAAGCACCTCGATGAAGCTCGTGTAGCCGTTTTCAAATCTCAGACGCGCAAAGCGATCATAGGTACGCAGAGATTCGACCTGCCGCGTCTGGATCTCAAGCCCTTCCCGTGATCTTCTCTGGTCAATAAGGGCATCTTCGACTTCGCGAAAGGCCGTCTGGATGGATTGTTGATACTGAAGGAGTGCCTGCCGCTGTATCGCTTCCGCTGCTTCGACCTGTCCGGCAATGGCGCCTGCTGTGAAGATCGGCACATTCAAAGGAATGTTCCAGCTCCAGGCTCTGGATGGACCTTGGAAGAGTGTTGAGAGGTCCGTGCTCGCGAATCCATACGTGCCGGTCAGAGAAATAGTCGGAAAGTAGAGTGCCCGCGCCACACCGATTCTCGCGTTGGCCGCTATGAGGACCTGCTCGGCTTGTCGTATATCCGGACGCTTGGCAAGCAAGTCTGACGGCAGGCCCGCCGGTACGGCGGGAAGGACAAGGTCATCGATCTTTTTGCCCCGGGGAATGGGAGCCGGATTGCGTCCGATTAGCACACTCAGTGCATTTTCTTGTTGGCTAATGGTCTTTTTGAGAAACGGGATGGTTGCGAGGGCCTGCTCATACGCTGATTTAACCTGGCTCAGTTCCAGTTCGGAGATGACACCACCCTCGAAACGCAACATGAAAAGGTCATAGGACTCCTTACGGCTCTGTGCGGTGCGTTCGGCAATCTCAAGTTGATTGTCAAAGTTGAGAAGGTTCACGTAGGCGCTTGCCACAGATGTTACAAGAGTAAGGATAACGCCCCTTCGTCCCTCTTCCTGACTCAGGAGATCGGCCCGGGACGCCTCTGTTGCCCTCCTCAGCTTGCCCCACAGGTCAATTTCCCAGCTCGCATTCAGGGATGCCGAATAGTTGTTCGCGGGGTTTATCGTGGCGGTTGTGAGGGGAGTTGAGCTGTTGTCTGTGGCCCTGCTTCTGCCCGCAGCTGCTCCTGCGTCCGCCTGGGGGAAGAGGGAGGCGCGGGCTGTACCGTACCGGCCCACAAATTCTTCAACGCGCGCCGTAGCAATCATGATATCCTTATTCTCTTTCAATGCCGTTTCAATCAGCGCGTTCAGAACGGGATCATTGAATTGCTCCCACCATGCGGTGTTGCCGATCTCTCTTGTCTCTTTTTCTTCAAAGCGCCAAGATGCGGGCGTCGCGACAGACGGTCTCCGATAGTCCGGACCCACCATGCAGCCGCAAAGGACAATTGCCAGAAGCGAGCAGGTGATAATCTTACGCATTGTCTTTTTCCTCGCTCTTCTGCCGATCATCTTTTTTGCCCCTGTGGGACAGAACTGTGACGACATAGAACGTCACGGGAATCAGGAAGATAGCAATCACCGATGCGGCTGCTGTGCCGCCCATAACAGTGGTCCCCATGATTTGTCTTGCCACGGCCCCTGATCCCGTAGATATGGCAAGGGGAAGCGTGCCGAAGAGAAATGCGAACGACGTCATGAGAATCGGCCGGAGCCTCAATCGGGCTCCTTCGAGGGCAGCATCCTTGGGAGATCTTCCCTGTTCATAACTGTTTTTTGCAAACTCGACAATCAGAATTGCATTTTTAGCGGCCAGACCGATCAGCACGATCAGGCCGATCTGTGCATAGACGTTATTCACCTGGCCGCGGAGCCAGATTGCCGTGAAGGCGCCAAAAACAGCCACTGGCGTGCCGAGGAGAACGCTGACAGGCAGTGACCAGCTTTCGTACTGGGCCGCAAGAATGAGAAAAACGCAAAGCAGGGAGAACCCGAAGATGACCATCGGCGGTATGCCCTCTTGGGCCTTCTTTTCCTGGAAACTCATGCCCAGGTAATCAAAACCCATCTCACGCGGCATACTCTGAGCAAAAGCTTCCTCAAGCGCCTTCATGGCCTGGGCCGAACTGTAGCCGGGATTGGCCATGGCGTTGATCTGTGCGGAACGGTACATATTGTACCGCATCGTAAATTCGGGTCCCATTCGTGATTCGACCGTCGTGACCGCCGAGAGCGGAACCGGGTCCCCCTGGTCGTTCCGTACATAAAACTGTCCGACATCCTGCGCTTTGGTGCGGTAGGCGCCCTCCGCCTGGACGTAGACCTGCCATTGCCGCCCGAATCGGTTGAAGTAATTGATGAAATATCCGCCCATAAAAGCCTGGAGCGTCTGATAGACATCTTCGATATCGATACCCTGCTTGAGCACCTTGTCTCTGTCGACATTGATGAAAATCTGGGGCACCGTCGGGAGGAAGGTTGTTCTCACTGAGGCAAGCTCCGGCCTCTTCCGCGCGGCGTCGAGGAATTTGTTGACATTCTCCGAGAGAAAATCGATGTTCTTGCCGGCACGGTCCTCAAGGATCATCGTTACACCGCCGGCCGTCCCGATGCCTGGAATTGCGGGTGGAGAAAAGGCGAAGGCGGTGCATTGCGGAAGTTTGGCCAGCTCTCTGTTCAGATGGTCCATAATAGCGTCATACTGCTGTTCCGGCGTTTTCCGATCCTTCCACGGCTTGAGGTTCACAAAGAAAAAAGCGCTGTAGGTGTTCTGCACAAGGCTGAGCAAGCTGATGCCGATGATGGTTTGATAATACTGAACACCGGGGGTCGTCGCCAGGATTTTTTCTATCTCTTTGCAAGCCTCATCGGTGCGTTGCATTGAGGAGGCATTAGGCAACGATACATTGACAAACATGTAACCTTGATCCTCTTCTGGGAGAAATCCCGTGGGGATGCTTTTTCCGATCCCGGCGGAAAGGACCGCGATCCCTGCAAGGAATAGAAGACTGAGGGCGCCCTTGCGGATCAGGACTCGACAAAATCCCACATATCCCGTTGTGGCACGTCCGAACCAGTGGTTGAATAACGCGAAGAAGTAACCCAAGGGGCCCTGTGCTTCTTTCCGGGGTTTGAGGAGAAGAGCGGCAAGGGCGGGGCTGAGACTCAAGGCGTTGAAGGCCGAGATGAGAACTGAAATGGCAATAGTTGCCGCAAATTGCTGGTAAAGCCTGCCCGTAATTCCCGGGATGAACACCGTGGGGATAAAGACCGCCGAGAGCACCAGGGCAATAGCCATGACCGGGCCGGCAACCTCCTGCATGGCTTTGAATGCCGCATCCTTGGGGGGCATGCCCTCCTCGATATGACGTTCAACGCACTCCACAACTACAATGGCATCGTCAACGACCAGACCGATGGCCAGCACCAGGCCGAAGAGAGACAGGGTATTGATGGAGAAGCCGAGAAGAGGAAAGAAGGCAAAGGTACCTATGAGGGAAACCGGAACGGCGACGGTCGGAATGAGGGTCGGCCTCCAGCCCTGAAGGAAGATGAAGACGACGACAATGACCAGCGCCAGGGCGATCAAAAGCGTCTTGATAATTTCATGGATGCCCTCGGTAATGGCCCGCGTCGTATCAAGACCAACGATATAATCTAGACCAGCCGGGAATTGTCTCTTTGCCTGTTCCATGACTCTCCGGACGCCGTTAGCCGTTTCGATGGCGTTCGTGCCGGGCAACTGATAGATACCGAGATTTGCGGCAGGTTTCCCATTCAGACGCCCCCTGAACGTATAAATCTGCGAGCCCATTTCAATGCGTGCCACATCATTCAGGCGAACAACCGATCCATCGGAGTTGGCGCGCAGAACGATCTTGCCGAATTCTTCCGGCGTGATCAGACGGCCCTGGGCGCTGACGGAATAGGTGAACTCCTGGCCCGGAGGCGCGGGTTCAGCACCGATCTGCCCTGCCGGATTGACTGTATTCTGTTTCTGGACGGCATCGATGACCTGGGGAACAGTTATTGCGAGCTTCGCCAGTACATCTGGTTTGACCCAAATACGGATGGCATACATGCCGGAGCCCCAGACCGTTGCCATGCCGACGCCTGGCACGCGCAGCAGTTGATCGACGAGGTTGATGTAGGCATAGTTCGCCAGAAATTTGGCGTCAAGGGACTCGTTGGGTGAATACACGGATAGGATCATCAGGGGAGCGGAACGGGCCTTCTGGACCGTGACGCCGTAATTGCGCACATCTGGGGGAAGCTGCGGCTGAGAGAGATTCTGCCGGATCTGCGTGAGCACCAGGTCCGTATTCGGACTGGTCGCAACATCGAAGCTGGTCGTCAGCCGCATGGTACCGTTATTGGCGTTGAGGGAGTACATATAATTCATGTTGTCCACGCCGCTGAGCTGCTGCTCAATGGGGGTTGCCACGGACTGTTCGACGGTCTGTGCATCAGCACCTGTATAAGTCGTATAGATCTGAATCTCAGGAGGCACGATCTCCGGAAACTGAGCGATGGGCAGACCGACCAGCGCCACTATGCCCACAATGATGAACATAATGGAAATCACCATGGCAACAATAGGACGATTGATGAAGAACTTTGACATAACGGCCTACTATTGCCCCGGTTTGGATTGAACCGATTTCTGTTGTTCGGTGCCCGAGACAGTACCATTGGCGGATACGACGTAAGGCTGAGGATTCACGATCATGTCCTGATGTACCTTGTCGAACCCATCCACGACCACGTTATCTCCCTGCTTAAGCCCCTCGTCAATCACCCAGAAGTTGTCGATTCGTTCAGCTGGTTTCACCCATCTTATATCGATTTTATTATCCGGGCCTACAACGGCCACCTGATAGCCTCCCTGAAGCTCAGTCACCGCTCGCTGGGGTATCAGGAGCGCATTTTGCTTGACTTTACTTTTAGCACGAACCTTGGCAAATTGTCCCGGCCGAATGATATTTCCGGGATTTTTGAAAAAGGCCGCGAGTTTTATAGTGCCTGTCTTCACATCCACCTGGCGGTCCGCAAGGGCAAAGTATCCCTTGTATGGATGGACGCGGCCAGACGATAGAATTAATTCCAGGGGAATGTTCTTAAAACTGGACCCGTCGTTTCCAACAATCTCGAGGTACTCCTGTTCACCGACCGAAACATAGACCTTTATAGGATCAACGGTTGATACAGTTGTAAGTTCCTCGATCACTCCAGGACCGACGAGATTCCCGATCTGAGTCTTGGCAATGCCGGCGATGCCGTCAACGGGAGAGGAAATCTTCGTAAAGCCGAGGTCCAGTGTTGTTTTTTCAACAACGGCTTGTGCCGAAATCACCGCCGCGTGCGTTGTTTGTTCAGTACCTATGGCATCGTCTAGGTCTTTTTTACTGATGGCATTCTGGTCCGCCAAGGGTTTGATCCTGGCTAGATTCGCCTTGGCCGTCACCCAGCGTGCCTGCTCTCCCGCCAGTTGCCCTTTCGCTTGGTCCAAGGCAGCCTGAAATGTGCTTGGATCGATCTCAAAAAGGATCTGACCCTTCCTAACGAAATCGCCTTCACGGTAATGCTGCTTGATTAAATAACCCTGAACCTGGGCCCGGATTGTGGCATTTACTTTACCATCCGTCGTACCAATCCATTCCGTATACACGGGCACATCCTGCCGGACGACCTGTGCCACTCGCACCACAGGCGGAGAAGAATCCATTTCTTTCTCTTTCTTTCCACAACCGACCGCGAGGAAAACAACCAGACTAGTTGCGGCAATGGAAAGCAGCAGAGCAGCTCGTAGAAATGTCACTTCCCGGTTCTTTCTTGTCATAAAAATACCCCCTTGCACCAGCCTCGATGTCGCGGAAAACAGATGAACGCATGATCTCCAGCATCAAACCATCCGCACTTTTGCATGTATAAACGTCTCCCCGGGGCGATTTCCTTCCAGAATAATCGCATCGATCAGTACCTCTAGAAAAATAGCTAAGGAAAGCCGCCAATCGTTCATCCCGTCAACTCCAGACCTACCCCTCTGAGAAAGATGTCCGAGACGCAACCCACCTTATCACTCAAAGGTATATCTTGATTCGTAAGCATCCAGAAATAAAAAAATGACCGGATGATGCCCAAAAGTGTGTAAGCCATCATG
>JBKQRG010000427.1:0-3217 GCA_052144015.1 Desulfomonilaceae bacterium
GATAAAACATGTGCGGACGGGTCTCCAGACCCGTCCCCACATGTTCGATAGAGGTTCTACTCGGTCGTTTGGTTGCGGCCGCCGGCCGCGCTGTGAATTCCGTGGCGTTTTTAAATTTTCCCGAGAGCTTTTAATACTCGGTCGGGTGTTGTCGGGTAATCCATCACCCATTTGCCGGTCGCGTTGTAAATCGCAGATACCGTAATCCCCGACATCGCTGCCCCGGTATTCTCTCCAACACCAAACGATCCGAAAGCCGCATACCCCAGATGACTTTCGTTGACAAGACACGTGGACGGCGGGTAATCGTTCATCGTCCCGATGTGGTAATTAATCAGATCAAAGTTTAAGGCCACACCAGTCCGCGGACACCAGACGTGCTCCTCGGTTGCGCTTCTGCCCAGACCCCATACGTCATTGCCGGTTCCGGCGGCCAGAACGCCCATTCATTAATCTCCATGAAGCCCAAGCCATGCATCTTCTCTGATCCAAATATGAGAGCTCGGTTAGGAAGCCATGGCGCTCTTCTCTTTTGGCGGAAACTCTGGTGGATTCCGAATCTTGCATTGAAATTGGAACAAGCGTTTGCGAGCCTAACCCGACTTTGACAACTGGGCCTCGAAATCTGTGTAAGCTATTGATTCTACGTTCAAGGAAATCATAGGTCTTCACTACAGAGCTACGGGCTCTGTGACATGGTTTTCGTTCGCGCCGGAGATTTTTGGGGGTGGCTGCGCGGGCAGCGTTAAATGGAGACGCTGCAGCAGCAATTCGTGATCCGGCTCCGGTTGCGTGTAACGTGAGAGAATGAGCATTCTGCCGTCTGTTGTCGGCAGATGAACGTCAATCATCTGAATGGCGGACATCTTCTCAATCACGGCCCGGCTGGTGAGGCCCGGGGCCAAAGCTCGAAGCCGCTGCTGTAAGGTGACGTAGAGACAGTAGGCCAAAAAGGCAACGAAGATATGCGCCTCGATACGCGGATCCTTCTGATGGTAAATGGGCCGAACGGCCAGATCACTCTTGAGATTGCGAAAAGCTGACTCGATCTCCGTCAATTGAATGTACCGCTGCCAAAGGATTGCCGGGTCCTCGCCGGAAAGGTTCGAACGCAGCAGATAATCGCCTTCGGTGCGTATTGCTGCTCGCAGTTTTTCTTTACGCAAAGAAAAAGCAAAGGTCTCGGCATTGACCGGTTCTTGGTCCTTGGGCACCTGAACTTCCACCAGGCGATAGGCCTTGCCCGCTTCGGCCTTGGCGGCTCCGAGTTTCAACAGTAATTCATCGCGCGTCAGTTTCTGCCGCTGCAACTCATGAAGACGTTTCCACAATTGCTTCAGTCGGCGCCGGCGCATCCCGCGTTCTTTCTTCCTCCGACCCTGGCTGCGGGCCAGGATGTATACCTCGCCTTCCTGGGGCAACAGTTTTACTTCCAGAGAATCCTTCACTCTTGCCCATGGGAGTTTCAAGAAGCCCTTTTCCAGTTTCGTCAGCCGTCCTCGATTAGTTCCAACCAAGTATGATGTTGGTGTGGTTGCCTCCCGCATCTCCCGAAGGATATCCTCGGTCGGGATACCACGATCCATCACCCAGATCCGATTTGCTTTCCCGTACTGGGTTTCGATCTTTTCCAGAAATGCCTTCAGTGTTGTCTTGTCGCTGGTGTTCCCAGCCATCACTTCATATGCCACCGGAAATCCTTCCGGCGTGATCACTAGCGCGATCACCACCTGGACACAGTCCGGACGCTTGTCACGGCTATAACCGTGTCGTCGCTTCCCGTGCCCTGGAGGATCGCATTCGAAATAAGTGCTGGTCAGATCATAGAGTAAAACTTCGTATCCCACTTCGAACAAGTCTCGCCAGCGCTCGGCGAGAAAACTGAATAGGGCGCGCTTGTGCTCGACCAGCTTATCCAGACAACGGTAGAGTGACTGCAACTCGACCGCGTCCCCCGTTCGCCCAAGCAGGTCGCGCATCGCTGAGCGCTGATACCATTCGCGATGCAGCCGCCATTCGCTGCCGGGATCGATCAATCGATAGCTCACAAGGATCTTTAGCAAGTCCAGCCAATTTGTTCCTTCACGGCTCGGCCGTAGCTTCTCGCGCCAAAAGTCGTCCAGCTTCAGCTGCTGCCATAGGTCACACGCCAACCAGCACGCTCCCCATTGCCGCGGTTGCCTGAGCTGCAATTGATCCAAACGAACGTGGACAACTTCATGCGCCAATTCCGGTGCCTCCCGATCTTCGGGGAAAAGGGCGACCTGGCGCCAATGCCCGGTCCTCGATTCAAACACTTCAATGCTACGACACCAGGCTGCCTTTTGGCTGTCATTGATCTCGCCAAGATACAGCACCTGTCGCTGTACTACTCGCTTGCCTTCACCACGGTGATTTTCCGCGATGCTCCAGTAACGATGTAATTTCCCATCCTTCTTTCGCTGCGTGTAGCGGAGAAACATGATGCCATTGTCCACCGACCGGAGGACGGGTCAAGAGGGTAGGTCTTCACTACAGTCGGTTTGGAGAAAACCTCTCATGAAAACAAAAGACTTACAGCCGGGGAAAGGGCAAAAATTGTCAAAACCTCGGCCCAGTTGTCAAAGTCGGGCTAAGCTATTGAATCGCCGTAATACACATAATGGGAGGAATGGGAGGAATAATTGGCTATTTAAGAGTGTGGATCATTAGAAACGTTGCGGTACTGTTTATGTCAGGACCTCAACGCTTATGGCTTGTTGCTTTTCGTTCATTTCTCTTCCGGAAATACTTTCAGGCGGATACGTCGATTATTCCGCGCACGATGAGGGCTTCATTGTTTGTGAGACCACAAATCCTTACCGTCCCCGTAATCCGGAGGACAATCCCCTTTATGGCGTCGTTTCCGAGCATCTTGAGACATTCTTATCGAGACAGCGGGAACGCGAACGCCCGGTTCCGCGCTTTGTTGAGCAGGAGTTGAGGGCATTCCTCGACTGTGGTGTTTTAGCCAATGGTTTTCTTCGTGTGCATTGCGATGCCTGTGGGAAGGACCGGGTTGTAGCGTTTTCCTGTAAAGGCCGGTCGGTTTGTTCATCCTGTTGTGGACGCCGGATGGCCGACACCGCGGCGCATCTCGTGGATCGGGTATTTCCAGAGGTTCCCATCCGCCAATGGGTGCTCTCCCTTCCATTCGCCTTGCGCTACCGTCTTGCATACGATTCGCGTTTGGTGAGGG
>JBKQRG010000428.1:0-4676 GCA_052144015.1 Desulfomonilaceae bacterium
TCTGGTACAACGCGAACTTGATACTTGACGAGCCGCCGTTGATCGTCAGGATCACCGGTGCGCCCTGGAGTCGTTGGATCGGTTCCTTATTCATACAAATGGATCTCCCGTTTTGTTAGCCGATATATGCCCTCGATGATCACCGCCAGTGCGACCATCGCCGCCAGCACCCACAACGATGAGCGCCCCTGCGAGTATCAGTGTGAGGACTGTCGAGGCAGCCAAAGGATTTTCAATCACTGCTATGCCGGCGAATGCATAGAGTAAGGCGATGAGCACGTGCCAGCTGATGCCCTTTCATCTCTTGCACTTGGCTGCGTCAACGAGCTGAGCGCCGGCTACGATCAGCAAAAGGACCCCGTACATAAGCATGCTTGCCATTGTGACGGCAAAGGTCATCCCCAGTCCGACGAATCCCAGGATCACGAAGACGATCCCAAGTGCCAGGAGCCAGCCCCAATTCGCTCGCGAGTCACCAAAACCTTCTTGCTGAGGATTCAACTCGGTTTTTTCCATTCCGGTTGGCATGACCCCTCTCCTCCCTTTGATGGATTGCCACGGCAACAGTCTTTCAAATATTCATGCTTTGTCAGCTCGACCAAGGGCAGCAACCTCCGGATGGTCTGTCTTCTCAGCCGGAGAGCGTCTTGAACCCCTGCTTGATCTGGGAAATTCCAGCCGACAATTCTTTTTCAAATGTGGCCGCCTTCTCCTTGGCCATACCCCTTTTCCCCTGGAGCTGAGTTTTAAATTCGCTGATTTGCGCCAGGAGCTCGCCCTTTTTCTTCTCAAACTGGGCCTTCGCTTCGATCTTTTTCATAAACAACCGAGCTTCCAGTGCATCCGCCGCTGCCTCGTATTGAATCTCAGCAGTGATGAATTTGTCGGCTGCCTTTTCAAGCGACTTTTCAAGGGCGTGGCCGGCAGCGTCAAGATGTCTATCCACTGTGGCCTCCAAAGTGGCTATCGAGTGTTGGATCTTCTTTCTTTGGGCGCCGAACGCTTCTTTGGCCTCGGCCTTGCCCAAAGTCAACTGGACCTGCAGATCGTCAAACTCTGCCTGTATCTCCTTTTTTTTCTCCTCAGCGATCCCTTTCGCCTTAGCCACTTCCGAGTTGAACTTCTCCAAGGCTTCGTTCAATGTTTTCTTGCGAACTTCAAGCTTGGCCAGTGCCTGCTCTTTGGTTTGTTGCAGTTGCACCTCAAACGCTGTAGCGCTGGCTTCCCAATGATCCAGCTTCTTGTCAATGGATTCTCTGATTTCCTTAACCTTTGACATGACATTTTGTCCTTTCGATTCCGAGATTGGCCGGTTTCAGCTCGCGGATGCTCCAAATTTCCCACAAACAAGCCTTCGCGTGGTGGTTGCACAGTCATTGCCCTTGCTTGTTCGCCAAGCAAGATTTCGAAGGTGACGTGGTACCTAGTGCAGTGTTCCCGTAATGGTTTTACAGAACGTGACGGCGACGATTCCCCAGCAGCAGCCGGTCACGACACGCTTTGCTGCAAAGTAAATGTTGAAACACTACACTAGCTATTGGTGAAGCCCGGGACGGGGAGAAACGCTGCTGTAAGGGGTGATATCAGGAACATGTAACATCTTATCATGTTTAGATTTCCTCCGGCCCACTCGGCTGATTGATGTCGGATCAGGGTGTGACGCCGATATGGTCTTCGACTTCCCCGACGCCAGGCTCAGCCCACGCCGCCCACACGGCCTCATTTCGCTCCGCCCAGGAGCGAACGTAACCGCGGAGGATTACCTTGGGGCCTTGCGTCTCCACTTCGATCTGCTGCGCATCAAGTAGAGCGTGCCGCTTTAGTGAATCTTCGATATGCGACTTCACGTCCTCAGGCTTCACCTCGGGCCTAAGAGTAATATGGTTGTAAATTCCTTTCACACCATGGAGCTGGCGTACAATATCCTCCGCAGCGATTTTCTGATACATCCACTTCACTTCGCCAAATAAAGTGACCCGACCGTCCTCCACCATGACCTTGACTCGGCCCTTGGGTACCGAAGATGTCCACTCGAGAATGTTTGCCGCGGCCTCGGCTATGTCCTGGTCCGTGCGTTCACTGAAGGCAGGCAGCCTGACTTCGGTTTCCTCAGCGAATCCTCTGACGCCAGCAACCTTTTTGACCGCCTGCTCGGCATGCCACTTTTCGTCAAAACTATCCACGTAGCCAGTTATCGTAACGATGCCATCCTTCACGGCGACGCCGATCTCGGAAGCATTAACCCTTGGCTCAGATTTGAGCTGCTCGACAACATCCTTTTGCAGTTCTGCATCTGTCTTCATAATTGAAGTCCTCACTTTTCGGTTGTTCTCCTTCCACCGGCCAAAACCATACCTTCCACCTCAAACTTTACTAATGGAGAGATTGGGTCGCTCCTTTCCAGAAATGGCCCCGACCACTCATAATTGAGGCCCGCAATCAATTGCATACCCTTTTCTCAGTCAGCCGCAATTCACTGCACGTCAATTTGGATGGCCTTCTTCTTTACCACCTCGGTCTTCGGGAGGTTCAACGTGAGAACACCATCTTTGTATTTGGATTCTATCTTGTCCTCATTGACTTTGCATGGAAGAGTGAAGGATCGAGAGAAGCTTCCAAAGGAACGTTCGATGCTCCGAAATCCCTCACCTTTTTCCTCTTTCTCCTCCTTCTTTTCACCTTTGATTGTCAGGATATCTCCGGCCAGACTCACCTCCAGATTCTTGGGATCAATACCCGGAATCTCAGCCTTAATGACAACTTCCTTGTCAGTCTCACTCAGATCTACAGCTGGCGCAAATCTTCCACGAAGAGAGGGGAGCATGTGCTCCTCTCCAAAGAAGCGCTTGAGAAGATCGTCCAATTCTTTGCGAAAGGCACTAGGCCAGCCTGCGGGTACAATTTCTCCCTCTCTTCGTCTCCAGGGTGTTAGTCCAAACATGTTTCATTTCCTCCTTCTTGCGTTGTTTTTCCCCTCGGGCAGGAGGTTTTGTTTCGCAACGGTTCTTCGCCAATTGCTCTTTAGCTGCAGTAAGGATACCTTTGCCCGCGAGAACGTCCACTGCCTCTGTCTGTTTGACGTAGTCCTCAAAAAATTTCTCTGAGGCGTCGTCCGGTCCCACCAGAGCGGCGAGACAACTAGAAGCTTGCTTCTTCCAGTTTTGAAGAGCAACTGCATCAAAATCGTTTTCGAAGGCATCCCAGCCGGCCCTGATCAAATCATCAATTTTCTTGTCAACGAACATTCTTAATCCTCTCGCAAACAGAATTCTGCGGGAAACCTTTGAAATAAGTCACAACATCCCCAAAAGCCCTAAAGACGGCCACCCATTCGAAGCGGTCTTCGGAGCCCCAGAGAGTCCGCCGCGTGCTTGAGATCTCACCTCTTCAACCAGATCGGCTGCACCCTCAACTATCTCCGTCCCAAGCTCGTGAGCTTTTTCGTACACCATGAAACCGCCCTGCAGGCGCACTTCAGTAAAGGCAATCCGCGTCGTGGTCGGACCCAGCCCAAGGTATGTCGTCGGCTGGGTGCGGTTCACCACTGATCCATGATCGAGCACATCCCTGAAGCCTTATAGAGACCGTTTGAACGCTATGCGTCAGTATTGGACCGTGATGTTGTTCTCCAGCTTCGCGACGCCAGGCGCCGCCCACGCAGCCCACTCGGCCACATCTCGGTCTGCCCAGGAGGGAACGTGACCACCGAGAATCACTTTATCTTTGTGAATCTCCACAGTGACGCCCTTTGCGTCGAGCTTGCCATTGCGCTCCAGGGCTGACTGAATCTTCTTTTTGATGTCTGCCGTCGTCGCCTTCGGATTGATTTGGATCTTGTTTATCAACCCCTTCACCCCGACAAGATGGCGGACGGCGTTGTCGGCCGCATTCCTCTCGAACCATTGATCCACTTCACCGTCAAGGGTAACAAAGCCGTTGCTCACTTTACCTTGACGCGATCGTGCGGCACAAAAACATCCCATTCAAGGGTGTTTGCCACGGTACGGGCGATATCGGCATCGGTGCGCTGGCAGACCGCAGGCAACCTGACTTCGATCTCTTCAGCCAATGCCATTACTCCGTGCACCCGTTTGACCGCTTTCTCCGCGTGCAACTTCTCCGCATAGCTAGGGACATAACCTGTGAGCGTCACTACGCCGTCTTTGACGATAACACCAATTTCCGCTGCATTGACGCCTGGCTCCCAGTTGAGTTCATTCTCAACATCGCGTTTCAATTCAACGTCTCCCCTCATGGGGATCTCCTCCTTTTCCTAACAGTACTTTATCTTCGAAGTATTCGAGTAGTCTATCTCCCATTGTTGCTCTCCTTTTTGACGATCCGCACTACCGTGCCTCGCCTTGAGGATGGCTCTTGACTGCCTCCACGACCCGAACTCGGTGGAGGGAACCCTGAGTGTTTCCCCTTGTCTTCACGTATCCAAGGCCCTGGGCACACAGCCGGTTTGCACGCACCGGAAATCCTGTGGAATCGGCGTGATGTACAGCCCCTGAGTGATGCATCAAGCCGACTGGCCGGCCAAATCGCCATGCAGGCTGATTTCCACGGCTTTTGTGTTCTCCAGAATGCTGCGGGCCTTCTCTACCTCTTCTGTGGTCCCGTGGCAGACTAGAATAAACTTGTCAGATTTTAGGTGGGTTTCATACTTGATGACA
>JBKQRG010000429.1:0-5380 GCA_052144015.1 Desulfomonilaceae bacterium
CTTTAACTGAAGTCAATGATAGGGCTAAACCGGGCGGCATAGCCTCGGGTTGTTTCATAATGTTGCGCAAGACAGTTTATGATGAAATAGGAACATGGCGTAGCTTCAGGCAAGAGGTCACAGAAGATGTCGCTTTGAGCAAAGCAGTAAAAGCCCATGGACATAGGTTGATGGTGCTTCGCGGCGCAGGTGTGATTAGTACAAAACCTTTTGAAGGCATTTCCGAAGTTTGTGGATTTTGGAAAAGGACTTATTACGGAGGGCTCGAACGAAATAAAATCAGAATGCTGCGGCTGACCACGAATTTTGTTGCGTTGACTGTAACTGCATTTCTATTCGTTTTTTCGGGTATCGCATTATTCAAAGGTGCCACAACCATGGGCATGACGCTGCTTTTTTTGTTGGCCGCGATGGCTACGGCAGCGGTGATAATCCCGTTCAGTTTCTTCATAGACCAGGAGGACGGTAATTGGTTGTACGGGCTTACGGCTCCTTTGGGAATCGCAATAAGCGCTTGGGTTGCGCTCTCAGCGCTGATAGCAGTACTTTCCGACCAAGGGATAAGATGGCGGGGGTCAATCTATAAGTAATCTTTCTTTGAAAGTGATTCAATCAATTTTTGCATTTGATCTAGCACCCATAACCAGTCGATAAGAGAATTCTAAGAGGGGTGAGCACTGGAGAAAAGGATTGACCGATTGCGGGTTTTCCTGATATCATAATAGGCTGCCCTTGCAGAAGCGCCGTGTGAAAGGAGACGGTTCCATGAAATTGCTGAAAGTGTGGTTCAAGCTGACAATGTTTGTGTCAGTAACCATTTTATTTTTTGTTTTCCCATTAGCATCGAGCGCCCAAGAATACAAAACGTTCGAAAGTGAAGAATATGGGTTCACCATGCAGTATCCTGCAAGTTGGGTAAAGATAGAAAAACCCAAGGGCAACTATTATGTGATTTTTCAAGCGCCTGATTTGACGGACAATTTTAGGAACCGTATCCATGTTGCGGCTCATAAACCGGTCAAGGACCCGCTCAATGTTTATCTTCAGGAATTCCGAAACGGAATTGCCGACTTGCAGAAGCAAACAGGCGCTACCGGAGCCAGAGAGAAGCAGGAAGTGAAGCTCATTGATGAAGGTGAGTTTAAGAGCGAGGTTCCTGGTGCGTATTATTTCTTCATTCAAGCATACGAGAGCAATCTCAAGATTTGGATGGACATAGTCATTGTCTATTACAAATATGAACAAACGCTCCTCAGAATTTCATGCTTGGCGCCTTCCTCGGTAATGGAAAAGCTTCAACCGCTGTTTAATGGTGTTCTTGTTTCCGTAAAGTCTGTCTCGGAAGGAACTTCGCCCACATCTCAACCCGGTCCTGCAATTGGTCCTGCTCCTACGCCGGGAACAGGAGCGCCTCAGTCTCCTCCCGCTCCGGCGGCCCCCGCTCGCGAGATGCGACCAAGTTTGGAACGCAGGGAACCTGGAATCCAGGTTCAACCGACGCCTCTGCCCCAACAACCCCAACAGCTCCAACAACCCCAACAACCCCCACAACCAGCTCCAGGCCCGCGACCTGTACCACGAGGTCCTGTAGGCGAGCCGGAAAGACCGGGTACAGGAATAGTAAATTGATCTTGACTTTATCATCTGTCGGGCTGATTGCGAGGTCAATCTGAATGCCTATGCGGCGCATGAAAGAATTTTTTGAATCTTACGAGAAATTCAAGGAATTCAAGGAGTCTCTTTCGGAGAACCTCGCTTTGCAAGTGGATTCCCGAGAAGTCGGTGACCGCGCGCTCGAATTAGCTGAGGAATACGAGCCGAGGAGCGACAGAAGTGAGTTGAAAAGAGCTATTTCGGAATTTAATGTGACTTTTGACCCTAATTCGTTTGGGCAAGTGCGGGCTATGCTGCAATTTATGGGAGATAATTTTTTTAAGGACATCTCTCATCCGCCGTCACAGACAATTATAGGCAAAATCGCCTCATTTCGAGGGCCGAAATTCTTTTTTGTAGGTCATAGCTCATATTTTGATTACGTACTGACGGCTCGTCTGATTGAGCGTGCAGGGCTAACTGAGCCGATCATGCATTTTTCTGGAACCATTACGCGCAGTTGGCTGGCTCGTCTGCTCAAAGGATTCCGTGCGCTGATGTTGCCGAAGAGTTTTTCCCCTATTCAGCATAGGGCTTATGCGTGGTATTGCGCAGCATTGGCGGAATGCAATGAGACGCAGGCGTTATTTGCCCGAACCAGTCGGTATATGGTCCGATCCCGCGACGGCGTTCTCCGTGAACCATATGTTCCGCACGGCCTGCTGGCAGCAGTGAGAAGTACAGGCCGAGCGCTTGTAGTACCCGTCGCTCTATCTTATTCGATTATTCCTGACGATAAATTTTTAATATCACCCAAGTTTTTTCCAGTACTCTCGATGTTTCCACATCGCTGGAATTATTTAGTGCGTCTGTTTTTGGGTATTGGACCGGCGGAAAAAACTTTCAATGGTCTGTCCGGTATATTTGGTGAAGTAAGTGTTAATATGGGAGAGCCTTTTGAATTGACCAATGACGATTCTCTTTCTTTGCAACGCATATCCCACAGAGCCATCGAAGAGATTGCCCGAAATAAGGTCATTCAGCCCAGCCAACTGATTGCTAAAGCCATGGAAGGATCTGAAAGCCCTAATGAACAGATACTTCGTCAACGGGCAGAGCGTGAAATCGATAATGTGGGGACACTGTTCAGGACAAGATACCACAAAGAAGCCCCTATGAATCCTTTGATCATATCGGATTTGCCTGAGGCCGTGAAAATGGGTATCAGAGACTTGTCCATTCGAGGGGCCCTTCGTAAGACAATTTTTCGCCGCAGATATTCTGCCAATAATCCGTCCTTGTTAGCATTTTATGCTTATCACGCGGATCGGAGGATCTATCCTCTGAGTGGCAGAAATACAATGACAGTTGTGAATGCCGGTGTTTGGGGATACACACTTGCTTTACATATTGGAAGGAACCTTCTGAGGAACGAGGAGCTTTCAGAGCACTCGGTGATCCTTTACGATTCAAGGGAAGATCTGATCGAGAAGCTAACAATTGAAGGCAAGCACCCGTGGCATTTCAGAGATATCCAGATACCGAGGACCGTCAGGCCGGAAGCCGACCTTAGAGCCGCTGTAGGGGACACATCGCTGATTCTGATCGTCACACCCAGCAAGTACTATCATTCGACGCTCGTGAATGTCCTGGAACTGTGCCCCGACGGTGCTGATTTAGTAATAGCGACAAAAGGATTTATTCCTGAGACAGGGTTGCTACCATGCCAGACGGCTCGTCTGGAAATGGAACGCCTCGGCAAAAGAGTAAGAATTTCTGTTTTATCGGGCGCCAATCTGGCGCATGAAATAGTTGAAGGCGGCGCAGGCGTAACTCAGATTGCGTGTGAACAATATGAGACATTTGAAAGACTTCGACCGCTACTAGAGACTTCGATATTCCGAGTGGTCTATTCTAGCGACGTTATTGGAACCACGATTTCTGCTGCCCTAAAAAATGTGTATGCGATAGGTTTCGGCATACTGGAAGGTTCCAAAATGGCTCCGGAAAACTTCCTCGCCACTTATGCTACTCTCGCCACGGCCGAAATAAGGACCTTTGGTATGCTTTTGGGCGCGCTCCGGGAAACATTCGATGCGGAGAGCCAAGTGTGGACAGCCGATCTGTTGGCGACCTGTCGTGGAGGAAGGTCGGCGAAATTCGGAAAAGATCTTGCACAGATGGATGAAAAGCACGGGAAAACTCGAGCGGCATGGACACTAATGGAACAATATAGCAAAAAACGGATAGCGATTGAGGGGTTCGAAGCCGCACGGTTCGCTCAAAGGATGGCTTCACAGCGCGGCTTTCATCCACCTATTCTCGGAGAAATTTATTCTATCCTGCACGGCGGGAAACCTGTAGAGGTGCAAGCATTTATTGAAAAGTGCCTCGATGCTCTAGGTCAGAAGAATATTTATCCTCTCCCCGCAACTTTTCGTTCCCGACGATGAAATAGCCTTGCGGCACAACGCTCGTTTGCTTTCATGGATTATCGACGCTGGTGACATAATTTATGAGCGTACCCAAAATTCCTGAACCAGCGAGACTGGTTATTAGTGCACTGACTCCACACGAGGATCTCATTCAAGAAATTTCGACCCGACTGGCAGAGGAATTGGGTCCCGTACAAGAACAAATCGGGCCAATTCAGTTTAATTATACGGACTATTATGATCGGGAAATGGGACCCGGGATATTTAGATGGTTATGGTCTTTTGACAAATTGGTAGATAAAAGTTCATTAGTTTCTGTGAAACTCTTGACTAACAGAATAGAACAATCATATACGGAGCGTGACAAGAGGAGGATAAATCTGGATCCGGCTTTGCTTAGCTTGGGCAACTTCGTATTGGCAACTGGCAAGGACAACGCGCACAGAATTTATCTTGATAAAGGCATTTTCGCGGATTTGACACTTGTCTTTCGCGGAGGAACGTATCGCCCGCTTGAATGGACTTATCCTGATTACGCAGATCCCGTATTGATAGACATTCTCAACAGAATCAGGGAGAATTATAAGTGTCGTCTCAGGGAACCGACAGCGATCAGCTCATGATAAAAAGTATGACAGGGTTTGGTTATGGTCGTAAGATATTGGGGGAAGTCGAAATCAAGACTGAAATCCGGGCGGTCAATCATCGCTTTCTGGACATCTCTTTAAGGATACCAAGGACGTACTCGGTCTTTGAGCCGGAGATCAGGAAATCTGTTTCCAAAAAGGCTCAAAGAGGAAAGCTCGATGTTACAATTAGTCGAATTGGGGGAACGGGCAGCCTCATGGAGGTCATGGTGGACTATGGCTTGGCCGCATCATATTATAATTGCTTATCCGAACTGAAGAATCACTTTTCATTGTCCGGAGATATAACCCTTTCGGAGATGATGCACTTCAGTGACATTATTGTTCCTCGAGAAAAGCAAGAGGCAATCCAAATAGAATGGAATGCACTGGATGAAAGTTTGGATGAAGCTTTAGAGGCTCTGAATTCCATGCGAAAAACCGAAGGAGCCGCGCTGTGGCAGGATGTCAAAGCTAGATTGAATATTATTAATGTAACAGCTGAAGAGATCTTACCCCTGGTCGATCAGGTGACGATCGCTGCAAAAGACCGATTGGAAAAAAGGGTGCACGACCTGACTGGTGGTTTGGAGCTTGATCGCGAGCGTTTGATTCAAGAGGTGGCACTTCTGGCCGAACGCTCAGATGTTACTGAAGAGCTGACCCGGTTAAAAAGTCATGTGGATCAGTTCTTGTCATTAGGAGTCTCAGCTGAGCCTGTCGGCA
>JBKQRG010000430.1:0-49342 GCA_052144015.1 Desulfomonilaceae bacterium
GTTCCCTCCCAATAAGGTCTTGAGAGGGTCGATATCAAATTGCCTGGCCAATGTCGCGTCCTTTCTCCCTTCGCTCCTGGAAAAATGTTGATACCATTAGCGCGTGAGTCAATGCAGAGGACTATAGGTCATGACTGTTTGGCACTTTCCCCTGCTCATACCGATGGCGTTATGAAATAAGCCCTGAAACAAAGAATTAGAATTGCACTTACAATTCACATGATACGGGAGGTCGTGTCAGACTTAGGCTCACGGGTCATACTTCTGATCAGAAACCTCATACCCGCGATTTCTGATAACAGGCAATCCGTCATGATTGGCCAGGGGGTCTTGATTTCGACAAAAATTCCTCGGCAGATGGCACCTGGCTCGGCAGTCTCCAATTCTAGAGAGACTATTTAACCCTGGATCCGGCCAGAACAATACCCCCTCTGAAAAACCTTCCTAAACATGTTTTTCTCTACAGATGCTTTTGATAGCGCAGTCGGGGTCGCTCCCTGTGGACTGCTTTCACGCCCAGTTCTGTGCTGCGCTATCCCATTCACAAGGCGTGATTGAAGGAGAAGAATTTTCTCAGAGGGCGTGAAGAATGAACAATTACCAAGAAGCCGAAGAATTCATACAGGTACTCTATCCATTTCCAGAAGTTACTTTCCAGACCTTTTCAAAAACAGATCCAACAATTGGAGCCCAAATTTTTCACGGCACACTTCGTGACCACTGGTCGGTATTAAATGACATGAATTCCGAGGGCGCCGGCATTTATACGATGATAAACACCGGTAATGGCCACGGCAGAGACAATACCAGCGTCACCTCGATCACCAATCTGCTCCTAGATCTTGACGGTTCGCCCCTGGAGCCAGTCCTAGCTTGCCCTGTAAAGCCTCACATTGTGCTTTCAACAAGTGATGGACGGTTTCAAGGTCGCTGGAAGATTGAACCCATTCCCATAACTGCTGAAAACAGAGATGAAAACAGGATTCTTTTTAAACAAACCCAGATAGCCCTTGCAGAAAGATTTGATGGTGACCCGTCAGTCTGTGATTTGGCGCGGGTGGCCCGCCTACCACAGTTTGTAAACTACAATCACGAAACACCCTTTCTAGTGAGGACCTTACAAATCAATGACTCTCCGGTATTGTCGATTGATGAATTGTCCAAGGTCCTAGAGCTAAATCTGAAAAACCCCTACAGTAAAAAGGAGATTACGCAGAGAACACCAAGAGAAGATCTTTCTTCAAATGAACCGATCTACGAAGGCGTTCGTAATAAAACGTTGTTCAGGATTTGCCGATCCCTCGCATATCAGGAGCTTCTAGGAGACGATCTTCTTGATGTAGCGTTTGAAATAAACAATAACCGTTGCACCCCTCCTTTAGAGGAAGATGAAGTCAGGACCATTGCCAATTCCGTTGCGGGGTACTGGCTCGCTAATAGCATGACAGTGGAAGAATGCGTCTCGAATATTCTTGAAAGAAATAACGATCTGGTCACGTACAAGGGCTCTTTCTATCGTTTCGACACGACTATCTGGCTGTGGAGAATCATGAATACGAGCACATTTACGAACGACGTGTTTAAGATGACAGGAAGAACGGCCAGCAGAAGCTTCATCGATCAAGTCATGAAGGAACTGTGTCGGCGAACTCGTAATGGCCTCCCACTCCACACTCCCGAAGCTCAATTTATCGAACAGCATATTTCCCAAGGTGGAAAAGCTGTCTTGAAGAATATTCAGGTTGAGCATCGGAAGTGGTGCCAGAGAAATGGCTACCTACCAGTAAATACGGGCCTACGACGAGAGATTGAATTCAGGACAGGAGTTAGTCTGAAAGACATCAAGATCAGTGGTAAAAAATATCATGGTTTCCAAGGCATATCTTTAAGGTACTGATGTTATTAATATTCAGTCTGCTGGTATCTGAATTATGTTCTTCTTGGGACCTTACTTCTGCATGTTCTTCTTGACACAAGGTAAAAATACTAGATTTTTCCAAGCACATGTCTAACAACATCGATTTTTTCTGTACTATGTCTTTTTTTATATATATAATTCTTAGAATATACTTGTACTGTACTTCTTAATAAATATGTTCTTACTGATAAGAGGGGGGACCCTCTGGTGGATCAGTCACTTCGTAACACAACAACAGAGAGTATGGTAAGAAGGGGAAAAACCAACTGAAACGGACGATGTACCGGCAGAGCGTCAGGTTGTAACCGGCAGAGTACGAACGATTGGGAGAGAGATGCGAGAAAACCTGAATACTGGGTAGGCGACATTACGATAACGTAGTAACAGTAGTAACAGAGACATGGTGCCGAGTGTAGACCAGAAACTTTACGGCCCGACGGATGTCACGAGCACAAAGCGAAGCTGTCACTTTACAAAGAATAGTATGGTCGGCGGAAGATCCATTAGCGGATTCCTGATCTAGCCGAATGATTGCCGCTTAGAAAGTCCCTGCTAACACGCTCATCGTGGATATTTCCTGTGCTCCGCTTTCCGACATTGATGTCCACCCCAGTTTCAGTAAGTTATTACGGATTTGCCCAGGACCGGCCAGATAGCCCACCGGTTGGTCCGTTACGGTGAAACTGTTTTCGCCTGACTTTCTCATAAGACGCCTGGGGGATATTGCTGTTTTGAGAAGATTTGGACCGGGGACTGATTCTGGCATTAATAGAGTGGGTTATTTCAACAGGCTACATTTGCCGGACGTCCAGAAAGTGTTGGAGGTCAGGTATTAGGCGTCGTTGTGTTTTCAATAAAGTTGTCAAGCTCGGTCATATCGAAATAATCTGTGCAGAAGGCTTTCCGCAAGAGGTTCGGAGGAATGAACTCGTCGTACTTTTGAATGTGGGGTCCTTCATCAATCCTTACTAGCGAATCACTGGAAAGATTTTCTTGTCTCAGGGAGATGATCCCTTGGACAATATCTTCAGGCCTGCCTTTCCTCATGTCCACTTTCAAGAAATAGGGCGAAAAGCCTCCTTTCATTTTCAAATCAAGCGGCTCAAAATTAACCAAGGACAGAGATCTTTCTAATGTTCGGTATCCGACTGTGCCAATCCAAGGAAATATACAGTAAGTGTCTCCGCCCAGAGAGACAATAGTTTCTTTTTCCAAACGGGCATTTCGCGCTAGCCAGCGGATTTCAGCGAGCCGATTGCGGGCCTGTGACTGAAGGTAAGCGTAATCGATGTCTTCGAAAAGGATTTGTCTCACTCTCCGAACAATTTTGGTGTGGATCTCGCCACCCCCCCCATGCCATCCAGCAGGAACCTTTCCTTTCACACGGGTGGCAAAAACTACTTTGCGCTTCACGTCGATTTCTGAGACCTCCCATGCTCTCCCCGCCAACCCGAAACGCTCACCTGGAGGAGGCGGCATCACGATGCTACCTATCTCTGTAGACTTTTCCTTGACGGTGAATTCCTCGTTATCAGGGAAAACCGCATAGAAGCGAAAATTTCGAACCACCTTTTCTCCTTCAAGGCCTACAATTAAGCCCCCTTCGTCCGTTTTCTGAACATGTTCTATGTCGATCAAATGCAATAGCAATTCCCTGAACTCTTGCGCGGATATCTGTCTGAAGATCGAGAGGGTTAATACTCGGCTTGCCAAGGCCTGCGGAGAAAGCTCTCCAACAGAAGCCAATATGCTCATCGTTTGATGATAAAGCAAACTAAATGGACATCGCAATTGTGGAATGGGCTCTATCCATCGCTCCTCCAAATATAGCTGAATTATGGCAATAGCTTGAAGAAGATCCCATGGAACTTGCTCGGGCAAAGTCGTCTTGTCTCCAGGCGCAGAGTGGGAAAAAACAAACCACATTTCGGCAGGATTGTTTCGTCTACCGGAGCGACCGAGTCTCTGGACAAAGCTGGAAACTGAATGAGGAGTGCCGATTTGCATGATACGTTCCAGTTGACCAATATCTATTCCTAGTTCCAGAGTCACCGTAGCAGCTGTCACTGCGGGTCGAACCAAATCACGCATCGCATTTTCGGCAGCTTCCCTCAGAGGAGCCGATATGCTGCCGTGGTGAACATGATAGATGTCTGGCACTCCGCGATTTTCCGCGATTTGACGCATGCTGGAAACTATTGATTCCGTCTGTCCTCTACTATTGGCAAATATTAGGCATTTTTTCCCCAGCGTGTGATCGAACACATACTCGTCAAGGGTCATGGTTCCAGAGATGAACTTTTCAGAAAGATTGTCGCGGTCACTTGCGTTCTCTTTAACCGTCTTGTCCTTTTCTGAAAACTCCTCGACATCATCACAAAAAGTTTCAACTGCTATCCGAATTCGTTCAGGACTAGAGCCGACCTTAGGCGTAATAACCATCTGATCGGTTCCAGATCCTAACCAATCTTCAGCCTGAGCATAATCGCCCAAGGTGGCTGAAAGGCCTATGCGACGAGGGGAATCACGTACAAATTTGGATAGTCTTTCGAGTTGACACAAAACTTGGCGTCCCCGATCCGATCCCATGAAAGCGTGAATCTCGTCAATAACTATGAAGCGCAAATCCCAAAACATCCTGCCCAATACTGGGGTCTTGTTGATAAGCAGGCTTTCCATGGACTCGGGCGTGATCTGCAGAACTCCTCTGGGATTTGCCAACAACTTATTTTTGTGACCCTGGGAAACATCTCCGTGCCAGTGCCATACCGGGATCTCGGCTTCTTTAAGGAGGGCTTGCAGACGGACAAACTGATCGTTAATCAATGCCTTAAGAGGTCCAATATATAAAGCCCCTATTGTTGTCGGGGGGGCTTCGTGTAGCAGCGTCAAAATCGGCAGAAATGCCGCCTCTGTTTTTCCAGATGCTGTTCCAGACGATAAGAGAAGGTGTGCGTCTGTATCGAAAATCACCCTGCAGGCCTCAACCTGCACAGATCTCATTTCAGTCCACCCATGGTTGTAGATGTATTCCTGAATGAATGGTGCGAGGCGATAGAACGGATTGGTGTTCACAGCACAAATTCCTCGAAATCTCCGGCGTCGTCTTTATCCGGATCTTTGCCACCGGACCTCGGATGAAAAGTTGGACCCTTAAGAACGTCAGCCATCGTTATTCCTGGATTGTCCCGTAGGATGTCCAGGAGGCTGATGAAATCTCTGACAACCTCGCGGGGTGTAAGTAACGCTTCCGCTCCCAGCCTATTGACAGTTTCTTGCATAAAATTTTGAATTTCCAGAGGCTGAATAAGGTTTTCGCAGTTATGGTGGGTGGAGTGAACTTCAGCCAATCTACTTAGGAGCACAAAAATCTCCTCATTAGTCAAAGTTTCCAGTCTTATGATCGGGCCTGAATAGTTTCTCCAACCATCTGAAGTAAAACGGCTGTCAGCAAGCCGAGATCGTAAGGCCTCATAGCTATATAATCCTCGGCGTTGATCCTCAAGAAATTGAGGCGTACCGCCGACCATAATGCCAAGGCGCTGGGCTTTTCCTTGCATGGTATCGTTATATATTGATAACATTTTCTCGTAATTTGTTTGACGAGAGACTGAGTGGCTAATCTTGTACAAATTTACTGCTTCATCTATTAGGACTAGTAGCCCTTTGTACCCTAAAGTCGTGACAAAGGATGCCAGAAGTTTTATATAATCGTACCAGTTGGCATCGTCGACAATAACAGCAACCCCTAGCGACGAACGAGCCTCTGTCTTTGTACTGAATTCGCCAAGTAACCAACGCAAAGCATTGCCCTTAAGCTCATCTTTGTCCTCACGGTATCCTCGCCAGTATGCGGTTACCACCCTAGCAAAGTCGAATCCATGGATCATGGCTTCCATACGATGGACTACATCAAATATTCTGGCCTCGACTAGAGACGAAAATTCTTCGGTTTGTGGGTCAACACCAGATTCTTTGCGAACCTCGGTCTGAATTAAGGAAATCCATCTTTCCAATATTGCTTCAAGCGCTCCCCCGTCAGGACGTGTCTTTGTTGAAAGGTTGTGCATCAACTCACGATAAGTGGCACGGCCTTGGCCTGAACTTCCAATCAACCTACGTTCCGGAGAAAGGTCCACATCGGCGACAACAAAGTTCCGATCCATTGCGTAATTGCGCAACAATTGTAGTAGGAAGCTTTTTCCAGAACCATATCTTCCGATAATAAACTTAGAGAATGCGGCTCCTTCTGAAACATTTTCGAGGTCTTCGAGCAGGACAGCCGTTTCCGCCCTTCGGCCAACCGCTATATACTCCAACCCGATTCTCGGAACGACACCCGACGCCAGAGAATTGATGAGGGCTGTGGTGATTCTTTTCGGAATCCTGATTAAAGCATCGTTCACTGATTCGCCTCCCTCAGCTTGAGAAGTTGTGTCACCAGATGTGAGTGTTCTTCCTGAATTATTGGGCAAGTCGATCCTGGTACAATAATTAAGTCTCCGACGGCATCCATCGCTAGTTCGTTGAGCTCGTCAATAAGAAGCTGCGGCATCGAAGCCTTTTGGGCAGAAATCCGTTGGAGCTTCTTTGACACGTCTGAGCCCGACACAATCGCCTGCAAAATCAGGACCTGCTCGTCCGATAATTTCGCTCCCAAGCTTTTCCAAGCATTCGGGAGGCCGCAGACCGCGTCATCCCAATCGCTTGCTTGATTCTTCTTATGTTCCACAGTCAAAAGGGGTTCAAGTTTATGACGAAAATTATCGGGGATTGTCTTAAACCCTCCTTCGCTTATGATTAGAAGATCTCCCGAAAGTTCTAAAGCAAGTTCATTGATTCTTTCTACAAGCGGTTCGACAAATGTTTCCCGCAACTGTTCTTTCAATAGAGAATTGGCAATCACCCCGTCTGCTTCTATTATTGCCTGAACTACTTTTCTCTCCTCATTCGTAATCTGTGACAGCAAGGCAGGGATGCTGTCGAGGGCGCTTATTGCATTATCAAGTGGGCCAGCTGGAAGACCTGTCTCACCGCTCTCAGAGTCGTGGAGCCGGACATAATGAGGATGACCGTCTTGAGATGCAATCTCCGCGGAATTTAACAACATGTAACGGACTTCCGCGGAGTCTTTTGAAAGCTGGGAAGCTTTGGAGAAATCGATATTAACCACAGGCGGTGGCGGCGGCGGACTGATTTTGGTTTCGAAACTGCCTATGAAATCCTCTATTACCTTTCTCGTGTCTGCTGGCAGGCTCAGTTCAACCACCCTTCCTTTGAAGTTTGTTATCACTCGCAGGCGATTTTCTATGCATTTGAGGATCGCGGTCAAAAATTCACGGAGAGGCTGATGACCTGAATATGGTATTCTTGCTGGAATCTGGACCACATGCCCATCGTTCAGGAAAATTGCACTCAAAAATGGTGCTCTTTGGAGCGCTGGTTGCATGATCTCAGGCCTGAAAACCTCAAATATGCCCTTTCCATTTTGATTCAGCATGTAGTTGTTTATATGCGCAATGGTTTTAGGGAAGTATTTGTCGATTAGCTCTTCATTACCAGCCAAGTAAAACTTACTATCGAGAACTCTATAGTCGATGTAACTGGCCAAGAGCGACTTCGGCAGCTCGTCCAAATTGCCGCTGATGTACGTGGGCAACACCAGATCGGGTTCGCTGATGTGACAGCCGAGCTTTACCGCTTCACTTAGGAATTCCAGAGCGTTAATTGGGCAATTATTTATGCCAATATAATCGTATATCCAGTCTATTAAATATTTATCGAGTTTGGGGTACCTCGCTCGATAAGAAAGCCACAATCTGTGAAGTTGTTCGTATCCGTCCAGAGGGCTTGTGACTCCAACATTGTTAATCAATTCATAGACATGAACAAAAACATACGACAGATCGGTATCGGGATAATGCCCCTCACTTACTTCGCCTCTCCAGTAAAAATACCATCGCTGTTGCGGTGTATTCATCGAATCGTAGGTTGGCCAGTAGCACATGAATGGTTCAGGCTTGGCATTCGATTCTCTGTACGCAACCAGTCTATTTGCCTTCTGAACAAAAGCCTTCGCCCCAGACGTGAAGGAAGTTTCAATCTTTATTTCCAGGGCTATTCTCTGAGAGGCAGGTTCAGTAGCAGCTTTCTTGATCTGGATTGGGGGGTTGGCAGCTCTAGAAGGGATTGGAGTTGTTTTGGATTCGGTGCCCGATTTCCCAATGGGTTCCACAACAGTTACTTCAGCTGGCACATGTCCGGGCTGACCAATTTCTTCGGTGTGATCTCCTCTCTGGATTACCTTTTGATATAGCGGTGAAGTAGATGAGGTAGTGACAGTGTCCCGGCGTGGAATTGACGTTGGGACTGCTTTGGATTCGGCTGGGCTGGCTATCGTGAATTCAGCAATGGCACTTTTGCTTGGTGCGTTCTTGCCCTCATTATGTTGGCTCCTCTGGAGTTCGCTTTGAGGAGCCTTTGGAAGAGGCGGTGTGCTGGGGTACTGCCCATACACTTTTTTCGGGGAAGTTTCCCTACAAATTTGGCTTTGCCGACGGGCACGATAAAGTACATAGGCAACTATAACAAGAAAAAGTATCACCAGAACCCATGAATTACTCCCTGGATCCGGCATTCTAGATGGAGGTTTTTTAGGTGCGTCTGGGACCCTCGGGGCTTTCTTTTCCGGGGTAATGATCTCACCCCTCTTATCCGATGAAAGAGGCGTCGAATTTTCTTGCGGGCCTGGCCTAGAAGTGAAACTTGGGGCGGTGCCCTCACTTTTGGTCCTGGTATTGGTATCAACACCCGTGTCCACGGGAGCCTGCGGGGCGAGTTTCGGTTCCTCTTCTTTCCTTGCACTTGTCGATGTGTATGGTTCCCCCTCCTGGCTCCGAGTGAGATTTATTAACTTCTCCTCTTCTCTTGCTACTGTCGTACCTTCTATTCTCCCATCTTGTTTGGCGACAAAAGCAATCAATAAATCTACTACGTGTTTATGGCCCTTATAGTTGGCCCCGTCCAAAGCAGTCCAACCCTTTTGGTTTTTGGCATTGACATCAGCTCCACTCTCAAGCAAGAGTTTTACAACTTCAGCATGCCCTCCGTACGAAGCCACGAACAAGGCCGTCCGGAGGCCATACCCCCAACCATTGACGTTAGCACCGTTTTGCAGAAGTAGCCTTACGATATCGAGTTTTCCCTCGGTTGCCGCTACTATCAACGAAGTATCCCCATCCCCGTCCCTGGCATTGACATCTGCTCCTGTCGCTAGTTTGTCCTGCACTCTGTCAAGGTTACCGAGACGACAATCCTCCACGAGTGATGAGTTCTCTTTCTCGGCTTCATCCCTATCCCGGCTCAAGGCACGCTTCGGACGGGTTTGGTAGTCACTAAGAAGCTTAACCACCTCCCCGTGACGCAGGCTCATGGCTACCGCAAGAGCCGTCCGTCCGCGGTTGTCCGTAAGACTAACGTCTGCTCCTTTTAGTAACAATAATTTCACAGCTTCGCTGTGGCCCTTGGCGGCAGCAAACATCAAAGCCGTAGCACCAGATCTGTCCCTCAGATCTACCAGTGCGCCTTTGTCTACCAGTAATTTCACCGAGTCAGTAGGCCCTCCCACACAAGCTACCATTAAAGGCGAGAAGCCATTGTTGTCTCTAGTATTGACATCTGCGCCCTTTTCCGAAAGCAGCTCTATTGCTTTAGCGTGACCATTGGCCGCAGCGCTCCACAATGCTGTCCAACCAGCTTTATGCTTAAGCTCAACGAGCGCATTCTTGGACAACAAAAGTCGTACAACCTCTGTGTGACCTTTGAGAGCGGCAAGAATGAGGGCAGTATCGCCGCTCTTCTTCGCTGCAACATTTACTTCGGCCCCACTGTCTAAGAGTAGTCTCACAACCTCGACATGGCCTGTGACGGCCGCCCACATCAAAGGTGTCCAACCATCAGGGCCTTTCACGTTTATATCGGCCTTTTGGCGCAAGGCTTTCTGAACGGCGGCCACGTCACCTGAACGGGCGGCAACCAGTAATTGGCTTCCGGAGGTATTGGTACGAGATGCATAAAGTGGCGAGGCTAAGAGATTGAGCAGCACCACGACACAGATGATGACAAGCTTGCGCATTGTTTTCCGGCTACCGCGGCAAAAACCTGGCGGGCCACATAGCGTTAAGGCGCAATCATGGCCCATCTCTGAACGCTAGGTCAGGTAAGGTGAGGCATTCAGATTAACAAGAAACTAGATTAACATAATAATCATACCATGATCGGGCACCGGGTCGAAGAAAATTCGCATCTTTAGAGTTGGCAAAGACTGGAGAGTCAGCTATGATCAGGCAAAAGAACTGGGAGAGAAGCAGTTTCTATCACAGCCCATAACTCTTCTTCAGTAAATGGTTTACTTATGCAATGAACCGGTTTTCGTGCAGCGTACAATGAATCCCCACAACGTGTAGTTAGAAACACCACTGGAATATTGAGCTCCGCCCGCATAGTACTCGCTGCTTGGATCGTTTCAGACTGCCTTTGCCATTGGATATCTATAGTATCAAGTCCGGCTTCATTTCACGACACTTTGTAATAACGTCTTCCATGCTCTGAGCGGTGGCAATGACTTCGTAGCCCTTCTCTTCTATGCACAGATCGGCTGCAATTAGAAGCTGATCTTCAACGATGAGTATCCGGCCCTTCTTCATTCTACACCTCCCACCCCAGCTTAGACGAATGTCTGGACTCATCCTTCTGCAAGGAAGAGGATTCCCCAAAAGAACTTGTCATCAAAAGTCGGGTGCAGATTTGATCCCCGCCTCACCGTACCGCACACGTTTGTCAGATAAGGACAAATGAAAAGGCCTTTTTCCCAAAGGTGTATTTTTTTCTTCACCGATGGACTCATCACTCTTTAATGTTTACAAATGGTTATGAAAGCGCGACAAAAACTAGCCTCTAAACTGCCACAGCGGAACCAGCCTACGGAGGACCTCTTATGCGAGGGACCCAGTTAGCGCGTCAGTGGAAGATCATCCGACTGCTTGAGTCTCGCAAGCGGGGCCTCACCATAACCGAACTCTCCGATGAGTTAAATTCCCCCGCCCGGACAATATACCGTGATCTCGAAGCTCTCCAGGAGGCAGGTTTTCCTCTGTATTCCGAGAAAGAGGAGAAACAGGCCTATTGGAAATTCGTGCAAGGCTACAAAGCTGCGGCTTCAATCCCCTTTACGGCGACCGAATTGATGTCCCTCCATATGAGCAGAGATCTCATGAAAGTATTTGAGGGGACTGTTTTCCACGAGAGCATTGAAGAGCTTTTCGAGAAGATCAGAGCCTCACTGTCGCCAGAGACCATGCGATACCTGGAGAACGTCTCAGGAAGGCTCAAGGTGGGATTTGGACCGCAAAAGAATTATGGGGACTTCAAAGAAATCTTATACAAGGCCAGTGAGGCTACTGCTCAGAAGAAGCAAGTACAGATTCTCTACAAAGCTGCCTCAACCGGGAACGAAACCACTCGACAAGTTGACCCTTACCGGGTCTGGGCAATGAACGGGAGTTTTTACCTCATCGGGAAGTGCCACCTACGAAATGCGGTCAGAACGTTTGCGATGGACCGCATAAAGTCCATATCGGTCCTGGATGAACCCTTCACCTTCCCCAGAGACTTCTCGCTTGAGGATTACTTACAGACAGCTTTCAGAGTGATGCGCGGCAAACCGGAGACAGTCAAGGTCTATTTTAGTCCAGGCACCGCCCTGGTGGTCAAAGAAAGGATATGGCACCCCTCACAGGAAATTCGGGAGCAGGAAGACGGAAGCCTTACGATTACTCTTGAAGTGCCTATCAACTACGAGATCGTTTCATGGATACTCGGCTTTGGTTCAGCCGCGAAAGTGCTCGCGCCTATATCTCTCAAAAAGAGAATACAGGAAGAGCTGCAAGTAACCCTGGAATCTTATCGCCTTGACACGCCCGCAACAACAAAACTGGTAACGATGAAGAAAATTCCTGCTCGTGTGTCCTGATTTGACACACATGCTCCTTATACTCCTGAATATCATCGGGGAAGGAGCGGAAAATGAATCAGACAATTCAAGAATTTTTTGGTGGAATCAAGGTGGGGGCCAGGCAAAGCCACCAAAATATGACCCTGTACTGCCTGCTGGCGGCCACCGAATCTGAAGTGGACTTTATGACACTGGATGAGGCGCTGGACAAAGACGCCCTGGTTATTTCAGAGGTCAGCGAGGGGGGCGCAGTCCCGGAATTGAAGGTGAGCAATAAGTCCAACCAGAAAGTTCTCCTCCTGGACGGAGAAGAGCTTGTTGGAGCGAAACAAAACCGCGTGCTCAACGTGACGATTCTTATTGCGCCAAATTCTGAGACCGTAATCCCCGTTTCTTGTGTTGAACAGGGGAGATGGTCCTACCGCAGTAGACAGTTCGGCAGTGAGTCCAGAGCCATGAACGCCAGGCTACGCAAAATAAAATCCGAAACCGTGGCGATAAACCTGAGGCATGAGGGACAGTTCAGATCTGATCAAGGAGCCGTCTGGCGGGAGATAGAGAACAAGTACGAGAGGATGTCGGTTCCTCCGTCTCCCACAATGGCGATGGCGGACCTATATGAAGCCCGCGGAGAATCCGCAGAAAACTACATGAAGGCGTTCCATCCGGTGACTAATCAGCTCGGAATGGCCGTCTTCATAGACGGAGAATTGGCGGGCATTGAGGTACTGGGTAAATTTGAGACCTTGAGGAAAACCCACTCGAAGCTTGTCAACAGCTACGTAATGGATGCTCTGGAAACGGCAATCGCGAAGGTTAAGACCGAGAGCGGTCAATCCAAAACGAGAGCGAGCAAGATTCTCGAATCTGCCGCCAACGCCTCGGCGGTCAAACGGAAGTCGGTGGCCCTCGGCAATGACATTAGACTGGAATCGGACGCAGTAATGGGGGCCGGACTGGAATTCGAGGGTCAGGTGCTACAGATGAGCATTTTCTTGAAGGATGAGGGCCATGGGAGCAGGAAAAAGGAAAGTGCCATGCAGCAGGCGTCTCGGAGAAGAGGTTCACTCCGAAGTTAGCAGCGGTTTCACGGGATGCGGCACCTTGGGTGGCTCGATTCCTATTGGGCAACCCTCTCACGCGAAGTTCGAAAAGGCCAGTTTGAAGTAAATAGCGCAAGAATAGAACATATAAAAGGACACCTATCATGCCCAACCATGGCCTAAACCGACTCACTGAGCAGATTTCAGACATCTGCAGGGAGTGCCCAGTCGTCGAGAAATGGCTGCTCGCCCCGTCTCGGCGAATCGGGTTTCAGTGGCTCGACAGTGTGACTCGCTCTGGGCAACCAGTACTAAACGTCCGGATGAAGACTCTTCAGCATGCAGCACTTGATCTGGCCATGTCCGAGCTTGAACGTCAAGGCAAGACGTATCTGGGTGGCATTCGAACAGAATTGATCATTCAGAATATTTTTGTAAAGCTAAAGGAAGTCGGCCAGGGATACTTCACCGCACTGGAGCCGAGTCCGGGGCTGACGAAAGCCTTGCTGTCCACAATCCGGGATGTACGTCTCTCCGGGACGAAAGCAGCCGATCTGAAGCCACAATCCTTCGAAGTCAAGGCCAAGGGCCTGGAGACCAAAGAAATCCTCACCCGGTACGAGCAAGAGTTGGAAACTACCGGGCTCGTGGACTACGCGGACGTTTTGCTTATCGCAGCGGGGCAGTTGACGGGCAACCCCTTGTTGATCCCCAAGGACGTCATGCTGCTTGTACCTGAGCAACTTCGGAAGGCGTCGACCCGGCTGGAAACCAGGTTCCTCGGGGCCTTTCCCGCCGAGAAGTTCACAATACTCCTGGAAGACGACGCCGGCGATGTCTCGGAAGACAATGTGACTGATAGCAATCTCCTGCGCTGGATCTTGACCCCTAGAGAGGCGTCTGAGCCGCAGAACGACGGCACGGCAAGCCTGTTCAGGGCCATCGGTGAAGTGAACGAGGTCCGCGAGGTGTTCCGGCGATGCGCTGAAGGGGGTATTCCGTTCGACGAAGTCGAACTTCTTCACACCGATGGCTCGACTTACGTTCCCCTTATCTATGAGCTCGCCTGGAGACTCAAGACTGATGAGTCGGACTCAATCCCTGTCACGTTTGCTGAGGGCATCCCCACCAGGTACAGCAGGCCTGGTCGGGCACTGGGCGCCTGGCTCTATTGGATAAGGAATGACCATCCTCAGTGGACACTCGTTCGGATGATTCAGGAAGGGATTCTCCGAGTGGAAAAAGCCGAAGAGGAAGGCTTCAGCTTCGCTCGGCTTGCGGCCACGTTCAAGGCCGTGCCGATAGGAGCAGGGGCAAGCAGGTACCTGCAGGCCATCGATTCACAGATCCGGGCCCTTGGTCAACAGACTCCTGACCACGAGTCTGACGAAAACGATCCTCGTTCCGTCATGAGCCAGCACATCGAACGAATCGAAGGACTTCGTGCGGTTCGGCGTCTTGTAGAAGAGTTGTTGAACAAGAGTCCAAAAAAGAATTCGAGTCACAAGGAAGTTCTCGAGTCTGCTGACTGGTTCCTCAGGACGTGTTGCCGACGCGTCAACCAATTTGACGAGTACAGCGGCGGAAGACTGCTGACAGAAATTAGAGAACTGGCCACCTACCTCGAAGGAGAGGAAAATTTTCCAGGATGGGACGTGTGGGAATGGGTTGCTGCTCTCCCGAACGCCGCAAACGTAGCGGGGATAGGTCCTCGGCCCGGATGCCTGTACGTGGCTCCATATAATAGCGGTGGGCACTCAGGACGGAAGCACACGTTCATAATAGGTTTGGACGACACGCGGTTTCCCGGCGCCGGACTTCAGGACCCCCTCCTGCTGGATGCTGAACGATTGAAGATCTCGTTGGATCTTCCTACTGCTTCCGGCCGTGCAGCGAAGAAAATGGAAGATTTTGCTCGGCTGCTTGCAAGGTTGCGTGGCGCCGTTACACTGGGCTATTGCTGCAGGAGTCTGGATGATGATCGGGAAATGTTCCCCAGCCCTGGGCTGATCTCAGCCTTCAGAATTCTCTCTGGTGAGCACGCGGGTGATCAGGACGCCTTCTTGCGTTGGCTTCCCAACCCGACCTCCTTTGCTGCCAGAGGTCCCGAACTGTGCAGCGATATCACAGAATGGTGGCTCTGGAGGGCCTGCGGGGACCGAGAAATACTTAACACGGACGAGGTTGTCGCCAGGAGTTTTCCCCATCTGCATCAGGGAATTGTAGCGACGCGGGCTAGACAAAGCGACCGTTTCACCGAATACGATGGCTACGTGCCTCAGGCTGGTCTGGATCTCGACCCGACTCGGCCCGATGGACCTGTGCTTTCGGCGAGCCGCTTGGAGAAACTCGGATCGTGCCCCATGGAGTACTTCTTCCGCTACGTGCTCAAGATAGAGCCACCCGAAGAATATCAAATCGATCCGTCGGTGTGGCTGGATCCAATGCAGAAGGGAGCACTCCTCCATGAGGTCTTTCGAGAATTCATGGCACGGTTAAGAGAAAAGAACCTGCTGCCCGACGTCGATCGTGACGCGAACCTCATGAACGAAATTCTCAATAGAGAGATTGCCACATACAGGGAGGCGATCCCTCCAGCCAACGAACAGGTATTCAACGCTACGGTAAATGAGTTTCGGTTGGCTGGTCAGATCTTCCTTCAGGAAGAAGCAGTCTTTTGCAGGAGCTGCACGCCGCTCTATTTTGAAGCGGCCATCGGCATGTTTCAGGACGGTGAGGCCACTCCGCTCGACACTGAAGAACCGCTTTCCTTAGTCCTTCCAGATGGCAAAGAAATCCGGGTGCGGGGTCGGATCGACCGGATCGATCAGGTCACGCAAGCGAAAGCCAAAGCATTCACAATCTGGGACTACAAAACCGGTTCAGCCTGGGGCTACGATCGGAACGACGCTTTCTTGAAGGGCCGTCGAGTGCAGAGCGCTCTGTATTGCGCCCTGGTGGAACAACGCCTCCGCGAGACGCATCCCCGGAATCCCTCCGTAGCTTCCTTCGGTTACTTCTTTCCCGGCGTACGCGAGCACGGAGAGCGTATTTCCTGGAGTACTGACCAGTTGGCCTCAGGGAGGGCTATTATTGCAGAGCTTGTCGAAATGATCCGTACCGGATGCTTTCCGTTCACCGATAAGCCCAAAGACGTAACGTACACCGATTATGGGCTCCTGTATGGAAATGTTGAGGAGTCCGCGGGAGCGACGCGACTCAAACTAGACAACCCTGACAACGTCGCTTTGTCACCATTCCGAAACCTGCGCACTTGATATGCCATTCCTGGCGATTGGTGAATCACTATGACCAAGAAAGTCGCTGCAAAGGAAACGCTGTTGCCAGACCATGCCGCCCGGAAACTGATTACCGAGGCGCTTGATCGCAACATCCTGGTGGAGGCCGCCGCTGGCACTGGCAAGACAGCGAGCATGGTCGGCCGCATGGTGGAGCATCTGCGTACAGGGATGTGCAAAAACATACGCACCATGGCAGCTGTTACCTTCACTCGCAAGGCTGCAGCTGAGCTTCGATCACGCTTTCGGATAAAGCTGGAAGAGGCTGTTTGTGAAGAGAAAGGCCAGACTGAGGAGAATCTCCACAGGGCCCTTCTCAACATCGAACAGTGCTTCATTGGAACGATCCATTCTTTCTGCGGACGCCTTCTTCGAGAACGTCCCATAGAAGCGGGCATCGACCCAACTTTCGAAGAGCTTGACGAAAATGCCGACCTGGTGCTCCGGGGAGAAGCCTGGGCCGAGTATGGGTCGCGTGTCATCGCGGATGACAGCCATGGAGTCCTCGAACAGCTGGACGAACTCGGTCTCTCGCTCTCGGATCTACAAGACACCTTCGGTCGCTTCACCAACTACCCTGATGTGACAACGTGGCCGGCACCAGATGCAAAGCCTGATTTCAGAGCATTGGATCCAGTACGAAAGCAAGTCCTGAGCTACGTTGCACACATGAGATCTCTCGTACCAAAGCTTCCGGAAACATGGGGTAACGACACCCTCATTCCTAAATACCGGCGATTGCCCAGAATGGTCTCTCATTATGGATCGTTGGAGCGGCCGTCAGATTTGATGAAGGTCATTGAAGAGTTCGATCACAACGCCGGACTGGTTCAAAAAGAATGGAACAAGGACGGAGCATTCACGAAAGAAGACGCCAAGGCCGAAAGAGCTCGATGGGACGCGTTCAGGGCGGATGTGGTTCAGCCGACACTGCGTATGTGGCGGGAGTGGCGCTACGGGCCCATCTTGCGAGTCATGACAGACTCCCGAATCATCTATGACACGATGAGGAGCCAGAAGAGGGAATTGAGCTACGGGGATCTGCTCATGAAGGCGGCTCAGCTGCTCCGGGACAAGCCGCACGTGCGAGCGTATTTCCAAAATCGGTTCACCCATCTCCTTGTAGATGAATTCCAGGACACAGATCCGATCCAGGCCGAAGTGATGTTGTTGTTGACTGCGTCAGATATTGAAGAAACGGATTGGCGGAAAGTAATTCCGCGGCCGGGCTCGCTCTTCGTGGTCGGCGATCCCAAGCAGTCCATCTACCGTTTTCGACGGGCCGACATCGTGACGTACAACGAAGTGAAGAATATCATTCAGCAAGCAAACCCTGCTGAAGGAATGGTTCTGGAGCTTTCGTCGAATTTCCGGACGACGGACAGCGTAATCTCCTGGGTGAACGAAGTCTTCGGTCCGGACGATACTGCCCAATTTGATCTATCGAAGCCTGTGGTCCGATTCGACTCAAGCGACTCTCCTGAATCTCCGCGCTATGTTGGGCTAGAAAAGGCTCGAGTCAACGAGACATCTGGAAGCCTTTCAGGCATCTACTCATTGACCATCCCACCGGAATGTAAAAATCAGAATCTCGCCCTCGAGTACGAGGCCGACCGAATAGCCCGAACAATCCGCCACACCCTGGATAATACCTCGATCACCATCCCTCGGACCAAACAGGAGATCGAGCGAGGCAAGACCGGACAACCGGAGCCTTCAGATTTCCTCATCATCAATCGCAATCGCCCGTGGCTCAGTGTGTACGCGAGTAAGTTAGAGGAATACGGCATCCCCACTCAAGTCAGCGGTGGAAGCGCTCTTAATCAGGTTCAGGAAGTAAGAATGCTCTATGCGTGCCTTAATGCCCTGATACGCCCTGATGACCCGGTGGCCCTCGTGGCCGTCCTCCGTGGGCGGATTTTCGGCATCAGCGACGTGGCACTGTACGAATTCAGGAAGGCCGGTGGACGCTTCTCATTTCATTCCAAGGTGCCGGATGATCTTGAAGGCTGCTATGCTGGCCTCTTCCAGGATGCGTTCACCCGGATGCGGCGTTACAGCCTGTGGCTGGCCAAGTTGCCGCCGCTTGCGGCCTTTGAAAAGATTGTGGCTGACCTTGGGTTCATGGTGCTCGCTGCGCTTCGGCCAGGGGGCGACGTACAGGCTGGAAGCCTCGCGAAGGCTCTGGAGATCCTCCGCTCGATTCAGCATGAAACCTGGACAACTGCACAGCTCGTGGAACAACTGGGAGAAGTCATCGACTTGACGGAATCTTATGATGGGATCTCGGCCAGTTCGACGGAGCGGCCCGCGGTACGGATCATGAATCTCCACCGTGTGAAGGGCTTGGAAGCTCCCGTCGTGTTTCTGGCAAATCCCTATGGCGACTCAGCTCATGACGTGGAACTGCACATCGACAGGTCAAGTGGGGACGTGACTGGTTATCTCGCCGTTTACGGGAAGCCAAGAGGATGGACCACGCCGCTTCTGGCACATCCGCCCCAGTGGGACGATCTTGCTCAAAGAGAGCAAAGATTCCTGGAAGCAGAGGCCTTGAGACTGCGTTACGTGGCCACCACCCGTGCCGGCGCAGCCTTGATCATAACGCGAAAAGACTCCGGCAGCGCAGCGAGCCCGTGGAAGTACTTCCATGAGCATATAGGCAACGATCGCGAGATCGATGACTTCGGACCCGCCTCGATTCCAGTGGCAGAGCAGATTTCCATCACTGTTGAAGAAGAGGTCCAGGCGCAAAACGACATCGCCGACCGATTCCACCGAGTTTTGACCCCGACGTATGATGCCTGGAGAGCTAAGGAATTTGCGCTGGGTAAGCATGCGGGCACGGTAGACGCCGGGGTACCAGAAAAGGTTGCTGAAACTGAGGCTGCCAAAGAAGGGCTCGTGAAAGAAGGGGAACATGGTGTGGAATGGGGTACACTCGTCCACACATTGCTTCAACTTGCCATGGAAAATCCTGAGGCTGATCTGGAAAAAGCGGCTATCGCAGCTCTCGGAGAGTATGATCTGGAGACGAATTATGGCGCACTGGCAGTAACGACAGTCAAGGCAGTAAAGAATTCAGACATCTGGGGCCGAGCTCAACGGAGCCAGCAGCGCTTAATGGAGGTGCCTTTTCAGGTCCTGATCGAGCAAGAGGACGAGGCAGGTTCTTCGCTGCCCACGATTCTGCGGGGCGCTATCGACCTCATGTTCAGGGAAGATAAGGGGTGGGTTCTCGTCGACTACAAGACGGACATCGTTAGATCTGAAGATTTCCAGGGGATCGTGGAAAAGTATGCCCCGCAGCTGAGGCTTTATGCAGGGGCCTGGAAAGACGGTACGGGTGAGGACATAATCGAAGCGGGTCTGTACCTTGTCCGTTATAACAGATATATTGCCGTTAAGCTGTAAACGCGAGACTCGGCTTGACGTTCGAATAGCCGCAGCCTTGGGAAATTGGCTCCGGCCGAAACTTGATCCCGCGTCCGGTACAGGTTTGGAGTTCCAGAATGAGGTTCATAGGGCGGGTACTTTCCTGACGGTAACGACGACAAGAGCCGTGGCCGCCGAAAGCTCCTGCTTCGGTCTTCTTGAGGGCGAAATCCTTTGGGACCAGAGCGTGACCGTATGACAGGGAAAAAGAATTGATGACTTTGAGCAACCACAAATTCGGTGCCAAGTACGCAAAATTCCAAAAATACTACTGTGAATAAAGTTTTTGGAGTAGAATGAAGAAACACGCAAAAAGACTGGGCGAAAAAGGCCTGAGACACGCTCTGTTTCTCTATTACACTCTGCAAGTGCCGAGCGTGCCGAAGTGGGCCAAGACCGTTATTATAGGAGCATTGGGATATCTGATATTCACACTGGATGCGCTTTCCGACTTCATTCCGGTGCCTGGCCTTACGGATGATCTGAGAGTTCTGGCAGCCGCGATCGCCACTCTCGAACTAGTATCCCTCAAAGCGCGACAGAGAAGGCCAACGCCAAACTGATAGTATATCGCTGAGATGCCGGCAGGCCCCAAAGCATGAATCGCGCAGTAGGATCGCTCCAAGGCCAAGCTCAACACAAAGAGCATTCATGGTTTTGTGCTTTGAGTACACCATAGATTCAAAGATTATAAAGAATGAGCCTCGATTTCTTCTTCACCGCTTATGATCCCTTGGATCTGCCTGGGGGAAGCGTTGACCCTCTGGGGTTTGACCGGAGCTACGGTTTTCTTGCTGACAAGATCCTGCCAGGACTCACAAATGTTGCCAGTGTGCCTAGGTATTTCGGGGTGCTCTGCCTTGGAGCTTTCTCGGCAGAGGTCGATTCGCATGATCCTCCAGTTAGGCTGCGAGCAAAGCGTGAGGAAGCTATACTTAGGCTCGAACGATGTTGGGCGCTGGCCAATGTCCTAGCGTCAGGGGATGAGCTCAATGATAATCTCTACGGCCTACGAGGAGTTACGTATGCGAAAGCCCAAATTGAAAGGATCAAGGAAAAAGGATATGCGGAAACGAAATTGGATTTTCGGCTGCTATCCCGACAAAAGCGATACGGAGTTATCGGCATCTATGGGAGGGTGGCTGAAGAGTTCCGACTGTTAAGCCGAAATACTTTGAAACTGGAACTTTTGGGCGAGAAGCTCGCAAACGCGTTCCTTGATGAGACCAGCATTCCTGAGTCGATCAAGAGGGCCGTAAAGGAAGAGGATATTGCGATACCAGTTGCGGATTTGAGGAAATGGGGAGAGCGTGCGCATCTGAGGAGCACTTGCGGCAAGGTGGAGCGAGAGTGCTTTAGCGAGATGCTTCATTTAGACACTATTCGATCTCGCTTCTGCCACATTCTTGAGGACCGGCGACCGCTGCACGAAGAAACAGAGCTTCAACGCCTTGCCAGAATTGAAGAAGCACTTGCTAAAGAAAGTGGAGACGATCAGGATCTACGCGAATCGGTATCAGCAATTCTAAAATATGAGCGTTGTTATCAGCTGGTGCTGCTGGCCTTCGAACGACTCCTTTGGCTCTGTCGGACAGATCCGACGGGGGCAGTGTCCTTTGACAGGTGTGAAGCGGATATAATCATGATTTCTGTTCTAGCTGAATTGCCACGCTCAGTTCAAGCATTCGACGGTCATGTCGAGAGCTGCTCTACGGGTCATTTCCGGGACAAGGACCAACCATTGAAGGACATCTTGACTTGGTTGCGGAGTGTGAAAGAGGTCTGTGATGATGGATTCAGAGGCCTGATACGAGAAATTCTGGGCAGACACCAGCAGGTCCAGCATGGCAAATCGGACAAAGGCCTGCGAAAAATGCCCTGGATCGAAGAATCGGGAGGCGCACTTGCCCTTACCAATACGCGGGTCGGGGGACTCGATCACGAGGTTAAAGAAGCTGAAAGCATAACGCCTCATCCTTATCGTTTAGCAGCGGCCGATGCTTACATCAGAGCGGCGAGCACAACATGAGCAAAGATTCCCGATCAGTTAGTAAGCGAAGAATCATCAACGCTTTGGGCCCCGAAGGCAACTTCGGCGATTCAATGGGTTTTTGGGCAACTTCCTTCGAATTCGATCGATCGTTTTTCGAAACAGACTTCTTGCCGCATTTGCTAAATCTCGGAACCTGGGATGATCGAGACTGGGTGAGTCGCATAGCCCTTGAGAAAGAATTGGAGAAAATGGCCGCAGCATCTGTAATGCTTGATCCTCAAGGATATTCAGATGGTTGTCGTCCAAGATCGCTGAGGATAGAGGTGACCCCATCGAAAGGCCATAGTGGGAACGCTCTTCATGCAAAAGTCATACTATTGGTCTATGAGCGTGCTGTTCGATTGGTAGTAGGGAGTTCCAACCTAACCGAAAAAGGATACCGTCGGAACCGTGAAGTAGTGGCCGTTCTGACAGCGAGTGAAAAATCACCTCATTATGGTGAACTGATAGGGACAGCCTTAGTGGAAGCCAAGAACCTGCTGCATCCTTGGTGGAGTGAAGGAACCGAGGAAACGACGGAACGAGCTTTCACATTGCTTGAAGATTTGCCCAGGAGCGAACAAAGATCGGAACGGTTCGTGTGGAGTGGACCAAACAAGGCCCTTTGGCGGCAGGTTATCGAATTCTGGCCCCAAGGGGAATCAATCCGAGAGATCAAGATCGTATCACCCTTTTGGTCAGATGAGACTGGAGACGGGCCGGTGTGTAGACTCGTGAGAGAGCTCCAGAAAAGGGACATATTAGCTCCAGAAGCGGAAGTATGTCTTCTAACAGAGGCTTCTGCCATTGGTGAAGGACTCTGGAAGCCGGTATTGCCGACATCGTACGGGGCTTTCGATTTCCGCTCCCTGCGCGTGAGTTGTAGGGCCCGAGCCGTTGATCCGAGAGTTGCTAGGGAAGAAATGGAGAATGGAGATGAGCAGCGGACACGCTCACTTCATTCAAAGCTGGCAGTTTTCAAAGGACAGTCGACTACGTTAGCCTATCTAGGATCAGCAAACTTCACCCGTCACGGGTGGGGATTTATGACTGATCCGACGAGGGCTAACATCGAGGCTGGGATAATCATTATACGTGCCATTGGGCGATCAATGGAACTCGAAGGACTTCTTCCTGCCGGAATAGGAGATTTTGTTGAGCTAAAAGGCGGAAAAACATTCCATGGACTATCCGCCGAGGGAACAGGGCCTCCATGGCCCCACTTTCTGAGGAAAGTGTGCTTGAGTCCCGCGGACGGCCCATCAAAAGAACTCTGTCTTCTTGTTCTGGTAGACGCTTACAAGATAGAGGGCCCCTGGTCAATAGGTCTCATCGGAACGGAAACTGGGATTTCTCAACCGAAGCTCCTCCAAGAGGATGGTTCTGCCGGAGATCGGGAATACAAGGTAGAGCTCCCTTCCGAGACTCTGAACCGGCTCATGATGGATCAGGAAGTTCAGGTCTCATGGTGGGATCACACACGAGGATGTCGATTTCCCGTAAACGTAAGCTTAGAGGCAAGGGACGATCTCCCGGTTGCCCCGGGATCTAGCGCTCCTACAGAGAGAGCCCTCATCGACTACTATCAGGGGCAGATCGCCTGGGAAGATGTTTTCCCTCAGGAAGACCCTGACGACGGCAATGGACTGACAGTGACTGATGACGATGGAGATGGCGGCATCGTTGATACGTCTGGTATTCAATCGTACTTGATCCGAGATTTCGTACAAGCCCTGGATGGGATTCGCTATACGCTCAATAAAGCAAGCGAATCGGAACGTTCAATGCGGATGGCTCTAATCGGAACTGTCAGTCCTGTCAAGCTGGCTGAAGCAATCTTACATGAAGTCAGAGCGGAACGTCGTACTGCAGTAGCTGCTGGATTCCAGCTTGTCGAGATTCTGGGATGCCTGGAGTACGCGGCTAGATTACCTAGCAAAGACAAATGGGAGCCCCATCGGCTGGAAGCTGTTTCGAGGTTGCGCAACATGCTGGAGGATTTGCGGAAAGATCATCCGGATGAGCTATCTTCGCAGGGTGTGTTTGGTCAGTATGAGCAGCAGGTCTATGGCTACTGGGAGCAGAAAGGTGTTTGAGATTGATTTACCGGTCAAGAGATCTTGATCTAGGAAATGATAAGGCCCGTATGAAAGACCCCCTCGACGTGGAAAGGCAAAATGCCACGGCTGATGAGATACTTCGTCGTTTCTTCGCAGAGAATTCCGATCCAAGATGGTATATCCAAATTCTCGCTGACGAAGTAGGGATGGGGAAGACTTATGTGGGGCTTGCCGTAGCATACTCGATTCTCGATGCTCTGCAGTCCGGTCAGCTGCCCAAAGACCTGAAAAGATGCCACCGTTCTGTTCTTATCATCACCCCCTCCAATGTTGCATTAAACATCAAATGGCAACGAGAGGTACGAGAATTTGTTAAACGCTGCGTAGTTAGTGACCAGGCGATCGCCGGAGAATGGTTTGCGCCAGTGTCTCTGAAGAGCATAGAGCAATTTGTGGAAGCGTTTTCTGGGAGGGAAGAAGGGCCTCGAGTTTTCATCACCACGATGGGGGTGTTGAAGGGTTTCAACAGCTTATCGATGAAGCCCTGCAAAGATGAAAAGGCTTTTCCGTTGGTAATAGTTGATGAAGCTCACAACTGGAAGAACGGGCCATCAAAAGGCGTCAATGCTTACAGCGAATTCAAGCACCATATCGGCCGCCGTACTCGCCGGGCTCTGCTCTTGACGGCTACACCATTTCAGCTGAGTCCTGCAGAGATGCTCGAAGTACTCAAAGTTGGTGACCACTTGATGCCATCGCCGGATGCTGCAGAATCTTGTAACCGGTGTGATGAGCTACGGAAATACCGAGAAAACATTCTTATCAGGGCTCTCAATGCCTCCCAGGAGGAAAGTGAGCGCTTTAGCAAAAGCTGGTCTAGGCTTCCAGATAAGGTAACGGGACCGCAACTCAAAGAGACGTGGACTTCCCAGCGATTCGGGGAGGCACGAGAAAGGCTTCGATCAGTTGTTTTCGAGAACGGTAACCCTGCTTTCGAAAAATTGGAGCCGATCGTGGAATATGCCATTGCTGAAACCGATTACGACGTTCGGGGGTTCATGGCTGCGGCTTTAAGGCTTTTCGTATATAACTGCAACTTATCTTACGAGCTGGGGAGGATGGTCATTCGTCATCGCCGTCGCAACGAGCATAGGTTGGTTCGCGTCGGAGCAGAATTCCTGAAACACGCTGACGAGCTTATTGGGAGACCTGACAGCCACATTCTCCACGGAGCTCCTGGGATGGATGTTGGTGGGGAGGGCGAACTACCTCACTACTTGTTGATGCGGTGTGTCTCTCTCATGAAGAAAGAGAGTGGTAAGCCAGGTGTGTCATCGTTGGGAAGCAACCTCACTGGATGTTACTCGACTTTAATGGAAAGCGCTGAGGGAAAAGAGGTCAAGGAACTACTCCAACACTCGCCTGAAGGAGGGGTGTATTGGACAGTCCTCAGAGGGATGGTTTCGCGTGAAAAGGACCCTATGCACCCGAAACTAAAAGAAGTAGTAGATTCAATCGTAAAATGCTGGGGACGCGGGGAGAAAACACTCGTTTTTTGCTTTCGGGTGAACACTGCTAAGCGACTGACCGAGATAATCAATGACCGCATCAAAAGTGAACTTAAACAGAGGCAATCCAGTTGCCTGGGAGAAGAATGGCGGCTTTCTAAATTGCTTGGCCGATTCAAAAACAATACTGGGGGTCTTGTCGTAATAGGCCTCGATCGCGTGCTTTGGTCATTCATGTGGGCGGAACAGCTTAGCCCAGAAATGGAGAGAAGTATCACTGACCAAGAGCTTCGGCTCCAAGCGATTGATATGGAAGAATTGGCAAGGCTTTCGCTTCTTTTCGGCGTCCGAGTGACCGGAAGTGATGCGGATCGTGTATTTCTCACCCGATGCACAGAGCATGCGGTTTCAAAACGGCTGCTCAAGAAGAGGAATCTCAGTGAACCCTGGAAGAAATTGCTCGATCAAATGAGCAGACGGTCGTGGGTTAGCCATCCATACGGTAGGACCCCAACTGCCCGCAAAGAGGCAGCTAAGAGAGAGCACTTTGATGAACAAGGCGTCAATAGGGTATATGAGGAAGGTGATGAACCTGTGACGTCCAAAGTTGAGGAAAGGGTACGACTACTTCGCCAAGCGCAGAGGCAAGGATCACTCCTCGATGCCTATGCTAAGGGTCCCAACCTATGGCTGGGCCCTGGACTTCCTCCAGAGGGTAGACGGGTAAAGGGCCCACCGTGGTCGACTTTTCGAAAGATACATCAACACCTGTGGGCTCTTTCCCTGGACGCAGGCCCGAATTTCTTTGACTGGGAATCCCGCCGTCGGGTGTGTCAAGCTCTTCGACGGTCCGTCCTAAGAGAATCGGTTCTCGTCCGCCTTCTGCCCAGTGATTCTGAACGCGATGAAAGCCTTTGGGGAGATCTTTTGGTGAAGTCATTCATTAAACATTTGCCGTCACAGCGGGAAAGCTGGGCAGACAGGGTTGCGGTCTTCCTCGAGGACTTGGCCGCTGCAAGCGGGAGCTTGTCGGAAGATAATCCCGGCCCCGAGAACGCCCGAGAGTCTATTTACCAAGCAACCTTGCTTGATGACCAAGAAACGGTGGCTCTGATAACAGGCGGTTCTGGAACAAAAGCACAAATCGAGCGGCGAGACCGCGTGTTCACAGGATTCAACACCCCGCTTGTCCCCGAGGTACTGGTTTGTACGCAAGTAGGACAAGAAGGGATAGATTTGCATAGACACTGCCGACATGTTGTTCACTACGATCTTGGTTGGAACCCGGCGGTTATAGAGCAAAGAACGGGACGAGCTGATCGAATCGGCAGCAAGACCTTTCGCGAGAGAGGTATTGACTTGAGGGAATCCGGCACATTCCTAGAAATAGGGCTTCCCTATCTTGCGGGAACATATGATGAACGCATGTATAAGCAATTGCGGCTTCGATCGCAGGTCTTTGAAGTGCTTATGGGCGGTGATGTCGCTGGTCAAGACCCAGAAGGAGATGACACACATGACGATCTGGAAGGTAAGGAGGACGGTGGCCTCAAGCTCGTACCACTACCCGATGAGATGGTCGCCCAATTGAGAGTGAATCTGCAGATCTGGAAGCCAAACGAACGCGCTCCTGACAAAATTCTCCACATCACCCAAGACTCAAGGAGCTCCTGAAAAGGGGATTACATCCCCGCCGCCCTAGTGAAGTGTTTAGGGCAAAATAGAAGGGGGCCATTTGAGGTCTTAAGGGGCCAAGTAAATGGACGGCGGCCACCATAAGGTGCCTTTTAATTATGTATCCGAGTCAAGGAGAATGAATACTCAGCAGTTTGCCAAGACATGGTGGACAATCAGCTCGGAATGGCCGTCTTCATAGACGGAGAATTGGCGGGGGTTGAGCCACTAGGGAAATTTGAGACCTTGAGGAAAACCCACTCGAAGCCTGTCAACAGCTACGTAATGGATGTTCTTGAAACGGCAGCAACTAAGGTCGAGACGGATAGGGGCAGATCCAAAGCAACAGCTACCAAGATTTTGGAATCGGCAGCCGGTGCTCCTGTCGCAAAGAGGGAGTCGGTTGCTCTCGGCAATGTCTATCCGACGCATTCTTATCCTGCCAGTGGCTCTGCCATCCTCTTCCGCTGCAACCACTATCAAAGCCTTGTTACAGATTTGTCTACCACACAGACCCTCTTCCAGACCTCCCAGATAGGTCTCATCCACCTCAACACGCCCGGACAACCGGTCTCGCTCTGGTCTTACCATCGCACGTCGAAGCTTGTGAAGCCATGCCCAAGCAGTCCTGTAACTGCCCAGTCCAAGAGCCTCCTGAAGGCTTACTGCACTCATCCCTGTCCTTTGGCTGGTCACCCACCACATGGCCCGAAACCACAAAGTAAGCGGCTTATGAGTGTCTTGGAAGATAGTGCCTGCCGTGACGGAGCACTGATATCCGCAAGATCCGCATTCAAAGAGGGACTTCCCAATTGACCAAGCCTTAGCGTGTCCGCAACGAGAGCATCGAAAACCGTCTGGCCAACGAAGCCTGAAAAGATAGTCTCTGCACTCTTCCTCGGTCGAAAAACGAGCCTCGAACTCTCACAAGGATTTCGGATAATCTTCCATGGGCCCAAACACTATATGTTGTGGCCACCTTAGTCAAGTGCATACCCCCATGCATTTTTATATCTTTGGCGGGGAATTGCGAAGGCTGGGCCCCAGTGACAGCCTTTTAGTGGCTCCGGGCAACGACATGTACCCACTCGCAAGGAAGTGGTGCAAACTGGCAGGCACTGATTTGGCAAACAGTACAGGCATAATCCCGCAGCTGAGGGAACTGTCCGGCGACGAGCTGCGGCCTGAAAAATGGGGAAAATTGTCGAATCGCTTAGAGCGCATTTCAATATTCCAACTGGATCTATGTTCGACAACGAACCCTTCCTCTTTTCCCCAAATTCGTGCGGCGGTATCATCTCGGATTTCCCAATATTCAACAAAGGAAAAATGGTTCCATCTTCCGCTCTTAACCGCTTTTCAGGAGTCTCAAAATCCCCCCCCGGCCTGAGTCCTTGGAATCGTCCAGGGCTTAGCCATTTCGCGCGTAAGGGCTCCCAACTGCTTGCCGCGCCCAGTTGGGGCCACTCCCTTGGCCGGAAAGTCGCGGAGAATTGATTAGGCGAAGCCGAAGATGATTCGGGCTAAGAACCGTACCGTGTGGAAGGCAGCCCCCTCAAGAAACAGCGATCCAAGAGGTCCAAAAGGGTAACGAAGAATTTTGAATAACACCCCTTTAGGGGGCCTAAGCAATTCTCATAGTGGTCGGCGTAAAACCCCTGCACCCTTTTTATTCTTTCCCTTCATCATGACCAGTCGTTTTTTTGCTTCATCTATCACCCTGGAGCATCGGGGGGGTCGTGGCGCAAATGCGACACAAAGTCATTCTTAATCTAATGAACTCATCGGCATGGGAAAAGCGGCTGTCTAAGGGTGTCTTTGGGCATCCGAGAATTTTGCATATTTGTTAGAGGAGAAGACATCAAACGCCCCTAACTCTCAAGAGTATGCCGACTGAGGTTTCCAATGCAGGATTTCCTGCATTGCTCCCATTCGAGGGTCCAGACAGTGTTACAGTACGGGGGGTTTACGATTGGCAAAGAGCAGGAAGGTACTAGTGGCCTTCTGCTGGTCTTCACCACGTTCAATTAACTTAACTCTTTCCGTGAGTGATGGACGTGGTGAACGTCCAGAACCCTCATGAACGTAGGAGGTCAAAAGCATGTCTGAATTCTATACTGCATTACAGTTGATTTACACGATTCTGCTCATTTGCCTTGCCATTCGCAAACTCTTTACGAAGTAGCATGAACACATGATGAACAGAGCGGAGTTCTCAGATTCTTTAAACAAACAGTGAGTCTGAGAACTCCAAAAGACGCCCAAATGATGCGTTCATCCAAGATGTTTAAATATCTCTGTACAAGCTGGATTTATGATAAAATCAGAATCCAGCATAAAATACCGACGGAAGGGGATTTATTGTTGAGAAATATCAAAAGATCTGAAATAGGCATGGTGATCTAAGGTCTATTTAATGATGCTTCGTCCGGCGAAAACTACACAGAAGGCACTGATCTCGACCACGAGTCATCTCGTCGGTGAGTACGAGAAAAATGGAATGCTGTTAGCACAGGCTGTGCCTGACTCACACCGTCAATCAATATGGATTAGGGTATCAGAGGGACCTGCATCCCGAAACGCATTCATTTTTGCTTTCGAGACGGAACCCGTTGAATCAGGACCTGTTCCAGAATATTCATACGTGGCAGAGATGATCTGCTCTTATCTAGCCGTTTTGTTTGGCAAACAATTTGACAATCATGGACTCGTGGAGGGTATCGGGATATTTTGGGTTCCCGATCTTACGAAATTCACGCACCTCTGCGATCACAATCTCCCGCAGAATTCGCATGAGCCTCGGATAGATTTTTCTGTGCCTCTGGATTTGCGGGAAGTGAACCGAATGGAGCGCCTATTCCTCGATCATACTCTTGATCCTCAATTTCGACGGTCATTTCAAGGGGCTGCCAAATTTTATTTACAGGCCCTACAAAATTTTCAGAATGATCCAGAAGTCGCTTATCTTCACCTCATCACAACTGGAGAAATACTGTCAAATTTTTGTCGATATGAAAAGGATGAGTTGCTGGACGATGACACCAAACGGGTTTTGGCTAAAATAACGGATGAATTGGCAGACGGGAAGAAGATTGCGACCTTTGTCTCGGGGAAGCTGCTTCAAGTGAAGAAGCGTTTTGTACAAACCATCTTGCAACTCGTGGATTCGAGCTTTTTTCAACGTTCAGAATGCCGTAATCCGGTCGGAAGTCTCAAAGCGGATTCGTTTGATGCGTCGGTATCTGCTTACGATTTGCGCAGCAGATACGTTCATACGGGAATACCATTTGGCAGATGGGTTTCCCTTCGAACAGGTGGAATGAACAACGAAGTACAAATCGGGCCTCCTGTTGTGGAGGATAAGGAGTTTGGAAAGATTCTCGAAAAAGCTCCGACATACGTTGGTCTTGAACGAGTCATACGATACTGCCTGTTGCGTTTTGCCCAATTGCAAGATGCATATATTGAACCCAGTTGAATAGGCCCGGCCAGTGACTGAAGCGTGAACACGGACATCTCTAAGAGGGCTTCATCAATTTCCACCATGAAACTTTGACTCCACTTTGCTTAGCGGAAACACTCCTTTCACTGTCCAGGAAGTCTATGACAGCGGTAAGCTTTACAGAATCGACGCTATTGCATTTCTTGCATGTGGCCAGGGTGCGCGGGTGGCGCGTACGACCGAAAATCCCCCAAAATTGATTTTAGGTGGGTTCTCGTTCTCCGCTCTGAAAGAGGATAAGTCGTTGAGGTGTTGGCTGTGGAAGAGTTCTTCGCTTTTGATCTGTCTCAGGTCATCCCTGATAGCACAGACCCTCTACCTGACTTTGTCGGTTACATAGATAAACAGGAACTGACGTTAGCTCTCCTGCCCGCCGCCGTGGACATGTGTCGAAACACCCCCAAATGGAACAGATCCTCCGTTCCCATCAATAGCAATTAACGGCCTCCTGATCCCTCAACCGAACTTGCCTTGCCAAGGAGCGCCTTCAGCATTGGGCGGTTTTCCTCTTCAAGAGAAGATCGACAATGTCAAAGAACTCGTATGTACGAGCAATATCCTGAGCTGTCTCTCCATCATGATTCTTGGCATCAATGTCTGTGCCATTGTCCAAAAGCAGCCGCACCACTTCAGTTTCTCCTAGTAGAGCGGCGAGCATTAGAGCGGTCATACCCTTGTCCTGGCCAGAACGGTAATTGATGTTGGCCCCGCAGTCGATGAGGAGACGGACGACCTGCACATGACCTGCGGCGCACGCGTTCATCAGGGGCGTCCAGCCGGCCACATCAATCTCGTTCATATCGGCGCCTTCTTCCAGGAGCCGTCGAACTTCCTCGATGTATCCCGATCTGCAAGCTTTCCCAAAGTCATGCGTCCTCATGGTGCGTCCTTCCCTCGGACGGTATCCTTCGTCCGGGATCTCTCGTTTACTTACCCTCGGTTTCGTTATTGGCGTTGTACATTCAAGCACACGAGCCGTGCGGGCATCGACATTTGGATGTAACAGATGGGCTGAACTGGGAAAGAGTCTGGTGAAAGTTAATTACAACCGAGTTTGCCCAAAGAATCTGCTTTAGCTGCTTTTGGGGGCTCGCTCGGAACGACAGCAGATCACCGGGAGAATTTGGAGTTGAGCCACTCCAAAGCCTTCCGGAGCCAACCTTCCGTATGGCTCGCTCCCGGATCAACGTTTCTTATTGAATGAGAGCGTACGACCTTTCCCTCTTCAATAGTAAGGATGAGTTCCTTCTCATAAGTGGAGTCGTAGCCCATGTGAACGTATTTGACCTGTTTCCCCTGGGGAATACGCAGTTCTCCAGAGAACCAGGAAGCTTGGATCTGGCCACCGGCGTCAGGAAACAAGTCTCTTAAACCCATCTCCTTTCTTTCCCCGTAGCTATTGTCTATCCGAGCCCTTAACCCGGCAAGGTAAAGGGCACCCGATTTTATGAGCCATTCTGCAACGTATCCACGCCAGTTGGCCGTGTGGAGAGGCTTGAAATGCGGCCTAGGCGGATGTTCCTTCCAATAGGCCTCCAAAGGGTTTGACAAAAGGGGATATCTTCGGCCCCGGTAGATGATAATGTCAGGGACTTGCGCCGTCATTCCTGTCTGCCTTTCGGGGCTCTAGGCTGTAGACTCCACGTCACAAATAGTATCATGGAAAAGCCGGGAATTCATAGCAAACCTATCAGTGAGGACCCTGGTTCCAGCCTTGAAAAAACCAGGAACGACTGCTCGGCTTTCCTGTAAGCAGATATAAATTGCAAAGAGTTCAATCGGGCACATGGGGAGAAGGGCTGTGATTCGACTCACTGATCTACGGTAGAAGCGTGTCTCGTGCCAGTTCCTTTTACGGCCAGTCCGAAGAGGCAGTTTGCCGAAGCCACAGACTGTTGGTACGAGATCACCGGTGCACGGTTTCTTCAAAACCGTTGCTGAAATCTCTTGCCCTGATAGCTTTTGTTGTGTAATAGTGAAGTGTTACAGGTCCCCTTGACAGGAAATCTTTGGGGGGGTCCACTCCGTTGCTTGATCAAGAAAAGAGTTTCACGGTTTTGAAAGAAACACCTTTGGCCTAATGTTTCAATGTAGGAGGGAAAGGAATGAGTATAAGTAGCTTCATCACTCGGACGCTCGAGAAAAGGAAGGAGATTGTTCCGCACCTTCGTTCCTCTGAAAAGGCCATGAACGAACTTTACGCAGAAATCGAGAAACTGCACGGGATGGCCCTTCATCTGGGGGAGGATGAAGGGGTCCCACCCGAATTCGCCGCTTTCTCTGATCTTCCCCTGGCATTGAAAAGCTTTTTGGAAGCCATTTCGGAAATTCAACCCAAGCTCGCAGCCCTCAAGTTGCGGTTCGACAAGGACACCGTCAACATAGGAGTTGCAGGGAAAGCTCGGCAGGGTAAGAGCACGATTATACAAGCGATCACTGGCCTTCCAGATTACGTAATCCCAACTTCGAATCTCGGGCCTTGCACAGGGGCAAGAAGCAAAATAGTCCATCAGGAACGTGAATCACGAGCGGCAATCGAGTTCTTCACGGAAAAAGAATTCATCAACGAAATCGTAGGATCCTATTATGAAGAGCTGGATCTTCACAGCCCGCCACTCTGTATCGCTGACTTTGAGAAACCCATGCCGCCTATCCAGGAAAACTATTCCCCCACCCAAGAGGCCGTTTACGCCAAACTGTGCGAAATTCATGAATCAATACCTGAGTTCAAGAACCTTCTCTCGCATACGACCATTTCGGAAGACCTGGAGAAAATAAGAGACTACGTTTCTCAAGAGGGTCGTCGCAAGAGGTATCTGGCAGTGAAAATGGCGACCATCTACGCTCCCTTTGTGAATAAGGATGCCACGGGGCTTGCCATCGTCGACCTACCCGGTCTCGGAGAGGTTGCTCGGGGGCATGACCGAAAACTCACTGCTAGTCTACAGCAAGAGGTGGATTCAGTGATCTTGATCAAGTATCCAGAATCTACTGGCACCCATTGGGATGACCTAGATTACAAGGTCTTCGACATCATTTTTAGGGCGGTGCCAGAGATCAACATTGAAGACTGGCTCTTTGTCGTGCTGAATAAGGGCCCTGCCAATCACGCGCAAGTGCAATTTTTGGTCGACAATCCTCCGAATACTCGCAGTCCACTAAAAATACTCACTGCGGATTGCAAATGCGGACAGGAAGTGGATGAGGTGTTGTTTTCATTCGTGCTTCAACATATCGAGGCCAATCTTGAACGAATCGATCGCAAACACATTGAAGGTATTACTCAAGAGGTTCGTCAACTAATACAAGGGCTCAAATCTTCCTTGTTTCCCATACTGAACTTCCTGAACTCGTTGAGGCAGGGAGACAGAGAGCACCAGAGGTTCGATGACCTGTTCAACGATTTCATGAAGAAATTCCGTATCAGTCTTGAACGTCTTACGGAAAATTTCTTCCAGAAACTTCAGCAGGATATCTCTTCAGAGCCATTCAAGCTAGCAGTTGATGGTGTCTGCAATCAAGCAGAAGCTGCAGCTCCGATTCCTTCACAAAAGGAATTGGAGGAAGACTTTCGTGATCGTGGAGGATGGCCACGTGTTGTTCAAGACAGGTTGCATGAATTAAGGGCACATCTCACACAGGAACTCACAGGCCTCGATGCGTGTCTGAAAAAGATGGTTGACGGCGCTCTGGATGCCCTGGCAAATGAACTCATGAACTCGCCTATTGGGACTGTCATCGGGCCAGTTGCGACAAAAGATCGGAGCGCCAGTTTTCTTCTCCACCAGCTCCAAGATTTACTTGACAACGTCAGGCATCCAACTATGGCTACCTGCCTAGATTACATTCTGGATTTCGACCTTTCCTACCATAGCCATTTTCACTATCGAGTTCGCGAGAAAATGTTTTGGCTAGATCCAATGTCACATTCAGATTTGGTGTTCAAATATATTCCGTCTAACGCCGACGCGGGAAACGCTGAAGATATTGAACGGGCATTGACGGAAGCATACCGCCGAGTGGTCTTCGATGTTCGAGGAATTCTAACGGAAGCCATGTGTTCTGATCCTCTCAAAGCAGTCTTTGCGCTGATAGAGGAGTTTAAGGATCGCATGGTCAGAACTAAGGGTGTCGAAAGGGAGTGGAAAAACTTCATGCGGGAACATCGATCAGAGGCTTGGCAGCAAGAATTCGATTGTTTTCAGGCAGACTCCGTTTTCTCCAACTCCTGGAAGGGTTGTATCGAGAAAACACTCGCAAATGCTGACGCAGTAATCAGGTCCCTTGAGATCTGAGATATCGTCTTCACATGGATTACCGAGAGGAGGATTTGATGATGTCTATGAAAATGAAGATGATGCTTCTGGGTCCGTCTGGCGTAGGGAAGACGTCATTGCTGGCTACTATGTGGGATGAGTTTTTCAAGTCGGGGACGCCTTTCGATGTCACAGCAGAGGCCAAGACCAGTCAAGCCATCCAGGATTGCCTTGCGCTACTCAAAAGCGTAGACCAGCAGAAGGGCTTCTCTCCGCTCGAGGCTCTGCTTGAAGGCACCAAACTCGCCACCGTGAAATACCAGTTCGACGTGCGGTACGACAACGAAAAGGAGCTAGACATCATCTTTATCGATCACAGAGGTGGCCTTGTCAACGCTAATGAGTCAGAAGAAGGGAGACACGAATTGGTTGCTGAGCTTAAGGACGCTCTTGTAATAATCAATGTAATTGATGGGGCAGTAATGGTCGCAGGAGATGACGCCTTATCTCAGAAATACAACAATCATTTTGCAGTGCAAAATCTTCTTACGGATGCGTTGTCTGACAATCGAAAACATCTCGTGTTATTTGTGATCACCAAGTGCGAGAAATGGCTTACAGATGAACGTGGCAGATCCCAGCTGCTAGAGCGCTTCGAGCATCACCACAAAGGCGTCCTCAAGCTAATCCAGCGAAAAGCCAACACGGCAGCGTTATTTATGCCGGTCAAGACCCTTGGATGTGTGGAGTTTTCGAGGATAGAGACAAAGGACGGAACCCCCTATTTCATCTTCACGAAGAACTTCAACCAAACGTTCAGACCAGAGGGTGTCATGCAGCCACTGAGGTATGCGGTGGCCTTTGCGCTGAACCTTAGAGATGAGAATCGCAGTCTGTGGTCTTTCATCTGGCGAAAGATTACTGGGCTTCATCAAAGGTTCCAGAAGGCGCTTCGCGAGTTCTCCAAGGACAAGGATAAGACGTTTAAAAGGTACGGCTCCGCAACTATCCTGAACGAATTGGATAAGTGACATGGATCAAATTGTGCTGAGACCACGGGTAGCAGTTAACACAAGAACCAATGATCCCCAGGACGACTATCGATGGTTGTTTCTTGACGAAAGGCGTCAGCTCTTTACCCAGGTGGAAGAGTATTCTCGTTTCTTTCTTGAAATCAGGCAGGGCGAGTTGCCGTCCGCGATGTTTCTGTCGAGAGGAAAATATGCGGCGCTCATGGTCCCATCGCTTCCCACAGAGAGACGCGATCACGTACGAAGAAAGATCACCAACACTTTGTATTTAGAAGAAACGACTGAAGAACATTGCAGACTTCTCATGCTGCTTGCTCAGCTCATAGTTGACTATGAAAAGAGGGTGTTTCAGACGTTAGCGGAGTACTCGGAAGAGGTCATTGAACAGGTAACCCGCGTTCATTCGGGAGTGAGAACCGTTCCAGTGCTGAATGTCCCTGCGCAGGATTTGGTGATGATAGAGAGCGATGTCAAGCGATTAGATCTATGGAAGGGACATCGAGTAGCTTTCAGATCGACAAGAAAACAACACGAAACTCTTGCAGCCTACCTAGTATCTCCTGATATGAAGCTTGGGTCATTCGGCTTGGTTTTGTCGGGAATGGTTATTCCAAACACCTTTAAGGACGCAAGATTGAAATTACCAGATTCGTTCTGGATACTGACCTCATCGCCCGAAGTCACCGAAACCATACCCCTCGAATTGCAGCGGGAAGCTCCGCCTTCACAGCCAGGCAACCCGATTATCATAGGTATAGAGAGTTTGTGCCGTGAAGGAAAGCAGCTGTTTTCTAAGCTGACAGCGGAAGCCAGCGATTCTGCTGAGGAGATGAGGGACCCTAAGAGTGCCAGTCGGGTATCGGTAACCGTAAGAAGACATCAAGGCAGTTGGTTTCCAGAAGAATTATCGATTGGAGGCAATGTACTTGTCGACCCGTCACAGAAGACAATTACTCTTTCTTTGACTTTTCCAACGGAGATGAATCAGGATCTTAAGCCCAAGATAAGAATCGCCGACACTGATCACCATCTTTCAGGCTCCTGGAAGAATCCTAAAACGTTTAAGGGTACGCTGGATCTTGGTGTGGAGGGAATATGCGATGGGGATAGTGTCTCCTTAAAGATACTGGGTGCGATTTCGCAACATGGACGGGAGATGGAGCCCTGGAGTTGCACTGTGGTCGTCGGTTCGAGCCCTCAAAATCTTTCAGATTAGATCGGTGCCGACCAAAGGTCCATGGCTATCTTCTGCCGTCATCTGTGTGGTCATCCTGTAACAATTGGGAGCTGGTCCTTGTTAAACGGAGGGTTTTGTAGCGAAAAGGGAGTTATTGTTTCCTTTGGCGGGATTCTACTCTCCGATCAAGCGGGAAGTTTCTTATGCGACCAGTGGGTATCGACCCATCAGGAGAAAATAAAGAGTCGCGATGCACGCATCCAAATCCTTGAACAAGAATTGTTCAACACGAACGAGCGCCTTAGAACCATGGCCGGGGAAATAGAGCGCCTCCGGTCGATTGTGGGATTACCATCCCCTAACAGAATGCCTCTGCCTATTGCCTCCGCTGTGAGCATGATTGAGTCGATCCACTTTACTAACGCAATGTCGGATGAATCGTACTCCTGGCCCAAATCGGGCTGGATTAGGATTCGACAGTTCCTAACGATCAATGACCGCGGAGGTGTCGCAGAGCTTGTGAGGATACTCGATCGGCTCTGGAAGAATAATGTGCTGATATGAAAACGTTGCGGCCGTTAATGATGTAGGGTGAGGGCGATCTGAGGCACCTTTCTGAATAGTTACCTAGTAGACCATTAGTTGGCTCCACCAGAAGGCACCCTAAAATGGCCATCCAACTCCCGCAAGTACTGAATTAGGTCCCACAAGAGCCGTTCTTGCATCACCAGGTACTGGCGCTTATCAGGTTTCGCCCTGCTTCCAAGATACTTGTCCAGGATATCCCCTATTGGCATCTGTTTTCCGCTTGCATCAAAATGAGGGAGTCGCGTCATGTGGGCCTTGCCAAAATGGTGGCGTACTGAGCCAATCACTCGCACGACAGTGCGTTTCTGACGAAACTTCTTTGGCAACGATTCTAAGCTGCGGCATCGATTTTCCGAACCGGTCTTGCCGTTTTCCTCCCCCGCGCCAATCCCAACTGGAGCGGTAGTCCTCTCATAGACGAGGTTGTACAGGGCCAGAGCAAATTGGCTAAACGTTGTCTCATCCGTCGCCGGAGTCCGAAGATCCCGATAGTTCCGGTGGTCTTGATTACTGGAAACATAGACCTCTCTGCCGCAGACATTCAAGCTCGATTCATTTATGTCGGACACAAGTTCGGCTACATCGTCGACCAAGTACCTAAGCCGGTCTGTCTCTACAATCTCAGATTTAGAAGAATCTTCTAAACTGTGCGCGATGTGTTCGCCCACATAACGTTTCCACAATCCCCCCCTGATTTTGAACAAAGAATCCGACACCTGCTGAATCAGTCCTCGCTGGATAAGATCTTCTATCTCGGAGTCCTTGGTTTGAGGATGATCTCGAAATGCTTCGGCCAACCTCTCTCGCTGCGAAGGAGACCTGGACCAAGAAACGGCAAAGTGCTGACTCAAGGAGCTGTAAAGATTATCTGCGACCGTTCCTTCTGCAAAAAGAGATTGCCCTACGAATTTGCCATAAAAAGGCCATCCGCCGACCATTTCGTACACCTCCCCTACACGGGGCATGACTGCATCACACGTCCCGGTTGACTCCCGCACTGAAGACGCCAAGCAGCTTTCCCACATTTGATAAAATGCGGGCACGTCTATCGGTCCAACAGTCAAGACTGGGCCGATTGTGTTCAACTCAGGTGATCCCACTATGTGGCTCAGTTCATGCCAGGGAAGGGCTCCTGCAACCACATACGTAAGTGGCCGCGGGATTCCGCTCTTGGGCCTCGGTTTTGACGCTAATTCTCTCAGTTCGAAGAAAAGACCGGGCTCATCGGAAAAGGTGTAGCGAATAAGGTGCTCGTACTCGTCCAAAAACAAAACGATGCCGTATCCACAGTTGGATAGCATAGTAATATACTGCCCCATAATAGCTCCAAGCATAATTTCATCCACATCGCACAAATGATGGTAACAATCTTCTGGAGACCGCGTAAACGGGAGAGTTATGCTCCCAATTGTGACTTCTTTGGGAAAGCCGTTGCAGTTTCGTTCAGTTACGGCTGCATGGATCAAGGATAGCATGAGTCGGTACGCCGGTGCGTATCCTTTAATTGTAGCGTATTGACGGTAGTTTATGTACACCGGAATGATACGAGGAAACTCCGCGTGGAGTCGTGATATACAGCACCAAATCAGAGAGGTTTTGCCTGATCTGCGTTCACCGAGGATCTGTGTGTTTGCCCCAAGGCGCACTTGACTTGTCAGACCATCCAGCAAACCTCCCGGGAGGTTGTGCCCAAAGAGGAATTCCGGCTTCGTCACCGGAGAAAAGGGATCAAATCCTGATTCCATATCGGTCCCCTAGTTTGAGGTCCTAAGTTTGTCCAGTTCAATGTTAATGAACTTTCGTTCCACCGTCCACCAGCGACGAAACAGGTCAACAGCTATGCGATACGCGGGAACTCCTTCATCCTCATCTTCAATCAGCACTTCTCGGATGCAAAGTTCATGTAGTGCATCGGCCAGACGAGCTTGGAACAGATCCATACCATGATCATGCCATCTACGTTGTATTTCGGGGTATGTCACCTTACGTCCATACTGATCTTCTTTTGTCAAATGGCATATCGTGCTCAGAACGGCCTCGTATTCCCTCGGATCGGAAGGCGAATGCATGTTGTTCATGAAAACGCCAGCCGCTATCCTGTTAATTGCGGTAAAATCTGAACTGCTCGGGATTTCCCCTGCAAGGACCCTCGTCACCTCTTCGACTTCTGGAAAGCCAAGGATGGTACGTCCCGTATGGTAGGCGTACAGAGCACAATCTCTGCAAATGAGCTGAACGAAGTAGGGAATCCGATAGCTGAGTCGAAGGACATGCTCCACAGCCTCTTTTGTGAAATGGAGAGGTGGGTCCATGACTTGCACCAACTCTTCGGCCGGAGCTTTCTCTATTCTGCTGACCTTATGCTCGATTGCATTGACGAACTGGCCCGTAATCCCATAAGCTTCATCTTTAATAAGTTTTCTCAAATCATAAGTTCCTGCTAAAACGAAACTCGCCTTTCCACCTATGGCGAAGGATCTCATGGCCGCGAGAAACGATGCATCCAATCTGCTGCTATCAAACAGTTCGCGGTAATACGAAAATTCGTCAATTAAGAAAACAGGATATAAGCCCCACTTCTGGAATCGTTCCAGCAGTGGTTCCCAATCCCTAAATCTCACATTGTCCCGGTTCTTAATCATGGGTTCACTGCCGATCTGGATGAGGCCCTGATCCTCCAAGCGCAGTGCTTTTCCAGCGACCTGTTCCTGAAGCAGATACCTCCACATGTCTTTGGCAGAAGAATGCGCCTTTGCTTTGCCCATGTCCCAGGCAAAGCTCACAAACCGGTAGTCCTCGCCACCCCGCTTGAACGGTCTCAAATCCAGTGCATCTTCGAGATACGACAAGATAGAGCTTTTTCCAGTCCGCGTCAGACCGTACAGTATGTAGGTCTTGCCTCGCTGTGGCGAGGCAAAGTGGTCCACTAATTGAGAAATGAATCGTTCGCGTCCTTTGAACATGTGTCGAGGAGGAATCGACAGCTCATTCCAAGGAATATCCTCCAATTCGAAGGTGGCGCTGGATTTCGTCTGAAATGTGAATTCGCTTATGACCGGGTCCAGACTGGCAGCTCGATAACGCGGGCTCACTGTAACCTGCAGTCGATAAGGGTTATCCAGTCCGCCTGGCAGTTCTTGGAGCTGAAACTCAATAGGACAAGACAGGGTTTCCCCGGCCCCGAGTTCGTTTTGAATCGCATCGTTTCGCTCCGCACAAAGCTCCTTTGAGTCAAGTTGGCACAGTCTCACATTTAAGGCCAGACCTTCGGCCGTGGCCCTCCCAACATTCTCGATGCTCAATGCTCCGCAGACAGAATTACCATCGATATGGAATACCGGAGGCTCTAAACTAACCCTTAGGGCTGGCTGCATCTCCTTTAGTCGGGTCTTTTCAATCTGTATTAGAGCGGAGCGCCATTGCGTTACCAGGGGCTCGAAATGGACCCTCCCCCAATACGTCGGATTTTCTTGCGCGAACGCCATCAGGTTTTCCAGTCCGTTCCGTGCAGTGAAGAGTATCTCGGTCCGCTCTTCTGGTGAGCGTTTCTGATATGGTCGCAATGCTGCTAGGACCGCCTCGACATCTCGCTTCATTTCTACGTCTGTCTCAAACAGGGGGGCTCTATGCAAAGGAAAATGGGCCCATTTCACACAAATTGTCTCGAAGTTTTGCACTGTCAATGATATCCCTCTGAAAGGGCGCAAGAAGGCGTCGATCTCGTGGTATTGATCAAGACGTTGAACGAATGCTTGCCTTAAAACTTCGGCCGGACGTTGATCTTCATCAAATCTCAGCCCCGTTATGTCAGACAAGATCCGGTAAATTCGCTGCTTGTTTCGCCGTGACCCGAGCATCCCGTGCAGGCCTGAAGGCCCTCCTTTAACGCTCTGAAGAGCATTCCAGACATGACCACCTGCGGCTCCCCACGCGATGACTGCTTCACAGGCCACGCGAGCAATGTTGTCATTAGTATTCTCAAGGCAAAACCTAAATAATTCGGTGAACTGCTCAGCAAAGGGGTCGAAAGGCACCTTCGCTGAACCAAACGCCGAAGCAGAGGCGAGCTGCACTCGAAGGTGATTGGTGATAATCAAAAGTGCCGAGGGTGGGTGAACCTTAACCTGGAGTCTTAAGGATTCCAAAAAATAACTGAGAGCGCTGTCCCTAAGATGCGCCAATAAAAATCTCTTATCCTCGCTCGATTTCACCAGCCGGGAGAACTTGAGCAGAAGATCGCTGCCTCTGAGCATCGCGTAACGAGCCAAGGCTCTATGAAAGTCTCCTATGTCGTAAGTTCCCAAAGGCAACTCATTGAAAGCCTTGGCGGCCTCCAAGAACATTGGGTAGCTTTCCCCGAACTCTGAACTTTTCCTACTCTCGGCTTTCTGCAACAGCCGCTGTGCCGAATGAACGTCAGGCTGACCTCCCTGCCTGAGAATTTCCTCATCACGGAACTCGGCTTTTTCAAGATCTTGCCCTAACATGGGACTCACAAGATCGATGCCTTCATCCGGCAGGTCAACGTCAAGTTCCGGAGCCTCTGTTTGATCAAATAATCCCGGCTCGCCAGAATTCGAACCGGTGACGATAGAAGGTTTTTCCAGCGCCGCCTTTAGCCGGAGCGCCGTTTCATCGGCCGGGTTAAGAGCCAAAAACATTTCCAACTCTTTTTTTGCTTTGTCAGTCGAACCGAGGCGACGGTAAATCCCTATCAATTGTTGGAGGAAGAACTTCCGAGCTTCGTTCCGCTTTTCTTTGCGGACAAGCCTGCTGTAAGCTTGGGCTGCCTCGACAAGACTGCCCTGCGACGACAAGATCTGAGCTTCCAGATTCATCAGGGCAATTTGCTGCTGCTCATCTTTTCCGGGGATTCCTTCTCGAATGCATTGGAGAGCTTCGTCCAACCGCTTGAGCCGCTGCAGCGTTTGTGCGAGGGTATGAATCAGCTTGAAGCTTTTGTTCTCATTCCTCAAGCCAGTCTGGCATATTTCAAGTGCCTCGTCCAATCTGCCACTGCTGAAAGCCCTTGTAGCTCGCCGCTCCAGATCATCTTGTTCGTAGTGGCCGTCGGATCGCTCTTTTAAGCCTGATTCGGACGAAAAGGTATGGGGTAGACAAGCTGCCACACGCGATTGCCGGAGCCCATGATCTCGCTTGTCGGTCACCACTTCTGCCGTTTGAATGTCGGGGGAAGAGTCACTAGCTAAGGAAATGTCTCCGGAACCTTTTCGGTCCAGTCGAAGCGAAGAAACACTCGTGTTATCGTGTCTATTCCGGAAGGTCTCGATTTCCTTGAGAAGCTGACCGTGGCTGAAAAGATTCGGATCAGAGAGGGCCAATGTCCTCTCAAAAGACCTTGCTGCCTCTTGAAAATTACCTAGAGCGTCGTGCGTACGTGATAGAAAAAGCCATCCTAAGTAGCTGTAAGGCGACCTGGACAAAAATGAGTTCAGTTCGTCCCGAAATTCCTCTAAGGTCCCAAATTGAATAGCCTCGAGATAGGCTCTATTGAGTTCCGAATAGGTCGCCATCTATCTGTCCTCCGCCGGTCAGTAATGGGAAGACCCTGCAAACGCTCTCCACCGCTCCGTGAGTTTATCATATTTGAACTACTTTTGGAGCAAGATTTTCTTGAAGGAACTTGCCGATGGTTGCGGTGGCTTCGCCTTGCCGGGCTTTTGAGCAAGCCGAAGGAAGGATTCCTTATGACGACCTTAGCGATTGTTCCTCTGGGATAATGGGGACTACAGGCTCTCCGCGAGCATGTAGAGTTATAGCACGTTTTCAACTACATTTATGCTATATGACAATTTCCTGCGTACCGACATCGCTACTTACAATTCCTCAAAATCGATTTCCCCAGAGGGCTTTGACTTCCAATCTGGATTGGTTTCAACCCATATGTTTTCTGGGGAAACAATGGTGCATGGTAGCGGCGTCGGGGATTTTGTACGCATGGTGTACGCAAATTGAGGGACCGAGAGGGATCGGAAGGGACTGAAAAGACCTGACAGGGATTGAAATGATTGGGATTCCTGGATAAGTGGTTGATTCTTTTATGCTGACGACGCCCTCTCACGGCGGAGACAGGGCAGGGGAGTGGCTCTATCAAATGAGAAAATAAGCGTGAGCGACTATTGCTGACCTGCTTTGTCTAAATGGTTAATTTAACCTTGAGTTCTTCCCAACGCAACCTTTGAGATATTGCTTACGGAGCTTTTGAAGAAATCTTCGACGGACAAGCGGTTCAGAGGGCCTATCTTGAAATCATCAATCCCGAAAATCCCGATGTAAGGCGTAGTAAGTGAGGGAGGAACTACTGGAATACTGCCAACTCGACACTTTAGCGTTAGTCCGGTTGGCGAAGTTTTTTCAAGAGTCCCAGCGGTGAACATTTCTACTGTGTCAATTTTGTGTCATTCGGTTCTGGATTGTTATGGTTAGTAGTGTGTCAATGCAACGGGAGTCTTAAGTAAGTATTTGTTTTTACTGTAATCATTAGAGAAACCTACGATTCCTAATCCGCAGGTCGCAAGTTCGATCCTTGCCGGGGGTACCAGAATTCATTAAAGATTCAGGCTGAAGCCCTGAGTCTTTTCTTTTTCGGCGGTGTCCATGTTCACAAAATGTTCACATTTTTTCTCAGAAGGGGCTTGTTTCTTCCGTGCAAGAATCACTGTCTCGCCGTGGTCAAAAGTCATGCAATCAATGGCCCGTATAAACTCCTGACCGTCAATATAACCGTACCGATCATTTACGGACTTGCCCTTAAACCAGTGCCCCATGATGCTCTCGGCAATCTGAAAATCCATTTCTGACCGCCTCGCATTGGTTCGCCATGTGTGCCGTAAATCGTGGAACCGAGGACGGGGTTCTTTCATTCCAAGCTTTTCGCACGCCCTGGGCCAGCAGTTGTCAACAGTATCGGTCCCTGGTATCCGAATCCCTTGACTATCCTGAACAAGAAATACCTTGTCACTGGCTAGAAAGGGTATTCGCATAGCCTCTTCTAAGATCGGAACCAGTTCATAATGAATCGGCACTCTTTTGCGACGGCTCTCCTTAGTGTCCTCGGGTTCCAAGTGGATCAACCTCTCGGAAAGATTCACTTGCCGTCTGGTCAATCCCAGAATCTCGCCTCTTCGCATACCCGAGAAATAGGCGGTCCAAATGATCCGCCGATACCAGGCCGGGCACTTGTCTGCGATGGACTTGACCGTCTCGCGGGAGAGGTAGACTTCCCGCTCATTCGACTTGGTTGACAGCCTCTTGACCAAACTGACCGGGTTCGTCTCCACGAGTTGCATTTCAAGCATGACCCCGAAGACTCGTGAGAGTGTTGAAAGCTCGATATTGACGGTTGACGGCGCGGCCCCGCGGTTTAGACGCTCTATCTGATACCGTTTCAAGGTCGGAATCCAAAGGTCTTTCAATGAAGCGTCCTTGCCCAAGATTTCCGCCAAATTGACTAAAGCCTGAGTATACCGTGTCAAAGCTTTCTCACTCTTCGCCCTGGTCTCCGGGTATTTCATGAAAAGCTTGGAAGCCTCCCACAACGTCACTTTTTCCTTGGGCGTCCTGTCAACATAAAGTTCGGGTGGAAGCTCCCATCGCTGGTTCTCGAACATGCGGATACACGCTTCTCGTGCGGTCCCGTCCAGGCCAGCATAGTTCCCCGTGCGGCAAGCTCGCGTGAGAATCGCTTCCAAATGCCTTGCCTCAGTCCTCGTGGTCACATCCACCCTTAGCCCGACTTGTTTTTTCTTGAATGGTCTGAAATAGAGATAGAAATCTCCCTTTCGTTCTTTTATTGCCATGAGCGCAACTCCTCTTTCATTTTCTTGCGCTCTGACAGAGAAACCCCAGTCGATTTCCAGCTATCACCTCCCTTCCGGGAGAAAGGTACCTTGCTGGGGGATTTTCTGTCAATAGACTTCGGAACGGGGATAGTTCGGCTTTCGATGAATTCATAAATTTGGGCTTCGCTAAATTTCCGGTCCTTCGGTGTAATCTGAATGCAGGCAAGTTTTCCGTCCCGGACAAGCTGGTGCAACATCTTGACACGAATGCCAAGAAATCCGGCGGCTTGCTTAGGGGTTAGGAGAGGACTTAGCATTCAGCTAACTCGCTTTATAATGTCCTTTTGTCCTTTTGTATCTTTACCAACAAAATAACAAGTATTTAGCTAAAGACACCCCCCTGTCCTTTGCCTGTCCTTTCCGTCTTTTTCCCCTTATCCAAAAAGACATCAGGACACCAAAAGGACACCCCCCTGTCCTTTTACAACCTATTAATATTATTATTATTAAGTAGTAAAAAGGACAAAAGGACCGGAGATATATAAGTTCATGTGTGAGCATGGTAACCGTGCCCCTCGTGATGATCCGGTTGGCTGATTTCTTCATATCGTTGATCTTCCGCTGGAAGCTTGTATTTTCCTCGACTCCCGGCGGCTCTTTCGATTTCACCCTTCTCCAACATGCGTTGAACTCGCTTGTTTATTACGCTATAGGGCTTCCTGAGAATTCCTGCCATTTCCTTGATGCCAAGAGGAGCTTCCGCGGTTTGTACGACATCCCGGATTTCGAGACGCTCTTTGCTCATGTTCAATTCAACGGCGTCCCCGATCCATCGCCACAGGCCAGTGGTATTGTCGAACTTCATAGCGCCCGTTCGTTCTTCAATATCCCGCCCCGATATGAATAAAGTTCCGTTTGATTCTCCCCGTGCCGTCTTTTCCAGAATCCATATCGTGTCGGCGGCTCCAGTTAAGCCGCTTGTACCCGAAACGGTGTTCAACACGTCTCGGTGTTCGCCCTGGTTTGTGTGGGTAATGACAATGATAGCCACGGCGTATTGCCCAGCTAGTTGTTGCAGCCCTTCAAGGTCTCGATAGTCTCTATCATAGAGGGGTTCATGGCCTCTCTTGTGCGGTCTAATTTTGGCGAGCGTGTCTATCACTATCAACTTTGCCGATTGATGCTCGTCAAGCCACTTATGAATGAAGTCAAGGCCATCGGGCTGTTTGTCTGAGAGAGGCGGGCAGGTATTATACAGGCTGGCTAATACCGGGGCATCTGATCCTTCCAGCATCGTGGCCATGCGCTTCTTGAAACGCCGCTGGGTATCTTCCAGGGCAAAGTGTAATACATCACCCTGATCGCATGAAAAATGGGCCAGGGCAGATCTTCCGCTGGCCACACTTAGGGATAGATGTTGCGCGAGCCAGCTCTTGCCTATTTTGGGGGTTCCTGCCAGAAGGCATAATCCTTCCGGGAGCAGATCACGAATGATCCACTTTGGCTCCGGCAGATCCTTTTTCATGAGTTCTTCAAAAGTAATGCCTGTTGGGATAATGATCTTATTTTCCGCGGCTCGGAGGTTTCCAATCGGGTAGCGGCTGATACTATGGACAATGCTCTCGATTTCGCGATCCGGTAGCGGCTGCGCGCAGCGTGTCTGATTGATAACTGAAAGTGCGGCTAAAATTGCATCCGGTTCCAGGCCGATTTTCTGGCGCATGGCCCCCGCTATACTGGTCAGGGAGGTATTGCGGCTCCCTTTGGGGATTTCTTGGGCCGTTTGGATTTTCGAATCTTTGTCTGATGTGGCAGGAGCATCGGCAGTTAGGTTCAGCTGTAGCCCTGTGATGATCTGTTCCTTCGTATATGGAACCGGCGGAAGCTTATCGACTATCCGTGTCAGAAACGGCTGTCCCTTTCGATGCCAAAATCCGGCCAGTCTCATGACGCGCGGCAGGTCTTTAACCGAGGGGTCACCCTGAAACTTAGCTGCGAGAGCAGTCTGAATACCTGCAAACTCATCAAGTGCCACATCCTTCGTTAGCCAATAAGCATGGTACCTGCCTGGGGAAGTTTCAAGGATCATGTGCGGTCGAGGTTCACAAGCGGTAATCGGCTCAATCGGCGACCCGTCCAGGTCTACGAAGACCGCTCTAACGTCCGTGACATTCTCGGCTTTTCTGGCCTTGAGATCCCCCTTGTTGACCATGAAATATATGCCAGCGCCTTCATTATTGACGCGAATCAATCCGTCGGCGTGCTGATTCAGACTCCCATGACGGACAAAGACAAGGTTCGGATCTTTTCTCTCTGGATCGTCATCGAACGTTTGAAAGGTAAAGGAGCCTCTACCCAATAGTTTTAGAAACGTCCGAGCCTGCTCAAGGTCCGGTTTGAGTATTTTAGTGTTTGAGAGATTGGTCATGATTTTCTCACGAAATCCCGGTAATCGCTGGGTTCAGTCTTCCTGAGTCCTGGGCTTGTCTCGGCCTGTTTCAACTTCTTTTTTGTAGTCATGGCCGAATTCGGAGTTCACCTGCTCCTTGGCTTTGTCCGGCGGCATCCCCTGAGAGCGCAGTTCGGCGAATCTTCGCGATTCCGGAAAGTCCATTTCCAGTAGCTGGTCGCAAGTCATTACCTCTGGCGCTCCGGCCTTTATCGTTGTGAGACGAGCTTTTGCTTTTTTCATGATGCCTCGCCCACTGGAGAAAGAAGCTTTTCTAGCGGCTCACCAAAAAACCCTTCCAATGCGGCCCTTAACCGTTTCCCGACAGCCGCAGGTTCAGGCTGGAGTCGCTCCAGATTACTTATAACTGCCCGATCATAGAGAATCAGGTTGCCCAGATCGGTTTGTCTTAATCCTCGTTTTCGTCGCTCGAATTCAAGATGAGTCATTGAAGCCTCCCATAATACATATTTCATACCTTGTAATAGCCTGCTCAAAAAAAACTACCTGTCACACGCTCAACTTACCTCGGGGCATCCCATCAAGCTCCAAACACGTGACAAACAAGAATCCGGAGAGCATATCGGCCACGTTGATCACTACCAAGCCATATCGCTGGAGTTCCACCACCTTGGGCTCCAGGTTTTCCCCGTCAACGAGATCGCAATGGAATCCGTCTTCGGCCTCCCAAGCAAAGAGCAACACTAACCCCCCACTCTCAGACCAGTCAGAACAACCCACAGGAATTTCGGACGTGCCTTCAACGATGATCGGTCCGGGGAAAATCTGCTCCCAGCCGTCCATCACCTTCGCAATGCATTGCCTTATCCGGCCGGGAGGCATGCCTGTGCTTCCCAAACGTTGCCCCAAAACTATCGAAGCGGCCTCCCTGGTGGTAAATTTACGTCTAGTTCCAGGCCCGTCGGCTGGTTCACTGGCCTCCTGTCCGGTGATATACACTAGATGTGAGACCATGCGGACGCTAATGCCGAGCATTTTTGCCAGGACTCTGGACGAGATCAAAGGCTTGTTAAGGTCAAGTTCATATTTCACAATACGCACCACGTAATAGAATACCGCCACGTTGTCAAGTCATTTTGTTGGCGGTTATTAATAATAAGTCGAGTTTGAAAGAATATTTTTCATACGATTTTGGCGCGCACCTAACACTCGCGCCCCAAGCGGCTTTCGGCTTTTTAGGTTACCAATACCCGGTGCCGGGGCGGTCTATGGGATGCGCTACCCTTTCGCCTGGTTTGATAACGGTGTTTGACGGCGGGGTGTCAACAAACTTGACATTTTTGGATAACGAAAGCCTGAAATGGATAAGTTTTTTATTCGAACGATTTTAGAGTCCGCGCGCCGTGAATACTTTCCATTTTCTTATTCCTTTCTCTGCAAGACGATTTATGCTTTACGGGTTCAGATCAGGAATTCTCAAATATTTCGGATCGAATCCCAGGTATTGCCACAACAGGCGTTCAATCAGCGGGCTTAGGCCGCCTCCTGTCTTGACTGACTCGGCCGGAGTCTGTGCTTTTTCCAAGGCGTCCTGC
>JBKQRG010000431.1:0-22714 GCA_052144015.1 Desulfomonilaceae bacterium
GAAAATGGCCGCATTGAGCACGATGTTTTTATAATTGCGGGATGGCCAAATGTCCCGCCTGTCGCCTCGGTTGGGTTTACCAAAATAGATCCATGCCGAAACTGTGTTACCATTATCTGCGCGCCGAACCGGGATGCGTTCTTTGCCCCGGGAATAGAAGAATGGATGCCCCTCCTTGCGATCAAATGCCTTTAAGAGGCTTTCGTCGATCTCAAGTAGCAGCCCCCAGATAATGGATTTTTCCTTCTGCTCCAGGTTTGCAGTTCCGCCGCCCCTTGACACGGCATAATAATTCCAAACGAAATCATATCCCTCCAGGGTGGCCGGTGTTGCTTCTATTAAAAGTGACGAATCAAATCCATCTGCCTCCAGCCACGATCGCAGATCCGACCGATTCATGTTAGAGCCGTATGCAAAAATAAAATCGTGAGCCATGATCTACCATAGAGTACTTTAGGGAAATTGTGCCAGAAATCTTTTTGCCCTTGCGCCGCAAACAGTCTGGATCTCTCGTTATTGCAACTCAGCGTCCTTCGGGGCGCTTCCTGGCTCCGCTGCACAGAACCATATAATTATGTTCCGTCGCTTAATTGCAGGTGCGCCGACTTGTCCTCAGGTCGGCGCTTCACCGCAGAATAGGCCTTTCTCCCTGGTCGTCCGCTTTCTGAAAATATATTCTTCTTCAATGCCATCCGAATGAACCTTGTCCCATCGGGACCAATTTTTTTCCGCTTCACACCTCTCGATTATCGAATACGCGTTTTGTTTTGCGCTCACTGCGCGGTAATGTGCCATATTCAGCCATGTCGACTTCAGGGGTTACAAGGATTTTTTTCTTAATCATCTCCGTAACCTCCTTTGCTGTTCGAGCATCGGCAGAGGGATCATTGTCCCGGGCTCGTTCCACTTTCAGTATCATAAAGTCTTTTCCATCCCGGCGTTCGAGCACGACTTGATATTCACTCCCTATGCTTTTGATATTGCTCAACACACTGTCAATCTGACCCGGATATACATTGACCGCCCTGATGATGAACATGTCATCGGATCTACCCATCAGCCGGTCGTGTCGCGGCAGCAGACGGCCGCAGGAGCAAGGGTCGGGCTTGAGGGCAGTGAGGTCTCTTGTGCGATATCGAATCAGAGGAACCGCTTCCTTCTTCAACGTGGTCACAACCATTTCGCCGATTTCGCCAGGAGGGACCGGCTCCAGAGTCTCCGGGTCAAGAATTTCCAATATGTAATAGTCGGCCCAATAGTGCATTCCGTCGTGGGCTGAGCATTCGAGACCGGTGCCGGGCCCGTAAAGCTCCGTCATGCCCGGAATATCGTACATGTCCGTCAGCCCAAGTAGCGTTTTTATTCTGCTTCTCATTGCATCAGATGCTCGTTCCGATCCATAAATTATCTTCTTCAGGCTCAATTTGTCGCGGAGTCCCTTGCGTTCCACAGCTTCGGCCAGCAACAACCCCATTGATGCCGTGCAGCACATGACCGTGGTCTGAAAATCCTCAAGGAATTCCATTTGCATATCTAGGTTGCCGGGTCCGGCAGGAATCGCCAATGCTCCGAATTTTTCGCACCCTAGCTGGAAGCCCACGCCCGCGGTCCAGACACCGTATCCGACGCATATCTGTACTCGATCTTCACTTGTAAGATCCGCCATTTCGTAGCACCGGGCAAAGAAGTGGGCCCAGTCATCAATATCCTTTTGAGTATAGCAGAGAACTTTTCGTTTTCCGGTAGTCCCGGATGACGCGTGGATCCGCACTACATCGCTCATTGGGACGCTCAGCATCGGAAATGGATATCCTGCGGCCAAATCTTTGGATGTGACGAAAGGTAGCCGTTTTAGGTCATCAAGGCTTTTGATCTGCTCAGGTTTTACTCCGGCTGTGTCCAGCTTCTCTCGGTAGAACTGAGACCCGTTGTAAGCGTGGTTTACAGTCCATTGAAGACCATGAAGCTGGATTTCAGCCAATTCGTCATACGATGAATACGAGGGCATAAACGTTTTCATAAGCGAACCTCAATTTTTCAGCAGTGGTTTAGGAATCAATTACTTATTGACCTTGGATGATCTGATATTGTCCGTTTTGGCCTTGTTAAGCATAAAGCCGCCGTGATCCATGACTACCCCGTAATCCCTTTTTGCCGCTTCGAGAGAAACAATGCGGTTGCGCACTTCTTCAGCCACTTTTTCCGCCGGCCTTAAGAACGGATCTGCATATCCTCCACCGCCACCTGCTTGCTGATAATAAACAGTTCCTTTAGGAACATTTTCTACCAAGTCCTTGGTTGTGCAAAGATATTTCCGACCATCCGGATATGTCAGTTCGATTTTGTTCAGCGTCCCATTCAATCCTCCGTGAGCTCCCCTTGCGGCCTCCACGTCGCCATCGCCGAAGGTGACTACTTTCGTATTATCCGATCCTATCATGAATTCAGTTTCCACTCCGAGGCCTCCGCGCCACTGGCCAGGTCCCGCGGAATCGTTCCAATATTCATGCTTCAAGAGGAGGTGAGGAGTTTGTTGTTCGAACATTTCGTAATCCTGGTCCAGGACACCGCCGGAAGCGTCTATCATACCTATATGATCGTAACCATCTACTCCTTTTATGGCTCCAGACCCGCCCTTCAGTCCCATAAATCCGATATCCACATATGGCGTTTTCTTACGGGGGTCCATTCCGGTGGTGAGTGAGCAGAGCAGTTCGTTCCACTCGGCCGTGACTCTTTCCGGAATTACCGGACCCAATGCTCTCATTATCGCATCCGCGTTGTTGGGACAGAGGTGATTCCCATAGGTTGTAGCAGCAGGATAAGCAGCGTTAAGGATTGTTCCCACTGGAATGATAATTTTCAGCGGCCTTATCATGCCATCGTTGTGCGGCATATCGGGATTCACCATTTGGAGAAAAGTCAAAGTGGTTGCCGACGCGCTCGAGGTATATGTCCCATTGACAAAACCGTTTGTCTGGGCATCGGTTTCTGAATAATCAAAGGTGATCTCTTCGTCCTCAACCGTTATTTTGACCTTTATCTGATATTCGGATCCAGGGTTCTTTCCATCGTAGTAGCAAGTCGATTCACCGTAGTACACCCCGTTCGGGATATTGCGGATTTCGGCGCGCATCATTTTTTCAGTGGAATCAAAAAGATAATCCTTATGAAATTCGAAGTTCTCGAGACCGTAGCGTTCTATGATTTTCAATAAGCCTCGCTCACCGACAACGCAGGAACCGATTTCAGCACGCATGTCCTCCGGAACGATGTCGAGCCGAATGTTCGCAAAAATCAAATCCCAAACATCTTTACGAAGCTTGCCCTTCTCGTATACTTTAACAGGGGGTATACGAAGGGCCTCCTGCCACACCTCTGTAGCATTAGGATTATAGCCGCCCTGGACAGCTCCTCCTATATCCGCCTGATGCCCTTTACAGGCCGCCCATCCCACCAGAGTATCGTCGAAAAAAATTGGCTTGTACGCCGCGACATCATTATTTTGGTTTCCCATAGAAAAGACATCATTGTGGAAAATGACGTCGCCCGGATGAAGATCATCTCCGAAATATTTGACGATATACTGGCAAACAGGCCCGAGCGAAAAAGAGAGTATCGGCAGGTTTTCGGTCTGCTCCAGCATTCTGCCTTCAGCGTCATATAGGCCGGTAACGAAATCTTTTGCCTCACAGAGTATAGGCGATCGAGTGGTCATAGTCAGAGCAATGCTCATCTCCTCAGTAATGGATTTCAACCGGCGCTGCAAAATGGAGACGAGTACCTTGTCAATCTCTCTGCTCATGACAGGATCCTCCTTTTTACTTCCTCTTCGTGGCCCTTGAGATACATGGTAAAGCTCCCGAAGCGGTCAGTGAGGACATTGAATTCCGGCGCGACGAAAGTCGTGGTATTGACCTGCTCGACAATGGCTGGGCCCTCAATTCGATTCCCAAATTGCAGAGCTAATCCGTCGAAAACCGGAACCTGACGGAACTCTGCCTGATTCGGGAGATATACTTGCCGATCAGTTTTGTAGGCCTGCGCAGGATCTTCAGTCGCCAATTTCTGCTCTTGAAATTTGGGCTTTTCGGTCATTCCGATACACACCAATCTCATATTTATGAGTTCCAATGGGGTGCCTTGATCTTCCAAAGAATAGCCGTAAAGAGCATTATGAGCCGGATGAAACTTCCTCGCCATGGATTCGATGTTAAAAAGATCGACTTCCTGGGCTGTAACAGGCACTTCAACCTCGTGGTATTGTTTTACGTACCGTAGATCAAGCGAATAGCGATATTCAATGTCCGATTCCCGGATACCTTCGGATACGAGCAACTGCTTGCCTTCCTTTTTCATTTCATCGAATAACCGTCCAAATATCTGAGGATCGGCTTCATTCAGCAGAACTGCGTAAGTTCTAACGAAATTATGTTTAAGGTCGGACATGAGCATCCCGGCTGCGCAGAAAATCGACGATTCTCTCGGCACAATAAGAACAGGATTTTCCAATTCAAGAGCAATCATGCATGCATGATTCGGTCCCGCTCCACCCGCTACAACGAGAGGAAAGTCTCTCGGGTCTTGGCCGTGCTTGACTGCAACTTCACGCACGGCAGAGGCCATGTTCACGTTGATAACCTTATACATGCCTGCTGCGGCCTGGTAGAGATCGTAGCCCAATGGTTTGGCAATCTTGTCCTCAATGGCTCGCTTGGCTTTATCCACCTGGAGCGGCATTTTGCCGCCTGCAAAGAAATTGGGATCAAGATAGCCGAGTACCAGATCAGCATCGGTGCATGTGGGCAATTCTCCTCCAATTCCATAACATGCCGGACCGGGGTCAGATGAGGCACTTTGAGGTCCCATTCTCAACAGCCCGCCCTCATCGATCCATCCTATGGAACCCCCACCTGCTCCTATAGTGACCACATTGAGCATCGGAAGCGCTAATCGGAGACGATTAATTTCCCCAACGCTGGTAGTAAAAGGAGTGGAATCCTTAATTAGTGCGCAATCGAACGAGGTGCCGCCCATATCCATCGTTATAGAGTCCCGATAGCCTTGAATCCCCGCGTAAACGATACCCGCCACCGGGCCGCCCGCTGGCCCGGAAAGCAACGTGGTGGCTGCATGATCCATGGCAAAAGCTGGAGAAGTCACTCCTCCATTGGACTGCATGATCAATAAGACATTGGGAAAACCTGCCTCATCCAGCTTCTTCACCAGACTATCAAGATATCTCTTCAGGATCGGGCCTACGTAAGCATTTAAAACGGTTGTGGAAACTCGGTCGTAAAATCGGATACCAGGTAGTATATCGGTGGAGACAGATAGATAGGCATCGGGTACAAGTTCCCGAACAACTCGGGCGGCATGCTCTTCATGTTCTTTGTTTGCAAAGGAATTCATGAAGCAGATAGCTACCGCCTGAACGCCCTCTTTCTTAAAAAATTCCGTGCGATCGCGCGCTTCGGATTCATTCAGCGGGCTGATTTCAGTTCCTGCATAGTCAAGCCGACCGGCTACGGGGACCCTGAGGTAGCGTGGGACCAACGGTTTCACATTAACATACCGATTATTGTATTGCTCCTCTCGGATGCCTCGTCTCATTTCGAGGGCATCCCTAACTCCGTTGGTGGTCAACAGGCCGGTTTTGGCTCCAGTGTAAGTTAGGACAGCATTGGTGGTAACCGTCGTCCCGTGTACGATGACGTCCACGGCAGTGAGGAAATCCTTGAGCAAAAGCCCTTCGTCCGCGGCCATCTCCGTGACTCCCTGCATTGTGGCAATAGAAGGATCACGAGGTGTGGAAAGCACCTTGTAGGTTCCTGACTGACCATCGGAACGGGTCAGCAGAAAATCCGTGAAAGTGCCGCCAACATCTATGCCGATCTTGTACCTCATAACAGCCTCTTGTTGTCCTAAAAGAAAGAGTTTTATGGCCGAATATGTATAGAAAGGATGATGAATATTAAAATGTCTGCCAGTCGATTGTCAATGCTGAAAAGCTCACTGACAAGCCCTCCCTTTTTCGGCAACTTGATGTAAACTGATTCATGCAGAGGAGAAGACCAGAGGGATCTTGCTGAGGCAATTGCCTTAATTCTAGGACCGCTGCGACGACATAGGACCAACCAGAAAGCATTAAATCGACTCTTGGTTTTCTGCGAAAAAAATAAGCACCAATTGGACTGCGTGTGTTGGCATCTGCAAGTTGTACTATTTGAGCTAGTCATTGTTAAAGGTCAATTTGATGCTGCAGATCATTGGATTGTCGAGCATGTTAGTGCAAACGATGTCGCTGTATCATCGGATATTCCGCTTGCCGCGCGGTGTCTCGCAAAGGGCGCTCGCGTGCTTGACCCGAAAGGCCGTGTCTTTACTCAAGAATCGATCGGTGGCGTTCTGGCGAACAGGGATTTAATGGCACATCTCCGGGACCTTGGAAATTTTACGGGAGGTCCGGGTCCGTTTGCGAAACGAGACCGATCTCGTTTCTTCCAAAGTCTCGACAATGTAATTCAGGCCTCTCTCAAGGCAATGCGGGCATGGAACCCGGCGGATTGCTAAGAATTGCCGCGCGACCACCAGTAAGACCTGGACTACCGGGTAATAGCCTGATATACCGGGAGTTGTTGTCAATACAATGATGGGAATCCACGGCCGCGTGTTGCGTGTGATAACCTTGGAAGACAAGAAAACGATCCACAATGCGTTTCCTGACAGAGGATTCACGCTATGAAACTGAGCTACTACCCCGAGACTGACTCCCTTTATATAGATTTATCCGAAAAGATTAGCGTCGAAAGCAAAGAGATTTCCGAAGGGGTTGTTCTGGATTATGACGCCGAAGGCAATTTGGTAGGTATCGATATCGATAATGCCAGCACGAAAGTTCAGCTCAAAGAGTTGAGTCTTCGCAAATTACCAGTGGATATAAATGCAGTTGCTTGACAAGCGGGACATCCCCGGCCTGAAACGCCCTCGCTCGCGGTACTTCCACTGAGTATACAATGTTTGTACGCTTAATTATGGAGGTAATAACATGATTTCTAAAGACGAGCTTATGTCTGAAGCCGTCTCTCTCCCTGTCGAAATCCGACTTCAACTTGTTGAGAAACTCCTTGAAAGCCTCAATCCTTCTCACAAAGATATAGATAAACTATGGGCTACAGAGGTCGAGAGGAGAATCGCTGAAATAGACAGAGGAGAAGTGAAGACAGTCGCAGGAGATGATGTATTCCGGAAGCTACATGATCGGCTAAAAAAGTGAAGTACCGTTTCCATCCTCAAGCAGAAGCAGAACTCAATGAGGCAGTTGATTATTATGACGGATGTCAAGAAGGGCTCGGCCTTTGACGAGCACGGTATCGATCTTTGCAAGGTGTACTCTTTGATTAAGATCTACGTTGATGCAGACGGGTGCCCGGTAAAGGATGAAGTCTATCGGGTGGCCCGCAGATATGGATTAAAAGTCTACCTGGTTTCTAACTCCCCTATAAGAATTCCGGAGGAGGAACTATTTGAGCTAGTCATTGTTAAAGGTCAATTTGATGCTGCAGATGATTGGATTGTCGAGCATGTTAGTGCAAACGATATCGCTGTATCAGCTGATATTCCGCTTGCTGCACGATGTCTCGCAAAGGGCGCTCGCGTGCTCGACCCGAAAGGCCGTGTCTTCACTCAAGAATCAATCGGTGGTGTACTGGCGAACAGGGATTTAATGGCCCATCTCCGAGACCTTGGAAATTTTACGGGAGGTCCGGGGCCGTTTGCGAAGCGAGACCGGTCTCGTTTTCTTCAAAATCTCGACAATGTGATCCAGGCCTCTTTTAAGGCAATGCGGGCATGATGGAACCGCAGCGCCTTGCCGACCTCCACGGCCGCGTGTTGCGTGTGATAACCTTGGAAGACAAGAAAACGATCCACAATGCGTTTCCTGACAGAGGACTCAAGCCATGAAACTGAGCTACTACCCCGAGACTGACTCCCTTTATATAGATCTATCCGAGAAGATTAGCGTCGAAAGCAAAGAGATTTCCGAAGGGGTTGTTCTAGATTATGACGCCGAAGGCAAACTGGTGGGTATTGATATCGATAATGCCAGCACGAAAGTGCAACTCAAAGAGCTGAGCCTTCGGAAACTGCCAGTGGATATTAATGCGGTGGCGTGATCGGGGCGGAGGGTGACGCTCGAAGATATCGAAGAACTCGGCTAACCCGTAATCCTGACTTTAGGATTGCAGATCGCGTAAACAACTTGTTCCATAATTACTTGCGGGGAACGGGCCCCCAACCTTGATGATTTGAGGAGCACGTCAGCTTCGAGAATTGCCTCCATGATAAAGAGCAGCCTCTCCATAGTGAACTTCTGAGCTACTTTCAGCAGATTGAAAAGTGCATACTCGTTCATGGCCAGTAGATTATACGTCCCTTTTTCTTTTGCCCGAGGATCATCTTTAAGGGCTTTTCTCAGGATCGGTACGAAACCGTCGTACGACATTCCGGGTTTCCAGGTCTCTCGGAACGTGCTGAACAACAGTTCGCGAGCCACCATAAGTCTGCGGATATCATTGGCCATGATCGCAAGCGTTTGCAACGGATGCGATACCATCCTCAGATTTTTGTGAAGAGCCGGCAGGCATTGGGCAAGCTCCGCGGAGCGCAGAGCATTCGTGAATTCGAAAAATTCCGTTTCATGAGAGTCGTCGAAAAGCGTTTCTACATCCTGAACATTGATTTCTTTGCGGCCTCCAACGAAAGCAACCAGCTTATCGATTTCAGTGTGAAGCTGGCGCAAATCACCCCCGGCGCGTGAATACATGACGTGCATTGCACGAGGATTAATATTTTTGCCACTGCTGGAAAGAGCCTGTCGGACTTGATCCTCGAAAAATCCTTTTTCCAAAGTCGCACCGCGTTTCTCCCGCGGGACTGCGCATTCGACCACTCGTCCTTGTTTTTCCACAGCTTTGAAGATCTTTTTTCTCTTGTCCACTGAGACTGCGGTAAAAATAAGAAAAATCTGCTCGGGGAATGAAGACAAGATCAGTTCTTCCAAAGCGGTTTCGCTGCCTTTAAGTTCGGTTGTTCTGTTTTCTTCCAGAAATTCTCGGCCAATTTCAGACAGGGTTTCTCGATCTCGAGCAGTGCTGGAACCGCCCAGAACTTCATCTATCCAATCAGAACTATTTTCAAGATTGCCAGCGTCGATGCCGAGCAGACTGAGCAGTTGAGCAAAAGCCCTGAACGTAGCCTTGCGATCACCGCCGTCCCATGAATCGATTACTTTGCGTAAAGTTCTCTGCTGGTCGGTTCGTGCCGAGAATAGAGTAGTATTTTCAACTAATAAAACGCGAGCCCCACCGAAGAGTGACGGCGTGAACAGCTGGTTGGCGAGATATGAGACATCGACATTGATCCCATCAATGACGATAAGGTTCGTGTTTCTGAGATTCGGCTCCAGGAGCTTGTCCAAGAGTTCCCGGACTCGCTCTTTTACGAGGAATTCATCACCGTAGAAAAGATGTACCGTAGCCGGATTCTCAGAGAAGGTCTTCTTTTTCATAAAATCTAAAACTGCGGGTAGAGGAATTCCTACCATAGACAACAGAGATCAGGACCCTGCAAAGGATATTAGAATTTAATTTGAAGCGCAATTACCGCAGAAAAAGGGAGGACTATTTGGGTTCGATCTTTTCCTTTGGAACTTCATTCGCCGGTTTCTCGGGCGACGTAACTTCATCCGTCTCCATAGCTTTCTTGAAGGTTTTGATACCTTTGCCCAAACCGCCCATGATCTCCGGGATCCGTTTCGCCCCGAAAACCATGATAACGATAAGAAGAATCAGCATCAATTCCGGCATACCAATGCCAAACATGGCGCTGCCTCCTGAATACGGAAACACGTAGATATTTTTTTGAACTTTCGTGATTAACGGAGGTCATTATATGAAAAAAGCACTGGAGCGTCAAATAAACGGAGCGGGGACCGCGCGTAAACGGTCCAGGGTGTCGGATCCCGGACAGTACCGGAATGCGACTATTGAACGGGTTTTTTACATCTTAACTTTTTCTGACCGTGTCAGATTCTGAACAGTTGAGAACAGACTCTTTTAAGCTGCTTTTGGATAATGATCTGAAATATTGAAGATTTCTCTCGCTTTGAGTTGTTGGCATTCGGGTTGCAAGTTCAAAAGCTAAAATACTCATAGGAAGGCAGCATGGGTCTGAAAAACGAAGAAGCAAAAAACAACGATTCCCAAGAAGAAATCATAGCTACTCTTATTAACCCGATCCATGTATTTTCGGGCGCGGTGTCACCAAAAGATTACGTCAACGCGCAAAAGCAACTAATCCGGGACTTTGGTGAGGACATCTATTTCAATTGGCAACTTGAAATTCTTCATGCGGAAATTGCGTCCATTATCGAAGAAATCAAACTTGACAATAGCGGTCCTCAACCTAATACCAATGTGGTAGGCGAAGCGTAGTGCCCAGAGGTTCAAAGTCCCGTTATTATACACTGTTGGAAGCGATTTTTTGACCACCCCTCCATGGCCAATTGGGCCAAGAATCCCACTCCGGAAGGACCACACATGCCGCCATGCGGATAGGAGGCACCCTCGTCACCTCCTGTCCGCGGACGGTAAGCTCATGACTCTTCAGCCGCCGATGCGGGCCCCTCTTTATAAGCCATTCCTCAATCTTTTTTGTCAACTACTGAACATTGATACGACTCCTGACTGGTTGCTGGCTGCGGCTTGTATTCTGTGCGAGGCGTGTTGCATTATGAACTGCGTAAGTAGCATCTCAATAGGAAATCTTTATTGCGCAGCGGTGATAGGATGTGATTTGATCCGAAGTCAGAACCAATGAATTCCCCCAATTTTCAAAAAATAAAGGCCGTACGATGCTAAATGTAAGCGATGATTGGAAGAAGGCTTTTCCCGGCGCTCATGCAGGTGTTTTGAGCATGGGTGGAGTACTCAATCCGGACCACCATCCTGCTTTGGACGATGCCAAAAGAAAACTTGAAGACAATCTGCGGACCAAATTCAACGATCCTGCACAAATTAAGGCCTTGCATCAGATTAAGGCGTATACAGCTTATTACAAGGGCTTCAAAAAGACTTATCATGTTCAGCACCAGTTGGATTCGATTGCATTTAGAGGAAAATCAATCCCGAAAGTAGCGGCTCTGGTCGAAGCCATGTTCATAGCAGAACTGAAAAACATGCTTCTGACCGCGGGCCATGATCGGGACGCGATTAAGGGCGGAATCACTCTGCACGTGTCCAAAGGCACTGAGACATACATTCGAATGAACGGGCAGGCACAGGAGCTTAAAGCAGGGGATATGATGATAGCTGATGAGGAAAGTGTCATTTCGGATGTAATTTACGGCCCTGATCGCCGGACCATGATCACACCCCAAACGCGAAATGCACTTTTTACAGTTTATGGAGTTACGGGAATCGGCGAATTGGAGATACGTGACCATCTCGAAGATATAGCCGCTCACGTGAGACTGATTACTCCGGATGCTCGTGTGGAAGCGCTTGAGATTCACGCCGCAGATTAACAATTAGAAAGAGCCCCGGAATTCGATGCGAATCCTCAAAAATCCAGGGAAACCAGAGCCCCGACTGTCCAGGCGTGGATATAATATGAGAACTTCTCGTCTATCACAAAAGAATCGGTGCGATCGCTGGCTGTAGTGTACGATCCGGGCCCGGTCGCCGCGTGAAGCATATTCCACCGGAAGAATGTGCCTAAATAAGCACTGCCTAACATCCTGCGAGATCCCTCAGCGATAAATTCTAGAAAGTAGCCGGACGTAAATGACAATGGATACTGGTATTCGCCCCCGCCGTTTGAGGTCAGTCCGGTTTGGATTTGGCTGAATGAGTCTTGAAACTTAACACTTCCCGGAACATAAGGAAATCCGATCAAACGAGTAGTAGTATTTGAAGTCCCTGACTTATAAACATATTGAAAACCGAGGTATGGCAGAAAGGCATTCAGAATTACATTATTTGTCGTCGATCCGCTAAGTTGATTTCCACCCGTGGTATCCGAGAATCTTAGAGACTGCTTGGAATCAAGATGATCCCAACGGAATCCGCCTACGATTTGCATTGAAACAAAACTGCTGCTTCGCGAAAAATTGTAAGTGCCCATTCCATCGAGATATCCCCACTGGTGGTTTGAATCCAAATTACTGTTCAATGCTACTTGAACTGCTCCGTCTTCACTAAATTGGCCTTGCGTTTTACCGGGGACTAAGAGCCCGCCGGAAAGTGTAATTCCAAGGGCGTCGGATAGCGATATACCGGATGAGAGTCCAAGCCACATTCCACGCACCGGCATAGAGTATAGCTGACTGGGTTCGCCGGAAGCATCCGAACGTTCACGGTTGTAACTAAATCCGTTGGGATCATCGAGATATCCAACATATGACTCAACGCGCAAACGTGACCATGGATTCGAGTCACAAGCTGTCATTCCGGGAAAGGCTTGTGTGGGAACTTGGTATCCGCGTGCAGCGCCACCTGCTCCAATCGGAACGTTGCCCCTCATTAGCTGAGCAGATACGGCGGAAGGCGCAGCACCAAAGATAGCAATGAAAAATATTATTGGAACGAAACGTCTCATACTTAGTCCTTATTTCATAATCTGTAATACCATACATACAAAGATGTTAACAAAAGTAATTAGTGTAAATTCTATTAAATAACGGACATGTTGTCAAGTTAACTCAACAATATATCGTAATTAATTAACTTTTAATGCTAGAACTGGTTTTCTACGGTTCAATTTATGGGTGGTCCATCAACCATAGAGGCTTTGGTTTGCGAGTTTTATTGAGAGTTGCTATATTGGACACGAGACAAAGTCTCGTAGATAGAGATCAAGTTTAACAATCATGAGTTCGGTACAAATCCCCGGTGAAAAATCCTGCATGGCGCTGCTGAAGCGTTATGACACTCCTGATCACATTATCCTGCATTCGAAGAAAGTATGGGAAGTCGGGCGCTTGCTGGGGCTCGAACTAATAAAAAAGAATTTAACAGTGGATATGGATCTCATTCGCGCCTCATGTTTACTTCACGATGTGGGCAAATATCCATGCATCCGAGACGGGAGCGGATTTCACGATATCAGAGGCGAACAAATTCTGGAGCTGGAAGGTTTTCCGAATGTAGCTCGCATTGTAGTTCAGCATGTCATCCTCCGAAGCAGTTTGGACGATCCGATCGCCGAGGAACACGTGGTATTCTATGCCGATAAACGTGTGGTTCATGATGTTGTCGTGAGTTTGGAGGAGAGGTTCGAATACTTAGAGGATACCTATGGGAAAACGCCGCAAGCCATCGAAGGACTTCGTATAATGAAGGAAAATACATTCAAATTGGAGAAGAAACTGTTCCTTCATTTGGATTTCAAGCCGAATGATTTGATCGGCCTCTTGGACCATTGCGACCCGAGGAGCCGATAACTACCGCGCCTGTTGCATATTCACAACAAAATGCTTGACATCATAAGGAATAGCGTTAATTTCTTCAAGGTGTTTGGGGGAAAAGCTCTTCTTTCGCGGCGCAAGTGAGGCTTGAATTTTTCCGAGAGCTTTGATATTATACGGCGATTGCAGGGTTGCTCGAAATTTAGGTATTGTGAGTATTTAATGTTTTATAGGGTAAAGGTTCCGGGGTTGGTTCTCCATCCTGCCTTGCCCTTCACCGGCGAATGGCCGGGGGCGCCCTCTTAAAAAGCAAATGCACTTTTAATGTTGAACATCAAGGGAGTTGGAAAAGGTTGCCAGAGTTCGCCATATCATCGGTGAAATCAACCTGCCGAATAGTCGATTCAACATAGGCAATTGCAAATATTTTAAGTCTGTCATGGTGTGATATGGGGTATAGATTTCTATTATTGTTGCTTTTTACGATAGTTGTCTCTAGTGTGACGTCAATACATGGACATGCACAAGATGTCTCATTACAGAAGCATGCCAGGGTAAGTACGGAGAGCGCCGATCACGAACGGCCGCTGGACATGGCGGAGGAACCGTCCTTGCCCAGTTGGTTGGAAGATCTTTTGGCCCGCCCATTACCGGTAGAAAATTCTGAGGACCAAGCCGAACCTGCCGCACTGGATGACAGTAGCCCTGAGTTAGAATCTAAAACCGACCGGCTAGACACCGTGGACCCTTCGTTTCCCAAACCTCCACGCATTCCTCCTCTTTATACTTCACCTCCTCTGGAAGGCGAAGGTATCTGGACGTCGGACGAAATGCCCCAAGCGTCGGACGGCCGGCCGCTCATTTATAAGACAGCCTACCGCCCTAGCATAGATTTTCCGAACTCAATCGTTTACATGGCCTTATTCGATATTAGTCGTCTAAAGACGCGTCTGTTCATAGGCAACACGGAGCCGGGTATGTACGAGATTTCTTACGCGCCGGAACGGGAAAGCCTCTCCAAAATAGTGGCCATCACCAATGCGTTGTGGATGCAGCAGCACGCACGAGGCGCGGGAGCGATCTTTCGCGGTAGGGTGGTTTATCCTATGGTCCCTGGCATGGCTACATTGGTGATCTATCGCGATGATTCAGTGGACATTGTTGAATGGTCGGACGACATTCCCACCCATCTTGTTAAGGATGCTCGGCAGCTACGTTATCTCCTGATCAAAGATGGAGTCGTTGTAGAAAACGTTCTAAGAAACGGAAAGGTTGTGGATTCGGAACTCGGTCTGGGCGGATTTTTAATTGATAATCAAGGCCGAAGCACCATGAGCAATAAATTCTGGTTCTTGGCCAATCGGACCGCCTTCGGTATCCGCGATGACGGGAACCTGGTTTTCGCTATGGGGCATCATGTTAGTACAAAAGATTTGGCCAAGGCGCTGGTGCTGGCGGGGTGCAAACGAGCAATACACGGGGATGCAAACATTCATAATATAGTTTGCAATTTCTATTTCAGATCGGAAAATGACAAAATAGTTAAAAGAGAAAGGCTTTCTCCGGAACAATTGCAGTACACCTTGAAAAGATATGATCAGGGATATGGGAAAGATTTTTTTGCATTTTATGAAAAGGAATAATCACTGACGTAACCATTTACAGTTTCACCGAGCGTTCTTGATCCGAACACCACAACTTCTCTCAGATCCAGCCGTGATCTACGTACCACTTCGCGGTCTCTTCAATCGCGTTGTCAAGCGGGGTATCGGGGGACCAATCCAGTTCTTTTAATGCCTTATCCGCCGAGCACACCCAAGCCAATTGCTTCATTTCTTCAAATTTTTCCATCCTGAGCAGACTGGGTTCCCCGGTGATCCATCCTGCAAAATCGCCGGCTAGAGAGACCAATTTCATTATGCTTACCGGTACAGGTAAGATAACCGCGCGGCAACCCATTACTCTAGCTATCCGGAGAGCAAATTCGCGCCATACTACCGGCTCAGGATTTGAAAGAAAATAGGTGTTGCCTCGTCCCAAATCCGATCGAGCCGCGGCAAGGATGCCCCTCACCAAATCTTTAACATAGATGATGCTGACGAGCCTATCGGGCCCTGCAATACACGGCGCAAATCTGTAGCATGCGCACTTAAAAATCCCGAGGACATCCGTATCGCGAGGACCAAATACAGTCGGAGGCCGTACAATAGTAACGGGGAGATCGTTCATAAACTTGGCCGCTATTTTCTCGGCTTCAAGTTTTGAGCGGCCGTACAGCGACACCGGCGATGGCGAATGCCCTTCCGTCACGGCGTCGCCAGTATCAGGCGATGGCCCTACACAAGCTTGCGAACTCACGAGAACAAATCGCTTTAGAATCTGATTGGAAATCGGAGAAGCGAAAAGTTCGAGCAGCATACGTGTGAAATCTACATTTGCGCTGCGATAACCATCGAAATTAATGGCACGAGTGGCTCCGCCGATGTGGAAAACATAATCAATTTCCTCAATCAGGCCTGTTTCCTTTTCCAGTCTGTCAAATTGAATAATATCGACCCGTAGATTTTGCAAATTCCGCAAATTCTTTGGATTACGGACAGGGCAGACCACTTGCCATCCCTCCGCGAGAAGTAGCTCCGCCATGTGGCTGCCTATGAAACCCGTCCCGCCCGTAACCAGAGCTTTTGTCATAGAATCCCCAATTGATAGCTAATTCCTGACATCATCCCTAGAATCCCGATGATACCACCGTGCCAAACGCGCGGGGGATATTCCTAAAAAATAGCCTAAAATCACAGCTTGATTGATTAGTGTTGTCCTCAAAATCCCCAGATTCCTCCACCGGTGTCCTGACGTGAACGCCCGCGCCGGCAACGTGATTATTCGGCCGAATTTGCGCAGACGCCGAATCAGCTCAAAATCCTCCATAATTGGGAGATCATTATATCCGCCGATTCGGCGAAACAGATCGGCCTTGAGAAAGATGGCCTGATCGCCGTAGGGTAGCTGAAATTTTCGGGATCTAAAATTAGTCAATCGTTCTATGATTCTCAGTTTTTTCATTTTATCGTCAATAGCAAATTCAAACGAACCAGCGGTAGTCCCGGGTTCAGCCAGTGCATCACGCACCATTAAAGCCCAATTTGGCGGCAACCGAGTATCCGCGTGCAAAAATAGTAAAATGTCGCCCCGGGCGTTCTTGGCTCCGGTATTCATTTGAATTGCGCGGCATCGTGGCGAACTCATGACTTTGATATTATGAGATGCCGCGATTTCCCGTGTCCGATCACTGCTGTTGCCGTCGACAACTATGGTTTCAACATTTGGCGCGCCGACGAGTTCCTCAAGCAAGACAGAAATATTTGATTCTTCATTCCAGGTGGGAATTATGACGGAAATGAGACTTGCGAATGATCTTTCAATGTTTCTCCAGATATCCAAATCCTCGGGCCTGTCCACATCGTGCAGGAGATCCAGTAAAATCGTGCTGAGTCCTTGAAGACGAGCAATCCCGAGACTTCGTTCCAACACATTTTCAGTTCCCCACGGGATAGTTGAAAACAGTTCGGGATAAACTCTTTTCAGTCCGATTAGATAGTACCCACCGTCCGCGGCGGGGCCAAGGACCAAATCGTTTCGTTCGAGCTCTTGGAATCCTTTTTCAAGGATTTGGGCCGAGATCCCGGAGCAATCGGTACCTATGAGCAATACGTGGCCAGCTCCATCCCGGAAGGCTTCGTCGAATGCCCTGAGCATTCGGTCACCCAGATCGTTCCCATCTTGTTCACGATAAAGCACATCCGCGCCTAACCATTGTTTCATAAGAGACGTACTGCCGCCTTGATAACGGACTTCAACGGATATCGGTCCGGTTTTGGCTAGCTCACGGACGCGGCCAATCGCATGTTCCGACATAACGCGCTGAAGTTCCGCGGCTCCCTCAGGACCCAGCTCAGCTTTAAGCCGAGTCTTTGTTTTGCCCGCTTCCGGGTAACGTGTAAACACAATCACATGGTTACGGGACAATTTGTCTTTTGCATCCATCAAAGAATTCATTGCTTCCAAAGGGGCAGTAAAGTTTTTACCCAACCTTTCCTGTAACCAAAATCGATCTAGGGTTCAGTTGTTCCTTACGTGAGCCCATCCTCGGAAAATTTTATCTTGTGGGCGCCTCAATAACAACCAATTATGGGCACAACAATTTTGTGCTGAGATAGGCCGAACTTGGAATTTAATGATGAGTTAATAAGAAACTGTACAAGAGGTTCTCTGAAAGGAGGTTCCAAGATGAAAACCCTTTTGAAAAAGAGTTTTCCTTCTAGACTGCTTATCGGCGGGCGGATAATCGGCGCACTCTGACCGGCCCAAGTGGAGAGCCCCCAAATCCCTTGGCCACATCTATTCTTCTAAGTTCGGAATGGGAAAAACACGCATATGGATCAAACGCTCGGTCACCCACTCTTACTTCTAGATGCAAGTGCGGAGCAGTTGCCCTACCCGTGCATCCCACACACGCGATTTTTTGCCCCCGCTGGACTTTTTGCCCGGCAGTCACATGGATATTGCTCAAATGCGCATATAAAGTGAACACATTCCGGCCATGGTCAATAAGCACCGTTCGTCCGTAACTCCGATATCCTTTTCTCGTCCCGGCGCACGCCACTCGACCGTCTGCACAGGCCAGCACGTCTTCTCCCTGCGGAGCTCTTATATCCAGGCCGGTGTGGAAAATGCCTCTCCGGTAACCGAAAGCTGATGACAGGCTCCCTGATGGAACCGGAAACTTTAGTTCCGGTAAATCGGGATGCGCTTTGTTAACCGAGTTTCTTTCTTGTGTCGCTCGTGTTTCCGGGATGGGTGGCTTTTCAGAAACTGCAAGAGAACATAACTCGGGAATGAGAGACGGGGCGTCCAAGCTTTGGGTTTTGGTTCGGGAAAAAGTGGGTAAAGTTGAGACAGCGGGAGAGGACGAGGGCTCAAAGTTTTTCAATGGCGCAGATGAACAAGATGCCAAAATGAAAATAAGCAATAGAGCCGAATATTTTATTTTATCAGTATACTTCCCCATGGCAGCCCTTAGCCATCGATCTGTTTGTTATCTGATCTGGAGACCGCTGTCAATGTCGGAAACGGTTCTGTTATTTTTAATAGAATTGCCGTCCGGACGCAAGGCTGCACCATTTTGGATGCATTCCCGGAGTTCTCACCGATATTCCAGAAAGTTTTCGACAGTGAGCTCAATGTCTTTTGCAATTCGGCGCAGCAGGATTGGTGAAATATCTCGCCCTGAATGAAAAGGGATGGTGGTTTCCTGCCATCCGCATATCGGAAATGCTTATGGGAGCCCCGCGGTCGGACTTAAATGAGGTTAAGATGATTCGATTCTGTCTGCCTGTGACTGATCAAACAATCTGTACTTTCTATAAAAGAATGGTTTCAGGAGCTTCAATCCGATAATTGAGGCGGCGGGTTTGATCCAAGATCCAACATGGGAGCTGCTCCCGAGACAGTGGCGACAATGTGGATCCAGAAGAATCCCACGATGGAAGCCCTTGACAATTCTCTCCAACTCAGGGCTCCTGAGGATGTCCAGTAGAGAAGCGTTATTCAAATTGCCTACAGCAGTTCGGCCGTCGAAATCCACACAGCAAAGCACCACATCCCCGGAATATAGAATCGCGAAATGATCCCTCATCCCAAAACAATATCCGCGGCGGCTTTCTACGAGTTCCTCGCCGGCGAACGCATTTCCCCAGTCGGTCAGAATATAAGTTTCTATGAAGATTTTCGGGCTGATCTCAATTACATTCCAACCGTGGATGCTTATTTTGTTGATTTTTTTGATCAGCCTTTCTCGCTCAACCGGATGGATTCCAAGGCGCTGCTGAACGAGTTCGGTCCATTCGAGAACCGTTTCACGTAATTTGGCTGAGCTGCCCATAAAATTAGGTATTCCACGTTTCTCACGAAGACCGGAGGCGAATCGGGTGGTCATGATCCGTATTTTGAAGATAGGAGGCTCAGGGCTATCGGCGCAAGCAGAGAGCAGCTCCAGCACTCGGTCCTTGTATTTGTCGAAATCCATACGAGTCCCCCGAGTTGCGAGGAAACTCTCTCGATCCGGCGTTTGCAGAGAAATGTCTATTTGATGAAGGTCCCGCGCAGCCAACCGCCGAATAATCGGCGGAGTAAGGAGCGCTCCATTTGTGGTCAGGCCCACCGCCAAGTTGCGACTTGCCGCATAATCCAGAATCTCGAAAAAGCGCGGATGTAGTAAAGGCTCTCCCATAACGTGAAATGTCACCTTTTCTGCGATATCCAGATCTGCTATCTGATCCAGAGCCGATCGAGCAAGATCCTCTTCCATTACTCCGCGTTCCCGTGTCATCACGCCGTCAGGACAGAACACGCAAGAGAAGTTGCACTTGTTAGTAAGTTCCAAGTGTATGCGCCGAAACTTAGATGGTAGGTATGAGGGAAGGGATAAATTCCGGGGATCACTTTTCAATGTATAAAAGCGTTTCCCTGCCCCTTCCCAAAAAACTCTAAACTTCCTGTACATTGCGCTGTGCTGCTCCGATTTTTAGTGCAATGAAAAGCTCTGAAGAGATCATACGGCCGTTTTCGGCGATCATGCGAAATGGCCAGACAAGATGCCAGAATTACATATATTTCAATACTGCTCATCAATTTGCGCGGCATGGAGTCAACTTAGAATCCATCGATTGGCATGTCAAGTGACCATTCCTAGACTTGCAAATTACCGCCTCATAAGTTCTAATTGGTGAAAGATTTAATACACGTGATCGAAACCGAATCCCGAAAGGCCGGACTTTGAATCAACTAACAGTAGAAAAAATCGTCAAAGAAATAGACGCAATTCATCGCGACCTCGCTAAACTATCTGTGGATCAGCTGCAGGGAACACCGTCAGCCCTCAAAACAGGCGACATCCTTCAGTTGCATCCAATTCCTGTTGACGAAAACACAGTGCCTTTCTTGAGGAGGTCATTAATTCAGGCTGAAACTGCTGAGGAAAGGGCTCGAATTGAGAGGGTGCTGTTTGGTTGCATGGACTTGGTCCTCGTACAAGAGACCGCTTCATTGGCGGACATGCTGAAATTCTACATGGAACGAGGCAGGATGCACGTAGGTTCGGAAAAAATTCCGGCCTTGGAGGTAGTTAATTGGGTTCAAGCTCAGTCGGATTTTGATAAACGAGAGGAAATCCGTAAGGAGATGGACATATATTTAAAAGGTATTATCAATCCAATCCTCCTTGGCATGACCGAACTTTCGATAAAAGCCGTCACGGAAAAATTTGGCTTCTATGATTATGCAAAGTATTACGAGGGGAAAAAGGGGGTCTCTTTTGCGCACTATGTCCCAATTTTTGAGAGATACCTGAAGGATACAGCTGAGATTTATATGCAGCGGATGAGGCCTTGGGTCCTAGAAAAGATCGGACAGCCGTTCGAAAATCTGAGCCGATACCATGCCTTACACCTGCTTCGTATCAGCCGATTCGATCATATTTTTCCGGCTTCCCGTCTCACGGAGCTTGTCCTGGATACGTTCAAACCCTTGGGACTGGATCTCTCTTCACGTGAAGACATTGTTTTGGATATCTCGGATGATCCGGCAAAGAATCCAGACGGTATTTGTATAGGGGTCGAAATACCAGGCCAAATTTTTGTATTGATGAAACCAGTGGGAGGATTGACAGATGTAGAAACGCTCCTACACGAAATGGGTCATGCTTTCTTCTTGAGCCATTTTGATCCGGAGCTGCCGGTAGAGTACAGGCGGCTTTACCGCTCCCCCGCGTTCGACGAAACCTTTGCTTTTTTATTTATGGATCTTCTTGATAATAGCTCTTGGTTAACCGAAATAGCAGGCATGTCGCCGGCAGATGCAAGCGTCTTAATAAATCTTTTTCGCGCGAAACGTCTGTGTCTTATAAGGCGTCATATCGGAAAATTTCTTACTGAAAAAGAATTCTACGAAAAAGGCGACATTAAGAATTCCGGGTCGTACTGTGATCACCTTAATAGAGCCACAGGATTTGTTTATGAACCCCAGGCCTACTTGATCGACATGGAGTCTGATTTCTATGCTCTGGATTATCTCAATGCCTGGGCAGCCGCGAACGTATTACGGAGTTTTCTCGAAAAAAATTATGGGGAAACCTGGTTCCGAAAGCCTGAAGCAGGGGTCTTTCTGAAAAAAATTGCCATCTCAGGCCGGCGGGATTCCGTCGAGGCCGCCATCACTTCGTACTGCGGTAAGGTGCCTATTTTGCCTGATTTTTTATTGGATTGATTCCTGCTCTATCTTAAGCTATAAAACCGCAACCTCTGTGGAGTGTCTATAGATTTACGATCTTCAAAAGGGGCTCGCTGTATATAGTTTTTTGGTTCTATGGCCGGGGGGGGGCTCTCATTTTAGGGGTATTTAAGCAATTCTAAAGGATGTGTTATAACCCCGGGCCTGATTAAAAATGTTAATAAAAATTGATCACGCTTAACGTGGTCTCGTTCAAATCGGTAGATGCCAATCATTGATTGTTCCCATTCCGTGTGCATTGCGCGAGGAGAATGCCCCAATGTCAAGCGACACCGAAGTCATTGTCTATGATCGAAGATCACGACCACATGCTTCTGAGCCCTCAATCATGCAGAGGCCCGAAATTAGTACGCTTAGCATTGAAATCGACCCACTCCTTCCACGAGAACTTACCGATTCAGGCAGCCACGATTTACGTTGGATAAGAGATGTTTCATTCGGCAAGCTGCTGGAATCCATTCCCATTCCAACAGTCGTCGTGGATGCGTCTTTTAATATAGTTTTCTTCAATAAAGCTTTGTTGAAAGGGGATGATGCGGCCCCCTTATCCGGCATTCCCTTTTCTTCTTTATTCGCCGGACCGACTGACAAGGCAGAGGTCTTGTCAGCCCTGAGCAAGGTTTTAAAGGACCGAAAGACGCACATTTTCGAATGCTCTTTAGTACTGCATGGAATAAATCTTTGGTGCCGAATTCATTTGCGTTCCATTCGATTCAAGACTGAAAGAATGGTTCTTGCTTTAATTGAAGATCTAACTGCCGAAAAGAAACAGCTCATCATTAACGAAAAATATCAGCAGCTGGTACAGGTTTTTCCGATCGGAATAGCTGAATTTAGTTTAGGTCGACCATCCCCTGTTAAGACTCCACCAGAGGAGGCTCTGTCCTCGTTATCGGAATC
>JBKQRG010000432.1:0-34370 GCA_052144015.1 Desulfomonilaceae bacterium
CCTCTGGCTCTCAAGCACGGTGCAGGCGCTGAGATTTACAACGGGCTGGCAATGGCGGTGGTGGGCGGACTTTCGGTAGCGACGCTCTTCACGCTGGTATTCATCCCTGTGGTCTATACGATCTGCGAGGACGTGAAAGGACGTTTTTGGAAAGTTCGGCCAATCACCTTGGATGAAATAAAAGGTGAAATACCGGAGAAAACGACTTGATTTCAAAAGCAAATTGGATCATAATAAAATATCTCCTTAATAGGCCGGAAGCGACAGGGACGAGTAGAGAACATCGTCTCGACCCAACGAGTTCAATGCAATAGAGGAATTCTTTCATGATCGTGCGACAGTTGACAATCCTGCTTTTAATGCTGTTCCTGCTGGCTGGTTGTGGTTCGAAACAAGAGGCGTTGCCTCCACCGCCCATAAAGGTCGGAGTTGTCACGGCTGATGACGGAGAGCTGAAACAAACCCTCGAGATGACGGGGAACCTTCATTTCATCGCAAACACGTGCGTCTCAGCGGAAGTCTCAGCCCAAGTCCAATCGCTAGATGTGCGTGACGGTCAACCGGTGACCCAGGGGCAGACTCTTTTGACGTTCGACGATGCCATAATCCGGGCCGCGGCCGATCAAGCCAGTGGAAATCTCCAGAAGAATGAAGCCACGCTCGTTTACAACAAGGCTGAGTGGGAAAAGAATGAGCCTCTGTTTAAGACTGGAGCAATAAGCCAATCCACTTACGAACAGAAGTTGTCAGCTTATCAGAATTCTATTGGTCAAGTGGAAGCGGACAAGGGAGCACTTGCCAAGGCGAAAGAAGACCTCAAGCACACGATTGTGACTGCACCAATAACGGGAGTGCTTTCGAACCGCTTCGTGGAAAAAGGAGACTGGGTGTCAACAGGTGGGAAACTTTTCCAGATCAGTGATTACACGACAATCTACTTGCAGACTTTTCTCAGCGATAGGGACGTTGCGAAGTTGAATATCACCAAAGTAATCCAGGAAGGGCGGGGAGTAGAAGCGGAAGTTAAAGTGGACCCATATCCGACAAAAACATTCAAAGGAAGTATTGACTATATCCAGCCTGTTACAAACCAGAATCGGCTCTTTGAAGCACGCATTTATATCGACAACCGAGACATGCAGCTTTTCGAAGGTATGTATGCCCGAGCGGAGGTGGTGGTCAAAACCATTCCTGATGTGGTGAGGATACCGATAGAGGCCTTACTGGAACAGGTCCACGTCAATGAAATGAACGCTGTCGTGCTCGTGAACAAACGCGAACAGGCTGAAATAACACGGATAAGGATAGGTGAGACTGACAGGCATTACGCTGCGGTGGTGGACGGAGTGAAACCTGGGGATCGTGTTGTGGTCGAAGGCAAGGAAGTCGTCAACTCGGGCCAGCCGCTGGAAGTGACCGAAAAGTCAAAACCTCAGATCGCGAATCGCAACCCATAATCGTTGGACATCTGCAACGACAGAAAGCTATAGGAGGCGTTTACCTGTTAGTGGCGACCCCAGTAGTTCTTCAGGTTTTCATTCCGTTTGTCAGTCCGGCCGCCGACCAGGGTCTCCCTCTTGCTCGCCTCTCCCCTCAAGACGCGAAGTCGTATCTAGGTCCATTCCACCATGTCTTTGTACAGCCCTGTTAACCTTCCGACTCAAGTATCAACGGAAAAACCTTCGGTCTTCCCGACCGCCCTTTATCAGATCCTGCCCGCTAGGGGTGCTAAGTCTTAGACCTCCTTCTCACCGCTGCCATTATGGAACGGCATCTACACGGAAGCTGCATTCAATCTAAAATACACAAATCGTGGCACCGGTAGACGGAATTGTGATGGCAAGGAACATGGATATCGGACAGATCGTTACGCCTGGCTTCCAGACACCGGTGCTACTCAGGATAGCGGAAGATCTTACCCTCGTGTGGGTGTACACGAGCGTAGATGAGGCCGAATTGGGTGCGACTGGTCATCGAATGGCAGGTCCCGGCGTTAAGCACCCCACGGTTGCAGCTGTTTGGCTGATTTCCATTCCGCGCAGCCCAATTCTGGTGTCCCGCGAGCACCTACTGAGAGGGGCTAGTGGAACCGGAGGTGGTCGAAGAAGCTGGCGCAATTACTGTACCAGTAGTATCCGTAGTGGTCGGGGTCGTTAGGATAGCCGGCGTCGTAACAGCGTTCGGGTCAATTGGAGTCGTTAGTGTGGGCGCTGTGCTGGCAGTTCCCGTATTGGTTGAGGAGGCCACTGCATCCGGTGTTTTAACGCGGTCCGGCGCCTCATGTACTTTCCTTATGCCTTTAACGTGGGTTTCAGCGTCTCGATTGATTTGGCCTGTTATTGGGTCAATTCTGATCGTTGTATTAGTCTCGATCGTCATGAGAGTCTCGGCACTCATGGCCACGCTTACCATGGCCGCGAGAATCAGGCTAATTAATAGAATAGTTTTCATTTCTTCAACTCCAGGCGACATTGGACGGCAGGACTCCGTGTGTTTAATATATACCATAAATAACGCCAATTTACAACATAATATAAATGTAGTAGATTAATTGAGACGTTCCGACAGTGGAAATAACCCGTCAAGCACACCATGAGGCAAAAAGAACCCGACCGCGGCCTAGGACCCCCCGTCCCAGCTGTGTCCGCCCGGTCGGGTTCTTTTTGTGTCCTTTGACCTCTCTGAAGCGGTGTTGATATTGTTCACATCAAGAGGGCAGCACCACCGTAAAATAAAGTAGTTAACTCAGGTCGAACGTTCCAAAAAGCATCACAAATCAGAACGATTCATAACTGATTGACACAAAATTGATTTTCCTCCGGAAAGACCGGCTTGACCTCTTTGCCCGTGGTTTGCTCCAGTTCAGAATCTGTAGCCGTCACATGGGAGACTTCTTCTGCGCCCGTGAATTCCATTCCTATGCCACCGAAACGCAGAGCCCGAGCAATGGCTCTAGTTTCAGCCAATTCAACAATGGAGTCTGCCAGCCTTGCATCTCTTTGGACTGAAGCAGTTCCCGTGCCGTTGAACTTTCCCTTGTGGCTTTCCACAGCGGCCTTAACCGCGGCAAAATCATTTCCCAGCCTCATGATGTCGGTCTGGATACTGAGGTTATCGTTGTTTTCGTGCAGAATCCTCAACCGCCCCCCAACAACGGGGAAGGTTCTGGTATGCCACTCGCCGTTGATCTTTACCTTTCTAGTCACAAGTTCGTCTTCAGGGAATCCATTGGTGCTCATCCTACTTCCTCCTTTCTCTGGTGCTGATCCATTCTTCAATAAGTATCTGAGCCACGCTAATGGCTGCCTGTGCGATGACTGTTAAGACGTGCGGTTTCATGGGTGTCTCCTCATTTTTCACTACTTTAGGCTGCTACGGTCTTTTGAAAGCATGGTATCCGCAACGGCTGCCACTGCCGCATCATCAATGGGGCCTGGAATCGGATTGAAAATGATGTAGAGAATCACCAGCAAGATGATCCATCCAAACGCTATTCTGGGCTGTTCTTGCTGACCGTTCATGTCAATACCTCCTTTTGTGCGTATGACACATTTCTGCTGGTCTATCCCTCAAGGATGGACCCTCTACCCCTTAAATCTATTATGATCTTGAGGGGATATGATTATGGTCGGAGCGAAAGTCGCGTAGCACGGTCGGACGTGGCTTGTCCACGTGGCTTGAGTTTTATCCTTGCCCGAGGCTACCAAGCTGTCTTCGGATGAGGGCCTATGAAATGTCGGTTGACGGAGGGGCATACGGTCAAGTAAACTGCAAAGGCAGGATAAAATCAGCTTTTTCAGCAAAGTGACGATGGTTTTTGCACTGTCAAACCGTGTGTAACCCATATGGAGCCCTTTTCGATTCACCGGAGCTATCCCTCGACACCTCAGCGGTGCCCAAAAAGCTCAAAATGGCAGGACCGCCGCGTAATTCCGTCCTCAAAGGGCAATACTATCCGAACCCGGATTTTCCGGAGCTGAACTTGCGAAACCATTCGTGAAGTTTCCTAAAGAACTCTGTGATGTCGAGGAGGTATTTTCTTGTCCTTCCTGGAGTTACGAAAAGAGAATTCCGTCTACATCTTGACCATGACCAACGGTGATAAGCCCAACACGCTCACACCTAAATCCCTGGACGAGTTTCGGGAGATTCTGGACGAAGTCGAGGCTACGCGGGAGAACGCTGCGCTCGTGCTGACGAGCGGCCACCCCAAGGTATGGAATACGGGCTTGGACGTGGAGTGGATTGGCGTGCACGGCGAACAGTACCACCAGGAGTTCGCCGCGGCTCTGGAGAGTTTCTTCCTCCGATGGGCATTGCTCAACCTCCCTACCGTCGGATGCATTACAGGGCATGCGTACGGCGGCGGAGCCATGCTCGCGGTGACCCTGGATTTTCGGTTCATGCGTGAAGATCGAGGCTGGTTCCGCTTCCCCGCGATAGATATGAACATAACTTTCACGCCTATCATGCATCAGATTTTGCAATTGTTGCCCAACAGCAAGGCGCTCCGTTATCTGTTGCTGGCAGGAAAGGAATTCGGAGGGGAAGAAGCCTCGAAGCTTGACATCGTCGATAAAGCCTTTCCGGAGCCTTTCCTGTTCGAGAAGGCTATGGAACTGGCTCACACCCTGGCAGCCAAAGACAGAAGAACCTATACCACGATAAAGCACGGCATGCGCCACGCTCTGGTCGCGCTCCGAGCACAATTGGAGCCCACTACCGGGCATTTCGGCTCGATTCTTGCCTAGCGGCATTCCTGAAGCCCTTGTTCCTTTCCGGAATGCCGAACAGAGCCGTTTGAGAAACAGGGGGACTCTTTTTGTCGTACCGAGACGGCTTCTACGTGCTATAGGTACTTGCGACCTAATCCACACTATCAGGCAATCTGCTTTTGCCAATGGGCGTCGGGTCGGTTTGGATGCTTGAACCACTCGACGGCTTCTTCGGCAAGACAACCGAAACCTTAGATTAGGAGAAGTGCTTTCGTGCATTTTCATCCAGCCGAACGTGTTTCCAGTCGCATTCATTGAATCTTCCACCCCAAGGATGGCTTGCCTAAAATCATTTTGACCGAATATGGTGGTGACTACCGATGGTTCCGTAAACGTGCAGGTTCATAAGCGTACGCCTCCCTTCTTTGATCAGGTCAGTCCCCCTCAAGGATTTATCCACTAGACCCTAAGTAATAATGAGGGGTTGATATCGGACATGTCTGACCCCTCATTCTACTTGCCTGTTGAGTCTTTTTCTGACAACATTCGCATCCTGAGCCACCATTCATTTCTTTCCTGTCATCCAGATCCACATCGCAAATCGGAGAAGACCATGACAGAATACTACCGACCAGGGCAACAGCCATTGACACCTTACGAAATAAGTCGGGCCGTGGACATTTACGAATGGAAAAACTCTGAACCAGGAGTGGTTTCCTTTGCGGTTGGCCAGGTGTTAGCTCCGATTAATTGGGCTATTCAAAAGATAATCCCTGAGAAGGCCATCATGGGAGCGCTGGATTTGGCTAACAGGGGCGCGAAGAAAATGGCCGACTCGAGGGACTTGCTGCAAGAAGCCAATGTGAACAGTCTAGAGGACTTGTATTCACTTCCAATCGAGCGGACTGACGTAATCGCCAAGAATGTCCATGACTGGGCAATAGCATCGGCAGCTGCCGAGGGTGGCGCCACTGGTTTATTTGGGATATTCGGCATTCCCGCGGATATCCCCGCAATAATCACGCTAGCATTGCGCACAATACACAAAGTAGGACTATGCTACGGTTACGAAATGGAAACCGAACAGGATTTTCAGTTTACGTATGCAATACTCTCTTCCTCTAGTGCCAATTCGATGGAGGAAAAGATTGCTGCCTTGGCAACTTTGAGATCCTTTCAAATGGTTTTGATTCGGCAGACCTGGCAAAAGATGGCGCAGACCGCAGCTCAACGTACCGTAAGCAAGGAGGGGGCTCTGATCAGTCTTAGAACATTGGCGAAGCAACTTGGAATCAATATTACCAAGAGACGTGCTCTGGCAGCTATTCCCATTATAGGTGCTGTCGTGGGTGCAAGCGTCAACGCCTGGTACATGAAAGATGTCGGGTGGGCAGCGAGAAGAGCTTTTCAGGAGAGGAAACTGGTAGACCAAGGAAAAATCATAGAAATCCCTTTCTCGAAGAGCTCATGATGGGACTCCCGAAAAGGTGCTACGACAGCTATTTGAGCCCCGAATTATACTCCACTGGTCTCGCACGACAATTCGGAAAGGCGAACGCAAGGTGGGGGAAGAGTTGTCCTTTGCCATCTCAAATTCCCCTTCCGTCATTGACTTCATTAATCTTTGTAGAGTCTAGACCACCAGGCTGCATGTTCTCGGTGGCCCGCTAGCGAATATGGCCTGGAGACTCAAGAGAACGACAAATCGGCACACCCTCATTCGGGCTCTCTTTCGGTCTTGTCTTTAAAAATAATCGTTCCGCCAATGCGGTCTTCGAACCAATCGCTAGGCACAATGCGGATTTTCCATCCTATCCTTGCATCTGAAGGGCTGCTGGAATTTTCCTGGGGTGATTTGCGTGAACTTCTTATAATTCCCTGCCCGAGGATGGGATGCCTCTTGAGTTTATAGATCCGGTGACAACCCAACACCTCCGCCGAACCGTTGGAAATCCGCACTCCACGTTTGAACGGGATGTTCCGAGTGAGCAAGACTTTCCCAGCTTCTACCTGCCTTCGTCATTCAACGCTTGAATATCTGACAGACATTTAACCAACCCAATCATTATTTTTATTACTAAATACGTGTCTTTCTAAATTCTTGAACTCATCCCGAAACATAACCTGGTTTCCTGATCCTGCTGTTTGGTGGTATGAACCTAAGATCACACGGTCATTGATAAGGACAGGTGGTGATATGGCTACGATTGAATCCACTTGGCTTTTTATCCTTTAATTTATATGGGCATTCGCTACCTGATAATAAATATGTGAGCTTGACATGTGCTGCAAGGAGTACAATCTTTGAATGAATAGACAACTGGAAGAGCTACCGGTGAATTGAGATTAATCGGAGGTGAATTATGAAAAAAGTTTTAGTAATTGTTGCGTTGGTTTTTGCTGTTATGGCTATGACTGCGCTCGTGCCGTCCTCAGCCCCGGCTTATTACGGCGGATGTGGATACGGCTACTATGGCGGATACTATCCCGCCTATTATGGCTATTGGGGATATCCGAGCTACGGATGGGGCTATTCCGGTCGCCGTCACGGCTTGTTCGGCGGAGGCCTCTTTGGAACGGGCTATGGCGGCCGTGGCTGGTACGGAGGCTGTTGCTATTAACCTCAATCCCGTTAAGGGATGTGCCGCCGCGTGTCAGCGATCATACGAGTATATGATGGCTCTGAGCTGCAATAGTGATGTACAATAATCAAAAGGATCTGCAGAACGGTTCTGCGGATCAGATGAGGACTCGGATAATTGATTTTACGGCCGGTAGCTCCAGTTGAAATCAATCCGGGTTTGCGGATCAGTGCCATGCAGGTATGGGTACTCGGCGGCACGCCACAAGATTGGCGCTGTGACTCGTGAGGTCTGTTCAAGGCTGTTTCAACCCCAACCTAAGGAACGCAACACTAGCGATTTCTGAGGCGGTCAGCCACGTGCGCCAATTTCCCCACCGTGTGCTGCGCTTTCCACAATACCGTTTCAGCTGAATTCCGAAGGAACGATATCGCACGATTCCTTGATTTCCTCAGCCGCGGAATCACAATCGGCCTAGAACCGAATTTTAATTTGTAATCTCCCCGGCCTACCAATTCAAGGGTGCTGATCCCACGCTCTTTCCAATACTTGATGGCATACCATATCAGCATCTCATAAGGCCTAACCTGCGAAAAATGACGCCAACTGGCGGCCCCCCAACCAAACACGATCTGATTCATGGCAGCGAAAATGGATGTGGCAATGCAGATTCCTTCTTTATTTCGCGCTCGTAGCATTAGCAGGTTACCTGATGGGTACACCACTTCAATAAGCCGTTTCACCCGCTCTACCCCGAAAGGGGGCACAGAGTTCTTGACAGCAAATACGTGTTTGAGTTGAGCATAGTGCTCGTCTGCAAACATTAGATCACTGGCCTCTTCGATCTCTACGCCGCTTTTTTCAGCTTTTCTGATACACTGCCGACAGTCAGGCCTCATACTTTTCCAGATCTGACCTTCAGTCAAAGAGATGTCCAGTTCAAAGCAGTCGAACATCAAACACTCAAGATCGAGGTGGGCGCAATCTTCCCGGCTTATGTGCCTATCCATGAGTTCCATATGGTGGCATTTCAGGTCATTAAAGACGAAATCAGTGAGAGCTTCAGTTGCTGTGGTTCGGGATACTCCGGGTCTCAGATTAAAGCCCATATACGGGGTGCTCCATCCAGGGAAGGAACTCCCTAGGATTTTGAAACCGAATTTCTTTACTATCAGTCCGGTAAAGTAACCTAGCGTCTCATTGTCCTCGCGAAGAGCCGCAACGACCGGTTCGGCACTTTGAGTCCGGGCAACGAAATGAACCCATGGCCGCGTCTGGAAAACAATCCGGCCGGGGAAAGTGTCAAGTTCTTCCTCGTCTATTGAGGCAAGGTCAACGCGATGAAACGATGGCTTCACTTCATATTCCCCGGTGTGACTCACAACAGCCTTGACAGTGCGAAATCACAGCTTGTCAGGAATTATGCGGCGGTCTTGCCGTTTCAGGGATGTTGGGACTGGTGATACATCGCGGGATGATTTCTCTGTCCCGGAAAAGTCCCAGCATATTGAGCCGACCGCGGCAAAACCGTCGTCACGGTGCTGAAAAAACCTTTTTGTCACCTTTTTCAATGTGCCTCATCGTCTACCCCCGTCAACCGTAATCCTCCCGCCGGCCGGGAATCGTCTTTTGCAGATGGGTCTTCCGGTCGGTTCAAATGCTTAAGACGATCGGATTCCCCTTCGGTAAAACAAACGAAAACCCTTATAGGATCATCGGTTTCCTCTATTCACATCCACTGGCGGTCATGCCAAGCGCATTTCTTACATTTTTCACCCCAAGGACGGGATGCCTCTTGAGCTTGCAGACCGAATGAGTAATGAATGCTCCAGCCGAACACAGGAGAATCCGTAATCCCCGCTTGAACGGGAAGTTCCGAGTCGACAAGACCACTGACCTCCATTCGTCCATCTGGGGCTTTGTCGCCCGGTTTTCTGAATTGACCGTTCAGCGCCGCGGCGGAGCACATCAACTATCGGGCCTCTTTTTAACTAACCTGGTCATTTTCTGTAGAGGGCACCATTCCGCTCTCATCAAAAAGAATTTGATCAGGAGGAACAACCACATGATCTTGAACGGAATCAACGAAGTTTCAGAGGCGACAGGAATTCATCCGTCCAGCTTACGACGCTGGGAATCCATGGGGCTTATAGCGGCGGATCTGATAGCATTTGGCCAATAATATTTTATATGGGGGTCTTATCAAGTAGCTGCTTTGTAGGAATACCATACCAGTAACGCCTCCCGTCCGCCTTCAAGATGGGAAGTGGAGGACAGTACTCAGGTGGTTCCTCAAGCGAAGCTACGTCCTGGCAAGATATCTGATTGTCATGCAGCCTCCAACTCGGACGTGCAGCTGGGGCATCTCGTAGCCTTTAAGGGAATCTTAGACAGGCAGTACGGACACGCCTTCGTCGCCTTTCGGGCTGGCTCTTGAGACGATTGACCTGCCGCACCAGGAGAAAGATGGCGAAAGCGACTATGGTGAAATCAATCACAGTGTTGAGAAATTGACCATAATTGATGGTCGCCACGCCCGCAGCCTTGGCAGCAGCCAGCGAGTCGTAGGATTTTCCTGAAAGATTCAAGAAAAGGTTCGAGAAGTCTACCTTGCCAATCAAGAGCCCGATGGGTGGCATCAAAACATCATTTACTAGTGGTTAAGGTCACTTCAAGAAATGGAAAGACTAATACTTCCAGAGTCTTATTAGGACGAAACCGTTGCAAAAACGAGCACGAACCATAACCATACATCTCCGATGGACACAAAATGGCCACACCGGTCTAAAAGAAGCAGAAGTCCAGGCTCGTGATTGCGGACCCTTTTGGTCAGAGTGCGGGTCAAGTGCAAGAGACTGAATGGGCTCTTGTCTGCGATTCTAGCAAGGTCAATCCGTTTCGAGCCCTTCCGTTCCTCATAGTGAACGGAAGCCCGGAACTATTCGAAGAGTGACGCTGCAAAACCATCCTTTAGTGCGAGAGCACCCCCGTTGCCCTAGGGAACCTCTGACCAAGTGTTGACGCTCATGGCTATCTGATCAGATCGGTTTTCTTGGAACGAAGCTCAGCGTCGGCGTTTCCTCTGGTCCGATATTACCAAGCCGTGTTGGGGGCCCTGATTCATGTCACTCACCGGAAAATGGTGAAAGAATTCACGGTAAGTGATAGAAAAGATGGACCAAGAAATGGCCGAAAGAATTCTGCCCCCATTTGCCTATGCAGGAGGCTTGATCTGATTCCGGTTTAATCAAGAGCGCTTTACGCAAAGGAACTGTATGGCTGAACCATTTTTGAGTGAAAAACATCGGGTGCTGCGCCGCAGCGTACGCTCATTTTGCGAGCAGGAGCTCGGCCCCATCGCTGCTCAAATTGATCAGGAGGCCCGCTTTCCATGGGAGGTGATGGAAAAGATGGGGCCACTGGGTTATTTCGGCATCCAAGCGCCTAAAGAGCTTGGTGGTGCCGGTCTGGACAGCTTGAGCTACGCCATCACCATTGAAGAGGTATCCCGGGTGAGCGGTTCCATTGGCTTGTGCCTGAGTGTCCATAACAGCGTGGCGTTGTTTCCCATTCTGGCCTTTGGCTCGCCCGAGCAGCACCAACGTTGGGTGCCGGCCCTGGCCAAAGGTGAGAAGATCGGCGCTTTTTGTCTAACCGAGCCCAATGCCGGCTCGGATGCTGCCGGCATTACCGCTACTGCTCTGGACGAGGGGGATCACTGGTTGGTCAACGCCAACAAAGTGTTTGTCACCAACGGCGGGATTGCAGATGTCTGTTTGATTTTTGCTCGAACTGACCCGGCTGCCGGCCCCAGGGGCATCAGTGTGGTGGTGGCGGAAAGAGGCACGCCCGGTTTTGTGGTGGGAGAGCTGGAAGATCTTTGCGGCATGCGGGCCAACCCGGTCAGCTCTATTCGCTTATATGACTGCCGGGTTCCCAAAGAGAACCTGTTGGGAAAAACCGGCATTGGCCTGAAGATCGGACTGGAGGCCCTGGATACCGGCCGGATTGGCATTGCGGCCCAGGCGCTGGGTATTGCCCAGGCAGCTCTGGAAGAGTCCGTGCGGTATGCCAATCAGCGGCAACAGTTCGGCGTTCCGCTAGGCCGCCACCAGGCTATCCAGATGATGATCGCCGATATGGCCACCCAGGTGGATGCAGCCCGCATGATGGTCTACCGCGCCGCTTGGCTTAAAGACCAAAAAGAGCCGGTGACCAAAGCATCGGCCCAAGCCAAGCTGTTTGCTGCCGAAGCGGCCGGCAACGTGACTGACTTGGCCGTGCAGATTCATGGCGGCTACGGTTATTCAAAGGCCTATCCCGTGGAGCGCTACTATCGTGACGCGCGGGTGACGAGAATTTATGAAGGCACCTCTGAAGTGCATCGAATCGTTGTGGCTAGGGAGGCGCTGGCAAATGGATAGCGAGTCGCAGGCCTTGCCGGCGACTCGCTATCCGGTTTCTGGTTGAGAACCTTAACTACAAACCAGGAACCGGAAACTTTGAACATATTATCGGGAGACATCGTGTCCGTTCACATTATCGTCTGTATTAAATCGGTGGTCAAAGCGGCCCCTCAGGGAGTGGCCAAGCGCACACCGGACAACAGCGAACTCAATCCGTTTGACCGCCCGGCGCTGGAAGCAGCCCTTGAGATAAGAGAGCACCATGGTGGTTCGATAACGGTGCTGACCATGGGGCCACCGGTAAGCATGGAGGTGTTGTCCGAGGCTCAGGCCATGGGTACGGATAGGGCAGTGCTGGTCAGTGACCGCGCCCTGGCCGAGTCCGACACTCTGGTCACATCGAAGGTGCTGGCCACGGCAATCAACAAGATTGGCACGTTTGATTTGCTCTTTTTCGGTACCCGCACAGCCGACAGCGACACAGGCCAGGTGGGACCCCAAACCGCGGCGCTTTTGGACATTGCCTTTGTGAGCAATGTGAAAACCATCACCGCCCGCGAAGACGGCTGGGAAGTCGAGCGTACCATGGATGCCTGGGAAGAGAACTGGCAGGTGGCATCCCCGATGGCCGCCACCATCGATCCACGCGCCTTTGCTCCGAGGCCGGTAGGGTTGGTGGGCATCTCAAGGGTATATGAAGAACCGGCCATTGAGCAGTGGTCTTTAACAGACCTTGGTTTAAGAGCTGAAGAGGTTGGTTTAGTGGGTTCTCCTACACGGGTAGCCGCTCTGGAAAAGATCAAGCGAAACCGCAAATGCGACATGCTGGAGGGCGAACCTCAACAGCAAGTGGCTGAACTGATGGCACGACTGACTAAGATGGGAGCCACTTATTAGAAGCCATCTCAAAAGAGTCTTTTGGAGGTCGTGGATTTGTCATTGCGAGCGAAGCGAAGCAATCTCTACTTCTCCTGGATGGGCCTGACCAAGTCTGAGATTGCCACGGCCTGACGGCCTTGCAATGACAAACCTTTACTCCTCGCAATGGCACGTTGGAGGGTGTCTTTGCGAGCCAATATCTGTTTTGGTGCCTCGTTTAAGATAGAAACATACGGACGGCGATTTAATAGGGAAAATAGATGACTGCCAAAGCAATTTGGATTTTAGGTGATTTGCGCACTGAGCGCCTTTGGCATGAGAGCTTGAAAGTGCTTGCCAAAGCGCTGCCCCTGGCCAAGGAGGCGGATGCGCCTGTAGCCATGGTTTTGATGGGGGCTTCAGATCTTGGAAAGGTGGACCGGCAGCAGATTGATCTGACCTCCTGCATTGCCATGCATACGGCTGCGGACCTGGCGGCTGCCTGCGGTGCTCAAACGGTCCTTTGCATCGAACATGAGGCCTTGGCTGTTCCGAGGACCGATATTCACGCAAGGGTCTTGGTGGATCTGGTCATAGAGCGAGAGCCGTGGCTGGTGCTCATGACCTTGAACGATTTCGGTCGCGAGACCGCCGCCTTTTGTGCGCAGCGCTGCCGCGCCGGCTTGATTGCTGACTGCGACGAACTTGTGCTTAAAGAGGGTCGGGTGTTGGGGCGCTGCCCAGCCTGGGGCGGTCAAATCTTGGCCGATATTACACTGGCCGATGGCTGGCCCACCGCCTTTATCACCGTTCAGCCTCACGGGGTGGAATTGCCGGCTGACGATGCAGTCCAAGGAGAGATCGAAAAGATCGTGCCCGACAACGTTGATATTCCTAACGGATTAAAATTGACCCGACGCCGCATGGAACCAGTGGAAGCCCGCCGATTGGAAGATGCCCGGACCGTTGTGGTGGGCGGCGCTGGATTAGGAGACATGCGCGGCTTCGGCTTGGTGCGTGAGTTGGCTGCTGCTTTGGGCGGCGAGGTGGGGGCCACCCGTCCGCCGGTGTTGCTCCATTGGGTAGAGGAGGGGCGTCTCATCGGCCAGACCGGTAAAATCGTGAGGCCCAGGCTGCTGATCTCAGCGGGCACCTCCGGGGCCATTCAATACACCGCCGGCATCATGGAGGCCGACACAATCGTCGCCATCGATCGCGATCCGGCAGCGCCTATTTTTCATATTGCTGACATCGGTATTGTGGCCGATGCCGGCACGCTGCTGCCCCTGCTCACCCAGCATGCCAAAAAGTCGGCCATGCGCCGCCTGGCCGATGCCGCCTGTTACATCGGTGAGGAAGAGACTGTTCCCAAAGGCGGATTCGGCGCCATGGTGCGCCAATTGCGCGAAGCCCGCGGCTGGTCGGCAGAAGAGCTGGCCCAGAAAACCGGCCAGACGCCAGATTTCATTGACCAGGTGGAATCGGATCAAATGTCGCCGCCCGTAGGCTTTATCATTCGCATGGCCAAGGCCATGGAGGTGGATCCGGGCACCTTTTTGAGCAAAGAAGAGCAAACCGCCATTCGCGACCGACGTGCCCAGGCCTTCCAACAGCGCACCCAGAACTACAGTTACACCACCTTGACACCCGGTGCCGAAGAAAGCCACCTGCGCGCCTTTATGGTGACCATCGACCCCCATCTGGCTCACAAGCCGGTGGCCTATAAACATGAAGGTGAAGAGTTTATCTATGTCATGGCCGGGGACTTGGAGTTCACCCTGGGCTCCAAAGTTCACAGACTTAAGTCGGGCGAGTCCATCCACTTCAACTCTGATATACCCCATAAACTGAAGAGCATTTCTAATGAGCCGACCAGGTGCTTGGTGGTGCTATACACAATTTAAAAATATCGGGCTCAGAGGGGCGACCAATGAAAAGAGCCTTCCGAGTTCATGATTTCGTTGATCGATCTTTACGGAAGAATGGCGAACAGTCCAGCGGGGAAACCGGAGCCCTTCCGCGGTTTAGCGAAGGTCACGATAGCAATCGCCCCATATTCCGGCACCTGATCAAGGTTGGCTAGCAGTTCTATCTGATATTTGTCCTGGGACAGAATGTAAGTCTCCAGTGAATAATCATCTTTACTGGTGGCATGCCGGGATCCGTGTCGGTGGTCTCGTGGCCGGATGCCGTGATCCTTCTTGTTTCATAGAGGTAGGTCAACACTTCTTTACTCCAACCGGGATAATGAGCAACTCCTTTTTCATCTGCGTTGCGCATCTTTTCCGGATTCGGCCACCTCTTTGACCAATCTGTCCTCATGGCGACAAACGAGTTTGCCGGGATTTCCCCATGTTTTGCCTCCCAAGCCTGCACGTCACCCATAGTGATTTGATAATCCGGATTCTGTTCAACCTTTTTGTTCACATCAATTACAACAAGCGGGAGGACCATTTCTTTTACCGGGATGTCATCCAAAAAGCGTTTCCCCTTGGCGAAATGGGCCGGCGGATCAACATGAGTCCCCCATTGGCCTGGTATCCTGTATTCGTGAGCCAGAAAGCCGTGTCCTTTCGTTCCTATTCCTTCATCGTAATAGTAAGTCGTCACACGTTCTTCATTTCCGAATCCGGGCCAATGAGGAATGCCGGGGCAAAACGCGTGGGTCATATCAACGAATTGCTTTGATTGCAGCGTCTGCACAATTTTCCATAGGCTGGGAGCCTCGTCGGGCAGGGCAGAAACAGGGCAAAACAGGAGTATAATAACTACCAACCAAGAAAGCTTCGTCCTCATTTAATTTCTCCTTCGGCAGTAGCTGAACTCTTTTCTCCAGAAGGATGCGGAGGTGTCCGATTTCCGGTGGTCTATTGCCCATGAGAGGACAAGAAATGGTCCCGTGCGCATAAATAGGACTGGTCACATCCTCCTCAATATCCGGACGGCAAAACGGTTGTCATGGCGTTGAAAAAGCCCGTTTTCCTGCGGCTTATGACCGTACTTTGCCGACCGCTCTTTAGTCAACCGAAATTCCGGGATTCCCTCCGGTCAATCCGGAGAAACGAGATGGGGCTTTCGTTTGACCTGGACTTGTTAGAAGCCTATTAGTCCGGAAAAAATTTTCCACGAAGGTGTAACCCGGGAACGACTTATCGCACTACCCCTGCAAGAGACACGAATGATCGATGGACAGGTTGTATCGAAAGCTGACGAACATTCCCTGTATGGAGGTGAGAACAATGAGCAGAGAGGTCCTCTGGCATGGAGAGAAGATACTATCGGCGAAGTGCTCGGAGCTTGACAGGCAGATCAAGTGCCATGCTTGTCAGTGATCGGAGCGTAACACTCGGGTCATACACGAGACTGAAAGAAAGAGAACACAATGGAAAAGATTGACCGTCGTGAGTTCGTAAAGTGCGTGTCCAGCGCTGCAGCGGGACTTTCCTTATTGGGTACCAAGGGTTTTGCCGGAGAAGGCAAACACACCATCATAGAGGAGGCCATGACAATGAAATCCGGATTCATGAATGTAATGGCCATCAATGGCTCATCCCGTAAGGAGAAGAGCAGCACCTATCATATTCTTAACCCACTGCTGGAAGGTATGCGTGTGGCAGGCGCCAACACTGAAGTTGTCCATTTGGGTCACTTGAAGATAAAGCCCTGCTTAGGCTGCTTCTTGTGCTGGGTTAAGACTCCCGGGAAATGCGTTCAGCGAGATGACATGGCCGATGTTTTTGAAAGGTTTGTGCAGGCCGACTTGCTGGTATTCGGAACCCCGCTCTACCACTTCAACGTTTCTGGTTTAATGAAAAATTTCATTGATCGAACTCTGCCTTTCGCCGAACCGTGGTTGGTGGAACATCCCGATCAACCTGGTAGCAGCTCCCATCCGGACCGTTACCCCAAAGAACGGAGCATGCTGCTGGTCTCGCCCTGCGGTTTTCCGGAATTCGACCATTTTGAGGCGCTGGTTGCCTATTTTAAATTCTTAGCCCGAAAAATGCGCTGGGGCTATTTGGGGCAAATCCTACGCCCTGGAGCCAACGGATTGGCCAACGAACAAGGGCAGGAGACGTTCGCCGGGTATTATAATTTGGTGCGGCAGGCTGGGGAGCAGATCATTCGCCAAGGGCGGATTACACCGCAGTTGGACCAGGAATTACGTCAAGACCTCTTTCCAGGAGGATCTGAGACCTTCAGGAATGAGGCGAATCGCCACTGGAGCGAAACTATGGCTAAGTTCGGTCTGACCAACAAGTTGGGAGAGTGAGGACCGAAAAGGGGGTGTTGTGATGGGATTCGACGATAGCGTTCACTGTGAGGGAAAAGGGGACATTCTTCTTTTTTGTTACTGTTTGCTGGTTATGCCAAAAACCGCACGAGCTTCCATCGGAGGGATTTGCTACCACGGACGCCCACGAACCCAGGGAAAAAAGTAGAATGTCCCTTTTCTTTCACAGGCCTTTACTTTGGAACTGAGCATCCCACTCCCCTGTCGTTGGCAAGGCAATTCTTCAGAGCGTTGAAGATATAACGATGCGCTGGATCTCGTTCGTTCCCTCGTAGATTTGTGTAATCTTCGCGTCGCGCATCATCCTCTCGACAGGGTATTCGCTGATATACCCATACCCGCCGAGCACCTGTACTGCCTCAACGGTGGTCCACATGGCCACGTCGGAGCAGAAAGCCTTGGACATGGAGGAGTGACGAATAGTCTCCGCCGGAACACGAGACAGGTCCTTATGCACCTTGTCTAGGAGGGAACAGGTTTTCCACAGAAGCTGACGCGCGGCGGTTATCCTCATGGCCATGTCGGCAAGCTTAAAAGCTATGGCCTGATGCTTGATAATAGGCTTGCCAAAGGTTGTTCGATCTTTGGCATACTGGGTCGCGTACTCGAAGGCTCCTGCGGCGATCCCCAACGCTTGCGCCGCAACCGAAGGCCGGCTGAAATCCAGTGTCTTCATCATGATAGGGAACCCGTCACCCTCCTCTGCCAGTCGGTTTTCGGTAGGCACTTCCACGTCGCTGAAGATGACTTCACGAGTGTCAGAGGAACGTATTCCTAGTTTTCTCTCCCGCTTGCCCACCGTTAAACCCGGCATGCCCTTTTCCACGATGAATACGCTGGCCGCCTTATGAGGAGGCGCGCTGGGATCGGTAATCGCATAGACCGTGTGAGTATTCGCAACATCGCCGTTCGAAATGAACATCTTTGAGCCATTGATAATGTACTTGTCCCCCTTACGTATAGCTCGAGTCTTCATGTCCGCGACGTCGGAGCCGCCTTTGGCCTCAGTGAGCGCGAAGGCGGCTAAACACTCGCCGGTAGCCAACGGCTTCAGGTATTTCTCTTTCTGTTCGTGGTTGCCGGCAAGAATGATGGGAAGGCTCCCCAACTCCTGAACTGCGGGCATTATAGCGACCGCAGCGTCCGCCTTTGCCAATTCCTCCACGACGATGCAGTGTGCTATCATTCCTGCAGCCATGCCACCGTACTCCGCAGGAAAATCCACGCCCATCAATCCATTTTCTCTCATGAGTTCGAGCATGTCCCAGGAGTATTCACCTTTAATGTCCCTTTCTTCCGCGCCCGAGGCCACCTTTTCTTTTGCCAATCTACGGACCATGTCCTGAAGCATTTGCTCTTCTTCGTTCAATCCGAAACGTTCCAAGTCTTCTCCCATTTTGTCCTCCAGTTGTGGTGGTTGCCATAATTTTTTGTCCGATCTCCCCTAAGGCTTTATTTCGTTCTGTTGGTATTGCTTCCTGATCTCTTTCTTGTCTACTTTTCCGACGCTTGTCTTGGGAATACTGTCCACGAAGAACACTTTATCGGGAACGCCCCACTTGGAAATGACGTCCCGGTCCACAAACTCCTTGAAGAAGACCTTGATGTCATCTTCTAAAACTTTCCCCTTGTGATCCTCCTTGAGGATCACGAGAGCGAGCGGTCTCTCACCCCATTTTTCACTGGCAACCCCGACTACAGCGGCTTCACTCACGGCTTGATGCTGAGTGAGGATGTCCTCGATTTGCAAAGACGAAATCCATTCGCCACCGGTCTTTATCACGTCCTTCATGCGGTCGCTGATCTGCAGATAACCCTCTCCGTCCAGGAACCCAACATCAGCAGTGTGCAGGAATTTACCTCGCCAAAGCTCCTCGGAACGGTCCGTTTCCCGGAAGTAACCCTGCGTAAGCCATGGAGCCCTGACCACAACCTCTCCGACACTCGTGTCGTCGGACGGTTGATCTTGGCCATTTGCATCGATAACTCTTAAATCCACCAGCGGGAGCGGAAGGCCGGTACGGCAGCGAATCCCTATCTGGCGCTCATAGTCCCAATCCGCCATGTGCGGCTTAAGATGGGCCAAAGCAAGGATCGGGCAGGTTTCGGACATTCCGTAGCCGGTAAATACATTAATCCCCTTGGCCATGGCCGCCTTGCAGAGGGCCTTGGACATAGCCGATCCTCCGATGATCACTTTCCACCTGGAAAGATCCGCTCCCACGGCAGCAGGACTGCTCAACAGCATGTGCATGATCGTTGGAACGCAGTGGGAGAATGTCACTTTTTCTTCTTCTAGAAGCTTGAGAATACTCTCCGGGACGTAACGCCCTGGATAGACCTGCTTCACACCTAGAAGAGAGGCAACGTAGGGAAGCCCCCATGCATGGACGTGAAACATGGGCGTGAGGGGCATGTACACGTCCTGTGAGTTGAATCCTCCCTGAGCGGCATGCCCTCCCAAACTCGCCATGACGCCGAGAGTGTGGAGCATCAACTGACGATGACTGAAATAGACCCCCTTGGGCAAGCCTGTCGTGCCCGTTGTGTAAAACGTGGTGGCTTTGGTGTTCTCATCAAAGTCCGGGAACGCATAGTCGCTCGGACTGTTCGCGATCAAAGCCTCGTACTCCCCGACCAGATCCAGGCCGCTCTGCGGACTAGCCTCGGTATCGCTCAGTACCACGATTGCTTTGACTGTCTTCATCTCGCCACGAATCTTTTCCAGGATGGGAAGAAAATCGGCATGGACAAGGATCACGTCGTCTGCTGCGTGGTTGATAGTGTAGAGTATCTGTTCGGGAGAGAGGCGGATGTTGATGGTATGAAGAATTGCTCCCATCATGGGAACGGAATAAAAGCATTCCAAGTACCTGTGACTGTCCCAGTCCATGACGCCGACGGTATCACCCGCCTTGATCCCAAGCGATTCCAACGCGTTGGCCAACCTGCCGACACGTTCTGCCAGGGTGAGATAGTCGTATCTCTTGAGTTCCTTGTAGACGATTTCCTGTTTTGGTGAGTGCACTAAAGGGGTCCGTAAAATGTGCTTGATGAGCAGCGGGTATGCGTATGCAGAGGGGGTTCGATCAATGAGTTTGGTGTCCATGGCTTTTCTCCTTATTCTTTATTAATAGTGAAAGCCGATTTCAGCCATATTCTAGCAAGATCCGAACCTTAGACACTCCGGTACTCCTGATCCCATTCGTCGGAAATGGGGCAAGTGGCATTGGTCAAAGCGGTCGCTCGCCTTATTAGTCGTCATGCTCATAAAAAGGCCATTTGCGAAAAGACCACTCATTCCAGAGGAGTGGAATTACCCACCAGAAGCTCCAGATCAGGGATTCTCCATAGATGACTCGTTGGCTGAACGGTCCCGCAATGTGATGGTTGCCTAGTCCCCGTCATCCATGCGACGAGGGTGAAACAGGCCAAAGAGGCAATGCCCGTTGGCGGCTGCCTCCATCAAGGCTGAAGAGCATGCGCTGCCACCATGTTCACCTCCTTCTAAATCAGACCGGCCACATGGTCGGACCCAAAACAGAGCCAGTACGAACCCTGGTTTTTGGCCCATAAGCGGTTTCTGAAAATTCTGAAGGTGCTCTTCCTGCTTTGACTGACGAAAACTGCCGACCCAGTCGAGTGCGAGTATTTCTTGTCATGGGTCATGCGGCACGCAGGAGTTCCTGGTTACCGATTTCGGTCACACGCTTTCGTTATCAAGCTAAGATACTGAAGGCGCCTTAACAATCGGCGGCAACATTATTCAGTTGTAGGTTGAAGGACTACGGAGCTTGTAGGGTGAGCACCTACATCGATTGAGGGGAATTCAGATGACAATTGTCGGGCAGCGTAGGCTGGCTAAGCCCTGCGGTGAGAAGGCTACGAATCTTCCGTCAACAAAATATTAGTCTTTGGGATTGGTTCTAATTTCCTCGTTTTCTACCCAGAGCATGGCATGCCGTATCAGTTCACTGGCATGCTTCAAATTGAGCTTCTCCTTAATTCTCTCACGGTATGTGCCTATGGTTTTTGTGCTAAGGCTGATTTTCTCTGCTATGTCATTCGTGCTCAGGCCCCGCCCGATCAAGCGGTAAACTTCCAATTCGCGATCGGTGAGTCTGTCTACCGGGGTCTTGTTATAGGTGTGGGCTCCCCCGACAAAACGACTCAGTATCTCGCCCTTAATTTTCTCACTCAAGTAAATTTGCCCGCGTAAAACGCAACGGATTGCCTCCACCACAGAACTGGACGTTTCCCGCTTCATTATGTATCCCTTTGCCCCGGCAAGAAGGGACCTCTCTGCGAAGCGCGATTCATCGTGCATAGAGAGCACGAGTATGGGGAGATCCTTATTGTTGCTCCTGACTTCCCGGATAAGGTCGATTCCGTCCCTTCCCTTAAGGGATATGTCCACAATGACCATCCCCGGCTCCAGTCTCCGAATTTCCTCAGAGGCCTGGCCCGCATCTTCAGCTTCCCCGCACACTACAAGGTCGCTTTCTTGGTTGATAAGTTCGCGAAGTCCCATACGGAAGACTGGGTGATCCTCAACGATCATGATCCTGTGTTTTGGGCACTGCAAGACACTTTCCTTCATCGCGTTCATATTGAATCACGCCTTTCTCTCGTAATTTCTGAGCGAACACTTCACCACCGTCCCTTTTCCTTCGTTACGCTTCATTTCAAATGATGACCCTATTAGTTTTGCACGATAACTCATAATTCGTAGGCCCATGCCTGTGCTCGGAAACGTTTCCGGCATCCCTTCACCGTTGTCTCTAATCTCAAGAACAATCCCGTTGTCATCCGATGACAGCTCGATAAGAATTTGGTTGGCCCCGCCATGCTTTATTGCGTTATGGACGGCTTCCTGAGCGATGTAGAAGAGATGTGTGGCAACTGCGTTGTCGTGTACCAGAACAGGTTGATCCCCTTTGTACATACACGATACGCTGAACATTTCTTCAGCTTTGCGCCCCAGTTCCTTTAGGGCGGTTTCCAGACCGTAGGCGACAAGATGCACCGGACACAGGCCTCTGGAGAACCTTCTTGTCTTGTCTATCGCTTGTACGATTAAGGTCCTGATCCTATCCGCGTGTGCCGCTTCCTCCAGCCCCTTCCCGGACAACTTCTTACTCAGAACTTTGCTTAAAACTTCGATGCCTATCAAATGCGGGCAGAGATCGTCATGAAGGTCATGCCCGATTCGCTGGCGCTCCCCATCCGCTATGTCCATAATCTCTTTTTCCATACGCCTAGAGTCAGTAATATCTTCAATGGTAGAAAGCATGGCCGGCTCACCTCCGAGTTCGATGAGTTCGGCCGAAAGCATGCCAATGCGCATGTCACCTTTCTTGGTGCGAAACTCAATTTCCCGGTTTCTGAGATGCCCTTTCTTCTGAAGCCGTTGCATCAACCGGCGACCTTCCTCCCGGTTTGGGAAAACTCCAAGTTCGGTTGCTGTCTTCCCGATCACTTCATCGCGGCTGTAGCCTGTAGCCCGCAATAGGCTTTCATTTACATCCACAACGACTCTATTTTTGAGAGAAGCTATACAGATCCCGTTCGGGCTTAAGCGGAAGGCCTTTGAGAACATTTCCTCCGAGACTCGCAGCGCCTGTTCAGCCTGTTTGCGTTCGAGGATCTCAGCGTGGAGACTTGTGTTATATTCCTCTAAGCGTTCCATAAAGGTGTTGAAATACAACCCCAACTGCCCCAACTCGTCCTTGGACTTTGTGTTCGCTCGGACGGTGAGGTCCCTGGTACCCGCGGAAGCAAAGCGGCGCATGAGTTCCTTCAATGGACTGGTAATGGATGAGCTGATTCGCGTGGTAACGGGAATGACGAGTAGTAAGGATACAACGAGTGTAGTCAAAAAAACGTTTCTCACAGTTGTCAGGGGAGAAAAAAGTTCGTCCAAATAGCCCGAGGATGCCACGATCCAGTCAAGTTCAGGAACGTAGTTGAAAATAACCAGTTTCATGCGCGGGACCGGTTCATCCGGATTTTTCCAAGGGTAAATTATTTTCCCACTTTTTCGACGACATATTTCCTGAATGAAGTGCCGGCCGGTTGCGTCCGACGACTCTAAGTAATTTTGGCCTTCGAGCTTAGGATGGATAATGAGGTTCCCTTTGCCATCCATCACATAAGAGTACCCTGTCTGACCGAACCGAAGAGACAGGATGCTCTCGCGAAAATCCTCCGTGTTGATCAGCGCCCTAAATTCTTCCCGGTAGGATGACGCAGAGATGATCCAGTCCCACGCGGGGAAATATGTCATGTAGAGCGCCTTTGGACGCGAATCTTCGTCGCCCGGATTCTTCCATTCGTACTCGATATATCCCTCTTTTCTGGACATCTGTTCTTGAACAAATGGGAAAGTGGAAAAATTGACACCCTGAACGGCCTTTTGGGGATGGACAACAGCGACCCCAGCGCTGTTTGCGCAATATATGTAACCTGTTTCCCCTATCTTTTGGCTGAGCAGTATCGCTATCGCGCCTCGCTTGGCTTCTTCATCCGATAATACCCCTTGCTCGTGTAAGCTATAGAAGTGCTCGGCGATCTCTCGATTTTTCTCTGCTACCGCTCGAAGGTGATTTTTGATCGATACCGTGATCGATGTCCTCACCATGTCAAGGATCGTAGCAGTGGAGTTGTTCAGCTCGCTTTCGATATTGGCCTCGATTGTTCGTCGCACCAGAGTATAGACAATGATGCTGCCCACGGTGAGAGCCAAGATGAAAACCGCGGAATAACTCACGAGAAGCCTATATTTGACAGGAAGATCGTGGAAAAAGCGGAGCAGGCTCATGATTGGGGTCCTCCCCCATTTGGTAATGGCGCGATTCACGGGGAAATACCGGAATCGAGCCTGGGTTCCTCAGATCGGTTTGTACGCTAGTGTCCCGTTTTGCAAATCACGCGGCCATGTGCCATGGGACCGCCTCCTCGCGTCTTCGCTTTGGCATGAAAGCTCCATCTTATTTTCACCCGCATTACGGCTCTTTGCCCATGGCCTGGCAAATCCATTTGCTTGGCTTGAAAAATCCTCGTGTAATTCGGCTGGACCCAATAGGAAGGTGTTTGTTGGAGATAAAGAGGGTAGCGAGGCTAACGTGAGGGTGGGCGCCAAGAGAACTACCCGTGAGCCCCTCTTGGCAGAGCCCATAAACCTGACTGAAACGATATGAACGCTTCCAATGTCCATGTGCCGCCTTCAAATCCGAAGCACGCAGGACACAACGCTTAGTTACCGATCTTCGCCGCTGACCGGATTGGCGATACATGTATTTTAGAATATGTTTTAGATAGATCAAGAAAAAGCTGTTGGCTGTGTGAGCGCTAAATGGACGCCAGTTTCCCCCAAGAAGAAAAAAGGCTACGATATCACGCTATCTAACTCTTTGCTTTTATTCCACTGTGAAACGATTCCGTTTCATCCTGACGTCCCTTTCTAGTCCAGGTCTTATCCTGTACTAACTCATATAAGAGGGGGTATGATTACGGCAGGCGTTGCGTGCCCATAATGTTGGGAAAGCGGACATACTTTGGATCTGTAAAGAATTTTGTGTAAATGGCTTTTCGGGTTCAGAAGTTCGGTAATTATTCTATCAGTACTCTACAGAATGCGAGCTTCAAGCTATCTTGCAGGCGGCTATTGACCTTCCGTTGATTTTGTAGGGTGGAAGCGATTGATAGCAACCGTGTGGGATGGTGAGGGATCGTGCGCCTTTCCGCTCATGGTTTCGATGACAATCTTTACGACAGCGGTCATCTGGATGTTTTGATCATCAATAGCGAGGGAGGTCGGCACGTATTTCTGAACCATTCTTTCCAAGATCGCTCTCTTTTCAATCGGATCTTGCACAAATTCAGCTTTGCCAAAACAGATCACACTCTTGTATATCTGGCTGATCCCGCAATTCCGTTCCCACACAACCTGAGGACCAACCTCATCCACCAGAAAACACACCCGAGCGTCGGTTTGAATCGATTCTACTTTTCGGCCCGATAATGCGCTATGGAAGTAGATATTACCTTCAAAGAACAGATAGTTCACTGGGACAACATACGGTCCTTCTTTTGTCGTGACGGCCAATCGGCCGATCGCCGCTTCTTCTAGCAGAATTTCCATTTCTCGGGAGGTCTTCATCGCTCGATCTTTGCGCCGTATTTCGGTAATCATTTATGCTCTCCGGCCAACTTGTGATTATGTGACTAGTCACTTTATACCACCAACATGGGAGTATATTGCCACACACAGTTTCAGAAGCTCGGCAGAAGATGGTGCAGAAAGCGAATGACTAAGGTAGAAGCGATTTCTCAATAACCCAAAGAATAGAGGGTCTGTTGTCTTGGAATGGATATGTATCGGAAGGTAGTCTTTGGCAATAAGTGCTGGAGGCAACAAAGCTCACTTCTGAAGCCGATCTTTGAACATTGGCAGGATATCAGCAAGTCAATCGGCATGTATACCGGAAGGCTGCTTAAAATCTCGATTTGAACTGTTGCTTCTCAATTAAAGATCTTCGCAGCGAATTAGGTATATTAACCACCCCAAGCACGTTATCCTGAGAGCAGAGAGTCCGAAATTATTCCCTAAGACAGTGCAATCCGTTTTCCTGGCACTCACGATCGTCAAGAATCATCATTTTCATAACCTAGGAAAGTGCCCCAGCCCCAGACGAACAAGTCACTCTCGATGCACAAGCGATTCGGAGTGCTCTAGTTCATAACCATGAAGGTTTTCAAAAAGGGCGAAATTCTATCCCGTAGCTAATTGGATGCTTCTATGACCAAATTAAGTGCTCAATCACACCTCTAGTTCCTATACCAATCAGCACAAGACCCCCTACTCGCTGAGGCCATTGACCAAGCCGAAGCCCGGCATGCCTGCCTATCCTCGTTCCAATGAAAGCCATTCCTGCGGCGGTTGCGCCAAAAACCGGTGCCAGCTCCCATGTGTCAGTACCCATGAGACTGAGAGCGACGCCAGCGGTCAAGGCGTCAACAGCGCAGGCAAGAGAAAGTCCGATTATTCTCCAGCCCTTTGTGGGATCATAGCCGTCCGTCCGTTCCTCATCAGGAGAGTCACGCAGCATGTTGATGCCAAGTAACGTCAGCAAGCCAAAAGAAATCCAGCAGCCGATGCCTCCTACGAATGATGATAACCCCGTGCCACCTAGGCATCCCAAAGCAGTCATGATTGATTGGAAGACGCCAAAATTCACGGTTAGCCGAAAAGTCTGCCAAGCGGTCGGGCGTCGCAGACTTGCGGTCACAACAGCCGCGACGGCAAAATTGTCCATACTGAGTGCCAAACCACTGCCAATCAATGTAACTGCATCCATGAAGCCGTCTCTTTCTCTGGAATATTTAAAATTCGGTTGATCCCAAGTGCACCAAATATCCAGGACATTTAACAATGCAACGTAATTCGTTGCTCACAATAGTATTAGGGGCAACTTTGTCGTCTTCGGTTGTTCTTAATTAGGGCCTTCCTTGTCTGCGCCAAAAAGACAATTCCCGGTGGAAGCAAAATCATTTGTTACGAGCGGCAGAGAATTCACTCCGTGCTTCGGATCTCGCTTCTTCAATTAAATCGGCTGTTCCCTCAACTGCATCTGCCCCTAGTTGATGCCCCTTCTCGTACACCATAATGCTGCCTTTCACTATGGCCTTGAGCAACGATCTGACCGTCGACCATGCCATGGGGAGAACCACGGGAGCCACGAGCAAACCAACGCCTACTGCAACACCGGTCTATATGTCACCTTTTGGTCTGAAATCCCACACTGCCATGTTAGTTACTCCCTTCAGTCGTTTTACAGACATAATCTTCCATAGTTAGCATAATGGTACTCTGCTCTTTATAGTGTCAAGTTAGTATTTGGTTAATTCTCAATGCCCCTACAACCGTTGCACCTTGTCCCAGTGAACTGAAAATCTTCGAAAACGCATCTATACAAACATTTAACTTGTGGCTGATACTGCCCTAACATTGCGGAAGGAGCGTTGAAATAACGGATCCCTACGACGATGCGTGCGTCGTGAAAACTACGGTACTGATTGTCTGAATCGAAAAGGAGAAAAATATGGGTTATTATCTCCATGAGATCCCAGGGCGTATGCGAATCAAGATTCCTGCCTTGAGAAGGAATTCAGACCACGCAGAAGAAATTCAAGGTCTCTTAGAAGACATATTCACGTGGGAGAGGCCATCTCTGGCAAAGATTACATCAGGATTAACGTCCCCAGTGTAGGGAGAGCTGCGTCCATGGCTCTTATTGGGTTTGCATTGGACCGACTTTTGCAACGCTCCTCACTATCAATTCTGACAGCTTTCATTTAGTGTCATTCCAGATCGATATCACACTCCTGAAGCGAAACCCCGAGCGTGCGACGGAACTCCGCAAGTTATTGCGACATGTCGCAGGCATCAGGTCCATTTCCACGAGCACAGTCACCGGCAGAGGTGGTCTGCCAATAAGAAAAATCCGGGGACAGATCTCGCGCTAGCGTCACGGTAATGAATATCGCGACGAAGCCACAGACAAGACCGAAGATCATTTTCGAAACACGTAGACGTCGGCGCATCGAGCACGCCCCTTAAAGATCAATATAAGCACTGCCCAATATTGGGGGAATAATGGACTGGTTGCCTTAATCGCCGTTCCGCAAGCAAAGCAACAGGAGGTTCACTCGCTACGCATCAAAAATTCATCCTTCCTTAACTATTCCTTAATAATTTTTTGATGTTCTGAGGCAAAAGCATTCCGTAACAGATGGAGGGAAGAAATGATGTCCTGCAAGAAATGGATACTGCTCTTTGCTGTATTCGCCGTCGTATTCACCATAAGCGGGAACACAATTGCCTCAGCCGATCAAGCGGGAAAGAAAGCTAAATATGTCTTCCTCTTCATTGGAGATGGAATGGCAATTGCCCAGCGTAATTCAGCGGAAATCTATCTGGCTAAAGAAAAAGGTCTGAGCCGTCCTGAAGGCGCCAAACTGATCATGAATACTTTGCCGGCCCAGGCCGTGAACACCACCTATGACCTCACGAGTGTAATTCCCGATTCCGCTTCGACAGCCACCGCAATCTCATGTGGCTACAAGACCAGGTCCGGGGTTATCGGAATGGATGCAGAGGCAAAGGTAAGCTATGAGAATATATCTGAAACAGCCAAGAAGAACAACTGGAAGGTTGGAATTCTTTCTACTGTATCCCTGGACCACGCGACGCCTGCAGCGTTCTTCGCCCATGTCAGGAGCCGCCAGCAAATGTATGAGATTTCGCTCCAGCTTGCAAACTCCGGCTTGGATTATTTTGCCGGAGGTCAGTTGCTAGAACCAGCCGATAAAAAAGACCCAAGCAAACCCGATGCTATCGAAACGGCCAAAAAGAACGGGTACAACGTCGTTGTAGGACGTGCCGACTTTGATACGCTCAAACCGGGAGCGAACAAAGTGATCGCCCTTAGCGCCGCTGTCGATAAGGACTCCGCTATGTACTATACCCTTGATCAGGGCAGCAGCAAGGACCATGTAACCCTTGGCGAATACGTCGACAAGGGGATAGAGCTACTCGATAATCCGAACGGATTTTTCCTGATGGCGGAAGGCGGTAAAATAGACTGGGCCTGTCATGCCAACGATGCCGCAGCTTCCATTCATGATACCCTCGCCCTCGATGAGGCCGTGGGCAGAGCCATTAAATTCTATGAAAAACACCCGAAAGAGACCCTGATTATAGTTACGGGAGACCACGAGACCGGCGGAATGACCATAGGTTTTGCCGGTACGCAATACTCATCCTTTGTGGACAAAATACAGCACCAGAAGATGAGCTACATTGAATTCGACAAGAAACTGGAAGCATACAAGAAAACCCACACGGTGACGGACGCCAAGTTTGAAGATTTATTGCCGCTCATCAAGGAGGCCTTCGGCCTTTTTGCATTGCCTGCTGCAGAAAAGGCGTCCTTGGAAAAAACTGTCTTGGATGGAAAAGCGGGCGACGCGTCCGAAGACGCTAAAAAGACGGCAAAGGAAGCCGAACAGAAACTCAAGTATGGGATGGCTCTAACCGACCTCGAGCTGAATGTGCTCCAGGATGCTTTCAGACAAAGCATGCTTGGCAAGAAAGAACGGGCTCAGGACGATTACACGTACCTCCTTTATGGGGGCTATGAGCCGCTTTCCGTCAAACTGACCACCATCCTTAACAATAAGGCAGGCATAGGCTGGACCTCCTACTCACACACAGGGGTCCCGGTGCAGACCTCGGCCCTTGGTGTCGGAGCCGAAATGTTCAACGGCTATTACGACCAGACTGAGATTTATACGAAAATGATGAAAATAACCGGTCTGAAAAAGTAAAGCGATGGGAGGTTGATGTTTGCACGAATAAAGATCTGGAACCGGGACACGGTTTTTGTTCTCATAATTATTTTCGTTACATGCGCGCTGCTGCGTATGCCGGACCTCTACACCAGCCCTTATGCGAAGGCGGAAGAGCGCTACAGAGGGCAGGTTCTTGCGGTGGACGACTCGCTCGTCAAACAATTCGGTATCGTCAAAGCAGGCAGTCAAAAGCTTCAAGTTAAGCTTCTAGAGGGTCCGTTTGCTGGTCAGGAAGTCACAGCAAGCAATGTCCTCATCGGAAAGATGGAAAGCGACAAGATATTCCGGTCCGGAGACACCGCCTATCTTATCGTGACGACTTTGAATGGCGAAATAAGGACTGCAACCGCATATGATCACTATCGGTTGCATGTTGAGTTGCTGCTGATCCTGCTGTTTGCCGCTGCCTTGATCGGCTTTACCGGTTGGAGCGGTGCGAAGGCACTGCTGGCTTTTTTCTTTACCATTGTGATGATGTGGAAAGTTTTGCTTCCCGGGATTTTGGCGGGCTATGATCCGATCTGGACCGCTTTTTTGGCGGTCACCATCATTGCCGGGGTTACCTTAGTCTCCATAGCCGGGGCGAGCAGGACAGCATTGGTTGCCTGGGCCGGGGCTTTTCTAGGCATACTTCTCACCGCTGCCCTGGCATTATTCCTGTTCCCTCCTTTTCGCCTGCACGGAGCAATTCAGGCTTATTCTGAAACCTTGCTCTATTCAGGTTTTGAAAACCTTAATCTTGAGCGGCTTTTTATTGCCGCCATTTTTCTTGGGGCCTCGGGCGCAGTCATTGACCTGTCGGTGGATGTTTCCGCTGCCATGAACGAAATTTCACAAAAGAGGCCCGATCTGCCAATGAGAGAATTGATAAAATCCGGCATACGTGTGGGACGGCCAATGGCGACGACTATGGTGACCACCCTCCTGATGGCATACATGTCCGAGTATATGGCTTTGCTGATGGTTTTACTTTCAAAGGGAATACCGCCGGTGCAAGTCGCTAATCTTAATTACATCTCGGCAGAAGTTTTAAAAACCGTTGTCGGCAGTTTTGGGCTGATTACGGTCGCTCCCTTCACGGCGCTGGTCGGCGGATACATTTACGTGAGGGGGGAGAAGCACCCATGAAACATCGGAACTCATCAGTTCCTCGGCACGTCCGGTTCAAGATTGCAGCGACCCGGTGTGACCTCAGGATTGGTGATGAGGTGTCACCAGAGACCATCGTGGGGGTGGACTACGAATCGGGTGAGATCCTAACTGCTGGCTGCCATGGCAGGGTTGAGGCCGTAACTTTTAGTGGGGGGGAGCACTCGCTTATCGTAGTCATCGAGAGAGCGTCCGAGCTTGAGACCACCTGAAGATTTGAGCCGCACAGGTCGCCTGCCCCTCAAAAACTGATCCAGGCTGTAAGTTAATATTGAGTAAAACTTGCGCTAAACGGGGAGGTCCTCTCCCAAGAGGAAAACGTACTGAACCTCTAACTTAACAAGTGGTAGGTAAACTGGGGGCAGGTCAGTGACTTCACTCTCAAATTCATGCCTTACTGCATCCTAACTTAGAACCTGGACCAGTTTTTGGGGGGCATTTTTCAAAAAGTTAGAGAGGATCTAACTCAGCTTCCATAATTGTATGCTGAGCTGTAGTTCTTGTTCTTCAACCCCCTTTTGCTGATCAGAATCAAGTTGCTTGAAAGCTTCCCTGAAAGCGCGGGGTTCGTTCATAGCCGAAATCTGTCCTGGCCAACCAAATTTCCTCCACCATCAGTGAGCGTCCATGCATATTCTTTCATTGATTAGACTCCTTTTCTCTCCGATATTCATCCACAATCGCAGCGCGTACCGCATTTAGGGGAGAATCGACACCTACCGTGACCTCGGTTCCTTCTAATTTTTCTGCTGTAGTCCTTTCTTCGGTAACCGCGCCTCACACACGCGAGAAGTCATTGCGCATTGTCGGCCGATTCACCTTTTTGTTTTGCGGTTCATGGAATAACTCGGTCTTTACGGAGGTTGGCGAAGAAACTTTCGAACATCTCCTCAGTATCAATGCAGTCGTGAAAACCAGCCCGGCGCGCCTTGACGGTGCTCGTGATGTTATCAAACTCCATGAGACGGAGAATGGCGTCGGCGAATGGCCACGACGCAACCTGCTCGTAGGGTAGTGGCTGCAAGCCATTCTTCCGGACAATAGCCTCCCAGACAGGCTTCTTGTCGGCCATGTACACGGTAAGAGGCGTCGGGATGGGATCGGCCGGCGGCATGTCGAACATCGCGGCGATGCGCGGCCAGAGGTATTTCCAACGGAAATAGTCGCCGTTGGTGATATTGAAAGTTTCGTTTTTGGCCGCCTCGGACTGCCCGGCCCATGTGGTCGCCTTGGCTAGTATTTCTGCCGAGGTGATTTGATATAAAACCGCATAGGTCTTCTCCGTGCCTGGAAACCTCAGCGGGAGGCCGAGTTCCTTTGAGATAGCGGCATAGACAGCAATCGACATCCCAAGATTCATCGGGTTGCCGAGTCCAAAGCCGGTTGTCGCTTCCGGGCGCAGCGCGGTCCAATTCCAAGACTTCCCCCGCTGTCGCTCACGGAGAAAGTCCTCTTGGTCGTAATAGAAGTTGGGTGGCACGAGCCGCAGGTCGTCTTCGCGGGCCGGCGTCTTAAAAGGGCCTAGATTCGCGCCATAGACACTCCCGCCTTGGTAGAACGTGACGTGTTGCAGCGAGGGCGACGTTTCTTCGCCGACATCGAGCAGGTTCTTCAGCATGGCCACATTGGTCTGGCTTCGTTCAGCCAGGTTCGGCTTTTCGACATAAGCGCCGAACACGATGTGGGTAATCCCACCGATCTTTCCGAGCTTTCGTTGTAGGTCGTCCTGGTCGAGCAAGTCCGCGCTGATGCCTTCCACGCCCGTCGGCATAGGCGCGGAGCGGCGCGACAATCCGTAGACCCGCGTGCCGGGGAGAGAGGCCCAATGTTCGGCGGCGGCGCGGCCACTCACTCCGTGGACCCCTGCAACCAAGACGGCGTTATTCGTGGACATTTCTTTTCCTCCTGTTCGTTTGTGAAACCAATTCACCGTAACAACTGCACTGCGCAAATAAACGTTATGGGTAGGTCTGGTCCCGCTTGCAATCGGATTGTCCTCGACGACATAGTCAGTAAGCATCATCAGCGGGCGCCAGATCGCATCCTCGCCAACGAGGGCTAGCTCGACGCCAACCCCTATCGGCGAGGATTTCGCACTCCAAAATACTGGATCCGTCGCGCGCCGTTAGCTCTTCTTCTGATGCGGCGTGCCAATGTACGGGAACTCCTTGAGAATGTCGGTGTGCGGCTTGAGGCCGGTGGGGGGAATATCGCCTTTGGAGAGGAAGGCGAGGCGATGATCGATGACGTCGTCAGTAAAAACGCGGCCGTTTGGATACTTCGCGGGCTTCGAAGGATCGAAGCACAGCATGTCGGGCAGAATGCGATCAGCATCAATCGCCGCGATTGCTTCTTCGCGGGTGTAATTGCCCGTATGCCCCATCAAGTGAACAAACTGATCCGTCCAACGCTTGCGATCGTTGACCGGCTCGCTGGCGTTGTATTCCAATTTGGTGTCGTCGGTATTGAAGAAGCTGCCGACGCTCGGGTGGCCGGCTCGATCGACATGAAGCAGCTTGCCGTCCTTGCGCACGCTGCACCGCCCCCAGATTCGGATCTCCGGGTTCGCTCCAAGCTCGCTTGTCGGCAACTCGATCACTGTCGAGAACACATTAGCTTCCGTATTTGAATCCACGCCGGTCCACGGAGACTTGCCGCCCAGGTGGGGTGCGGTGAAATTTCTGCCGCCCGAGGTATCGAACAGATTCTTGATTCCGTCGTAGTCGAAAAAGAAAGCGTCACTGCGAGTACCGGCGAAGAACTTGTAGGCACCGGACGTGACGATGTTGGGGTTGGCACCGAAGGAGACCTCGGCATCGGCGATGATCTTCGGCCCAACAGGTTCGACCGAGCGGGATTCCGCGCCTTTGGCCACGAAGACGTTCACGGTCTGCCTGCCGTTTTGCGGTGGCGAGAACACATAACTGATCGCTATGTCCGTCAGGCAGTCTCCGTCGTTGTCAATGTTGAGGCGGTAGATGGCATCAGGATGGAGCGCGTCGGCAGTCGGATTTGCATTGAGGATGATCACAGTCCTCGACGGGTCAGTGGGCGACTGGAACGCGTAAAGGTCACAGAGGTCGAGTCTTTGGTCTCCGAGAGGTGGACCGAGACTGAGTCCGGTAAAATGGTTCGACATTTTTTCTCCCCCCTTAAGATAAGCGTTTGTTTTTGGGTCAACGGTGCGGAAGATTGGGTTGTCAAGGACGGGTAGATGAGAAGTGGCTGGGCCTGCGAGAGCCGCGCCTTCAAGAATAGTTCGATGCTGTGATAGATGATGCTCCCCCCTTTCTTTGGTTAGAAGATGTAGAGGCGTTTGCCTGCTCGGCAGTTGCAGCCATGTTAGCGCTCGCACTGAGGCCACAGGGCCTAAAACGTAAGTGTACGGGTGGTGATTCTCTTGCGTTACATGAAGTCGCAGCAATTTCCCCCCTGTTCCGAACTAATGGATCGGGCGAATCTCACTCAGCCTAAAACCTTCACCAATTTGACCCATTCCATCATTGTTTGTTTAGATGCACCGGCAAGAAAAAAGTTCTTCAGACCGGAAACCAACTCCTCGTCGCGGCGACCATGTCCCCTTGGTTGTGAGGAGGCCCCGGTGAGCTTCAAGATGAAATTTGAAATACTTAAAGCAAATGACCTGACGCACCCCCTCATCGAATTTTTGGGGATTATTCCGGGGTTAAGCGGACAAGCGCAAGATCGTGTTTGACCGGGAGCGGTCGCAAGAGGTATGCTCAATAAGCCGATAAAATAGGCTTCTTCAGCAACGTTTGCATCCGTCGGCGCATTTGTGAGAAGGAGTCATGAGAAGGTGTGAGAAGGGGTCAATGTGAGAAGGGGTCACCCATTAAGAGGTCCTCTGTCAAGGAAAATACTTCCCCTGGGCAAGGAAATCATCGTTTCCTTGCTGAGGTACAGCGGTTGCGTTGCGTACAGCCTCCGTCAG
>JBKQRG010000433.1:0-19121 GCA_052144015.1 Desulfomonilaceae bacterium
GTTAATAGATCAGTCGTCCCTAATGGGACTCGAATTTTGAATTTCACGCTTTCCCGGCGATAAATCGCCGGGCTACTATCATCTCGTCCCAGTGGGACGAGCGGACCAGAACGTTTAAGTTAGCGCATATGTACCCGAGCCGCTATCTCATAGCTATATTGTCTAACAATGAGAGAAGGATACCTGAAACTATTGCTTCTCCCCATGATAATTTGCGGTTTACGGCATGCTTGAGTGTCCTCCACTGCAAACAGGAGAATCTTTGAACTCCTGTGAATCGCAAACAACACCCTTAACGCCTTCCTTGTGAGATAAAACGAATTCAAAGAAACGTTCGTCGTTAGTCGGCTCTTTGCCTTGAACCGGGCTCGGCTCATGCTGACGTCGCCGTATATCATGCTCATCCAGGAAATTCCGCATTGACTCGCCTGCTCTTTGCCTACTTGATATATCTTGATGCTCCATGATTCCACCTCATTTTGTTAAGCTTGATATATTGAGATGCAAAATCAGCCCAGAAGGTTCAAAATTGCAGGATTAAACAAATACCCACATGGATTTACGCTAGCAGGAAAGTTGAAGGTCATGCCACGGATGAAATCCCGTATTCCGCTGGAAAGCCATCCCTTTCAATAATTTCCGGCTTGCTTTCCACAATTTTTTGCGGTTAATCCGAGCAACACCAACGCATCTCATCAAATTGACGGCCGTTGAGGCTTAATCTCACGTGCTCGTTGTTGTAGGTCCACCACTGTATCGGTTTCATCCACAATTTCTTTCCCCAACAGTGTTTCGATGAGATCTTCTAGAGTTACAACCCCCGCTACGCCGCCGTATTCGTCCACAACTATGGCTATATGCCTCCTGTGTTTGAGAAACGAGGTGAGCAAAGCCAGTGAATCGCTTGTTTCAGGGACAAATGAGATCGGGTTCACCAGAGACTTCAGCTGTATTTGCGGGTTCCTCAGAGTTTTCACTGAGAAAAGATCATGAATTGTGATGTACCCAATGATGTTTTCAGGATCCTTCTCGTAAATAGGAATTCTCGTAAACCCCTTTTGATCTACCGCCTTCAAAGCCTCCTTTACTGTCATTTCGGCTGCAAGTGAAAACACTACAGTGCGGGGCGTCATAATCTCTTGAACCTGCCGGTTCTCAAGGGAAATAATGTTGTGAACCAGGCGGCTTTCATCGTGAGAAATTTGTCCTTCCGTGGCTCCCAATCGGACAACTGCCAAAATTTCTTCTTCTGTTATCTGCGGAGTTTTTTTTCCGCGAGTGATCAGACCGGCAAAAGCTTGCGTCAGAATTATCACCGGGTACAAGAGGTATTTTATTACCGTGACGGGCCAGACAATTATGGGCCAAAACCTGCGCCAGTAAACCACTCCAAGGGTTTTAGGCGCGATCTCACCAAACAAGAGAACACTTACCGTGAATAAAACCGTGAATAACGGAGCCCACCAGTACCCGAGTGCTTCAGCAACGTACATCCCTGCCACAGTAGCTCCGGCTGTGTCCGTCACCGTATCGAGTATGACAATTGCGGAAATTGGAACCGCAATATTCCTTTTCATTTCGATGAGCCGCTCAGCCAAACCAGCGTGCCTACCCGCCATCTTGGCCACTTCCAGGGCGCTCATTCGGCTCGAGTAAAGCGTCGCTTCAGATAACGAACAGGTAAAGGAAATGAGAAGTGTCAGAGCAACTATAAGTATTAATAGAGTCATCAGATACCCCTGTTTCCTCTTGTCCGGCACTGGTCTAAGCTCAAGCCTCATAAGACTGGCTTGAGCCGTTCTTAATCAATGAACAATGTCCAGTATAGCATTCGAAATTGATTGATTATAGGATTGTATCGGAAAAGGTGTTACGAGGGATTATTACTTGTTCAAATGCATTTGAATTGCATTGCAAAGCCTATCCGGCTCGTCAGTACCTATTCTGTAGGCTCTGCCATTGTTCATAGAAATTTCAACCGCATCTAGACCGCTGATATTATACATCCATCCTCTATCAATTTTTCGGACTCCCCATCCAAAATACCACTTATTCCGGACAGGTCTGCACGCTTCGATATCTTGCCATCTAAAACTGGTCTTAATTAATCCTATACCGAATTTAATCTTGAGCTCTGCTTCATCTGCAATCACTTGCAGTCGGTAGAAAAAGGGGATTAATGCAAGCAATATTATACAAGTTACCGCATTTACTGTTTCCCCATATAAAGTCCAGAGCACGCCCGTTAAAATTGCAGCCGCTCCTACAACAATGATCATCAACCATCCGATTTGATCGTGCCGATACATGATGAGTGGTATTTCCGGATCGGGACTATTATTAGTCTCAGGAAATAGTTCTAGGACATAATGTTTCGATTCTTAGGCAAAGCGCCGAACGATCCAGGTCTTGAGCTTCAGAGGAGAGGCGGACAACTCCATAGCCCTTTTGCCTATAACGTTCGTCGTCGTGCATGACAATCGCTTTTGGAATGAATTTCAACTGGTACCCAGCATCGAATAGCCTTTTCGAAAAAGAAACATCTTCTCCTTGATAAAAACCGAGATCCTCGTTCCAAGAATGTTCGCCAAATATGACATCTTTATAGATCCCATATCCTCCAGTCACATATTGGCATTTGTCGAACATTTCGTGATATGACCTAAGGAAAGTGGCATTTTCGGTGAAGTTCACCCAGTCACAGTACCTACTCAGATCGGGGTTAACTATTATGCCGGTTGCGACGTCGAAGTCCCCTTTGATTTCGCTGACGGCGTCGGCCCACTTTGGATGAAGCAGAAAATCGTCATCCAAACAGACAAATTTGTTGAAACTCGCCTCTGTTGAGATAACGTTGCGCATAGCCCCCAATCTACCTTCAGATGCTGCCTTTTCCATGTGGAATTTTCGGATGCCCAAGTTTGAAGGAATCTCATCCACGCTGCCTGCAATCAGGATTTCATAGTTCTCAGGATTTATATTCTGCAGGTGAATCGTTTCGACTAACCTGGCCAGTTTTTCATTTCTTTTACCATTAGTAATTATTCCGAAACTGAAACCTTTAGGCTTGGAAGAATCTCTCGTTTTCCCCGCGCGAGTGGGCGGAAGCGCCTTTCCAAAATCGTTCAACAGTTCGATTCGCTGGGCTAAGGTGAGGATTTCAATTCTGTGTATCGCGGCAACATTCTCAAGCAATTCATTTCTAAGGATTCCCATTTCTTGCTTGAGTATTGCTTTATCAGTATCTCCGGAATTATCCAGATCCGACCGAAGTATTTCGATTTCGTGTCTCAGAGCATCGATGCTATTTTGATGGCCTCCATTCAAGCTTTCTTTTAATAGTTCAATCTCTCTCCTCAGGGATTTAATTTCTTGATCCCTGTTACTGAAAGATAAGCTTTTGAGGAAAGAACCGACTTTGTGTCTCAGTTTCTGAACGAACATAGGTCGTTCCTCCTGACAAACGGCCACGGCGATTTTTTTCATAATCCCGCAACCGTGAAAAAGTTTCATTTGATCTATAGATTCCAGTCAGATTGACGGCGTGATCCCCCCATGTCATTAACCGGGAAATCGTGATCATGCGCCGGTCTCCGAACTGTCCTTGAGCCATAACGTCGTATCGGTTTGGAAAACCTAATTAATTATCATGTGTCGAACGACATCGCAATGTCCGAAAAAATTCGAATGGCCGTATGCTTAATCTATAATAATAGTACTTAATCGGTTTAAATTCAATCGAAATGTTGGTCACCTTGGATCCGCCTTTCACTCTGTTCCTGCCATCGGCACAGCGCGAATCCCCGATTATCGTCAGCAAAGATTTCAATAGTCAGTCTTTAGGACTAGGGCAAGGGTCCTACAGGGGAGCACAAACAATGGATCTCGTCAGTAAGTACCAGGAATTACCTGATATAGGCAAAGCGATTCAATTCCTCGATGATCTCCGCTCTACTATGCGCCGGAATGAAACTCGATGCCTTTGCTTCAATAACCGCGTCTTTTGACACTCTTTGCATTAATGTTCTCCTATCTGCGACAGAAATATTAAATCGCCGGCAGAAGCCGTCAAGCGTAGCAGGAAGTGCCTTAAGACCGTCAACTGTAACGTCTTCGATTTGAAACTTCCAGTAAAGCGCCCGAATTTCTACGCACTCCGCTTCGGAGAGACTCGGATTACAAGCCTGCAAATTTCTATTGCTGATATTGATGGCAGCCGCTAATTGCGCATCATAATTCCGAACCGACGCTTGCCCGCTTTGTTGGACGAGCCGGTAATGATAAAGTACTTCAGGAATTATTCCCGTATTGTCTTTTCGGGAGATACGCGACCACAGATCGTAGTCCTGGGCATAAAGTAAGGTCTCGTCGTACATTCCAGCGTCAATTACCGACTGTTTGTTCAATATCACCGTTCCGTGCCCGTAATTATTGTGGAATTGCAATCGCCAGAGCCGGTAAATTGGGTCCCTTATAAGTTCTTTCGTCTCTATCAATTTTCCGTTTTCATCAACGATGTCGAAAAAAGATCCTAATAAGTCTAATTGTGGATGTACTGCCATCTGTCTGATTTGCAGCTCTAATCTATCGGATCTACAAACATCATCAGCATCCATTCGGGCGATGTAATTTCCGCCTGCCAAGCGCAAACCTTTATTAAGAGAACGTGCCAAACCCATGTTTTTCTGACGAAAACTCCTGATTCGGCTGTCTTTGTAGTCGGCGATAAGATCCTCAATCGGCTCTTTGGATCCGTCATCGATAATCCAAAATTCGAAATCGCTGAAGGTTTGGTTCAGAATGCTTTCGATAGCCGCCCGCAAGCAGGTCTGCTCGTTGAAAACAGACATTAAGACGGTTACTGTGGGGTTCAGCATCCTGCTTCATGCCTCTTCTCAACCTTTTTTGAATCATCACAATTGGCCGAAATCTCCGGCACTGCTTCGGCCCAGATTTCCCCCCAGCGCACCTCCTGGTGGACAACAATAAGCGCCGCTGCGGTCATTTCGGCGGCAAAGCTTTCGAGGGTGTATTCGGTCAAATGAGTTTCATCAAGCCGATAATCTATCCCGAGTTCTTGTTTAAGCGGCACTCGCCAGTCTCGTTCGAAAACAGGCACTCTCAATAGGATGCGTGAAGGTCGGATCCTCTCGACCGTTTCCCGGAGAAACTGCAATCTGTTTGGGAGATGCTCCAGCACATTGGACAAAATGATCGTATCAAAAGCTCCGTCCAGTGATGTGGTGAGCACATCGCCTTGCTGGTAAACAATTTTTGAGTGAGAGTAGTTTTCCCGGGCAATTTTAATATTTTCAGGATCCAAATCTATTCCCGAAACATTAGCTCCCGATTTTTCGGCAAGATCAAAGGATAGTGCTCCGTTGCCGCAGCCGATATCCAATACCCGTTCACCCTTCCTTACTCTTCGGACAAAGAAATCGTGGTAACCGGTATGCCGATGTTTGGTATGGACTCCCCCGTCGTATTCCACAGCGAGACGGCCTTGTAGGGGGTAAAGCGCCGCGTCGAGCCCGAACAGAAATTTTAAACCCTTAGCAGGAGACAACTTGAGCGCCCTGGTCGAAGCCGCGGCCGCCAGCAAATTTTGAAGTCCCTCATCGGGCAGCCGTGCCAGTAGCGCCTTTATAACGCGGGAAACTAATTGAAAAAAATAATTCCGTGGCATTATCGCCTGCTGGCGACCTCTTGTAGCATTTTCAATTCCATTTTTCCGATCTTTGTCAATGAATAGTTTTCCACCACATATTGCCGCGCATTGCTTCCTAGTTCCTTGAGGAGCTTCGGGCGCGCCAACAACTGATTCAGTGCAAGGCGAATATCTTCTGAATCCGTGCCACACAAATAACCAGTGTTACCGTGTCGGATCAGCTCTCTAATCCCTGGTGAATCAGCTCCCAGCACCGGAGCACCGCAAGCCATAGCTTCCAGAAGTACTTTGGGATGGCCCTCATAAAAAGAAGGCAGTATGAAAATGCCTGATTTATTAATGTACTCAGGAAGTTGAGAATTAGGAATATTACCTTCCCAGGTTACGCGGTCACGCAAATCTGCAAATTCTTTTTGCAATTTAGGACGAAGTTTGCCTTCCCCTACTATGGTCAAGTTTACCGGCAATGATCGCACTGCTTCGAGCAGCGCTTGCAGGTTTTTTTCCGGAGCTATTCGACCTACAAACAGCAGTGTCCTCTCTCGTTTAACCCCATTATTTGGCCTGAAGACCTCCGTATCTACATAGTTCGGAATAACCAGCACTCGATCGGCAATTTGTGGAAAACGTTTCAGTATATTCATTTGCATTTCATTTGTGGTAACCACAACCCTGTCAGCGGCGCCAAAGACTTTGGCCTCCACCCGGCGAGCTTCAGCTGCGGCTGATGAGTTGTCTCCATTCTCGGCTGCCGCATTGAATGACCACATATACCCGCACCGTGCAATCAAAGGCTTACTTAAGAGCCGTGCGCTCCAGAGCGCCAGCTCGCCCCCGTAAGTCTGATTTGTTTTGATAACGTCTGCGGTTTTGATCGCACTACCGTGCAGAGAAAAAAGACGTCTCTCGAATTGTTCGAGCGGCAGATCGGTTTCATTGCATAATATGCCAATTCTGCCCAGCCGCTCAGCATAGTTGAGATCGGTGGAGTTGCCGTATGTAACAAAACTGATCTTAACGCCATGATCCATAAGGAAGTGGTACAAGGCTATCTCTCGATCGAGATTGCCAATCATGTTCCACGTTTTTAGAGAAACCCCCTTCGTAAAAAATAAAACCAGATGAATGCTCATTGGACGACTTCTTGGATGAGAGCAAGATATTTATCCGCTACCTCATCTATATTAGAAACAGCTATTAGGTTTTGGTACATGTGATAATTATTCGAGAGCCTGCCTAATTGCGGGAGAATCTCGGACTCGCTCTCAAAGGGAAGCCCCCCGTATCCGACCAGTTCCGGATGCCCGCCGTCATTTAAATATAAAGCAGGCAGTCCGCACGCCATGGCTTCTATGAGGGCGTTAGAACAAGGGTCATTTTGGCTTGCAGTAATATAGATATCGTGTTGTCGCAAAATTTCGGCCAACTCTTCCGAAGAAACCGGTGGGATATGTTTAGCGCGAGTGAATTCCTCGGACACATTTCCCACAAACGTGTATTCGTACCGATCCCAATCCAGATGTTCTTCGATCCATTTATAGATCGGACCACCTTTTCTTGGATTATTCGACCAGCTGGATGAAATCAGACGAATTTTTCGACTTGAATCAAAAGGCGCCCGGCCGATTGGGTGGAAAATTTCGGAATCGACCGCATTATGTATCACCGCAGGCGTTAGCGGCTGATAGCCCATTTTGATGATGTGCTGATAACACCAGGCCGATTGCAATACGGTGGCGGAGGCAAACTGAGCGTTTAGTTGATAGCAGAGTTCATCCTTTTCACGGTCGTATCCCCGAATCAGGTAAATAGGCCCGTCTATGCGATGTATCACATTCAATTTGTGTTTTTGGCTGAATTCCAGAAATCTCTCAACATCGAAGTGAATAGAGTTAAGGATAAACGCGTCAATATTTTCACTCAGCTCGTTTTCCCGGACATTGATTCCTCGCTTCAGCAAACCTTTGCGCAAAGCGAGCATGAATTGATTACCTCCACCATAAGGTGGCTCAAAAAACGTATGCCATAGACCCACTGTGAGAATATCGGGTCTTAATTTGATTGCTTGGTTTGAATTGGCGGATTCTGTATCTACGAGTTTCGACCGGGATTCAACCCGGATCGAATGCAGATGTGGGACAGAATCAATGGTTTTATAGATATCCATGAACAAATTGGTGACACATTCAGGTCGATGCTTGCTGAGGATCCGCTCATAATGTGGATCTATGGTTGCAGCCAGGGAGTCTCCCTGGATGTCTTCTTTAATCAACTCCACTGCATCCGGGGGAGTTTTGAAAATGCATTTCGGATCGAGAAAATCTTCCGCTAATCCCACAGAAGAACTAATAATTTTACATTTGGACGCCGCGGCCTCAAGGATTGCGTGAGGCCCACCTTCAGATCGGCTTGCCACGATATATAGATCAATTATGTTGTAGAGCAAATTGAGGATATCTCTAGGTAAGGCATTTCGATCAATATCGTCATCTACAACAAATTCTCCGAGGTAGGTGAAAGGTATCCTGTTTTCACGCGCCTTATTTATCAACCAGTGGCGCCGCGGACCTGCCAATACCAGATGAAACTTCAACCCGAGCCGTTGAATGCCCAAGAGGATTTCCAGAAGCACGTCAGGACCCTTCATCAGTTTTGGCCGGCTAAGATCGGAACCTTCCGTATCGCGCTGGAAACTTCCTATCAGATAAGTATCCGTGGGTATTTTCCATTTTTCTATCAACTCGACCAAACCAGCATTATCCGGAGATAACGGTTGAAAGGTATATGTGTCTACGAGATAACGTCCGAGGCAACTCTCAACTCCAATACTCTGCATTTGGTAATGCGCACGAGAAGTTGGGGTAATCCATCGTCCCACAATTTGCATTGCTCTGCGATGTTCCGGTATGGAGAAGTACCGAAAGGGTTCTCCCGGCACGTGGCAAATTATACGTTTGCCTAGCAACTGTTCAAACGGCAGCTCCAGCAGGGCATACCACCAGGCAGAGTGGACGATTTCACATGACTGCAGATCCACCAGGTCCACGAACTTTTCAATTGCTAGACGGGTGAGTCTCAGATCTTCATCCACGGCCCAACCGATGCCGTCGCCACCGGTTAAATGGACTCTTGGTTTATTCATTCTTTTATTGCCTTAATACCGAATCCGGTCGTAAATCCGCTGTATTGGTTTTTGTTTGGATCGTGCGAACTATCATCCCATGCGATCGCTTTGGCTTTAGCCAAAGAGACTATTCTCTCCAAGAGTCTTTTGGGCCATGATTTTGACAGCAGTCCACCGCCGCTGGTCTTCCGAAGAATTATTTCGCGCAACATATCTACGAGCACGCACCAAAAACTACCCTGCTTTTCAATTAGTAATCCACTGAACCCTGCCTCCCTAAGTGTCTCAGACCAATAATAGTCTGTGTAGCGCCCGTAATCATAAGGGTCTCCGTGGATTCGAATCAGAAACGGAACACAGATTAGTAGCATTCCACTTTTCCGCAGGACTCTAAAAATTTCGCGCAGCACATCAGGCGGATATGGCACGTGTTCGAGCAATTCCGAGCATATTACCGCGTCAAAAGCAGCTTCACGAAAAGGCAAACAAGAAGCATTGGACTGCACATCCGGTTTTTTTGCCCGCGAAAGATTCGCGTAAATTACTTCAAAATTATATTGTTCTATATCGAAAAGCCCTCGCTTGCCCACACGATTCCCGCCGATGTCCAGCACCAGCGAGCCGGCCGATATGGTCGGAACATGATGGAAATGAAATTCATCTATCAAGTAACGCCGAATAGACGACCCCATGTCTTGCAGCAGCTTTTTATTGTCAGTTTGAGGGTTCAATTCTTGCCACAGCGGATCGTTCCAGGGCTAGAGCGCCAACCACATGCCCGATCCAATTCTTTTTGTACAACATCAATCCACTCTTGCGTACTTATTCCCTTGCTGTGCAGACCCGACGATCTCCTGACTCCACGACCAAGGTGCAGAAAAATAAGATTACCTTCATCATCGAACGCGCGATCTACATGAAGCTCTCTGAATGGGGACGATAATGGTATCCGCGTGGCCAGGTCGTGCTGCCAGATTGTGTTGGCACACGCAAATACCTGGTATCCAGCCTCACGCAATTTAATTGTTACTTGATCACCTACGTCCAGACCGGGGAGTTTCGGAAAAAAATCAAGGTTGAGCTTCTTGAACAATTGAAAATCAACCATATATCCAAGCACGTGCAATACACCTTCCGTTACCCGGGACCTGTCTAACCGAACACCGGCCGCGCCGATTTTTCCAGTGACTTTGGATTTAAGAAAAGACAGCCAACCAGATCGGCAAGGTAAAGCATCCATATGCAATGACATCAAAAAGGCTACATCCTGATCCATCAGGCGCACTGCAATTTCCAATCCCACGGCATTGGCATAGCTCCCCCAATTGCATTGCGAAGGTTCCGCAAGACTGCGGTTGCGATCCCCTCTTCCTTCCATCGGTAACGGCTCCGTTCTGTTGAGCACCAAATTAATGTCATGCCAGTCCATCAGCCAATTGAGGTTTTCTCTCGGAGAGTTGTTGTCCACAATCCATAATTCATGCTTTTCGGGGGTAAAGGTTTTAATCGACCGGATACATGTCCGAAGCAACTCAGCTGCCGTAAGATTTTGCTGATATGAAACCACCACAATGCGCGGGGCATCTCCCTCCTGAATCACGCGGCGATAGATCTCAACGTCGTATTCGCGACCATCTATATTAATACGTTGTACCGCGGGACTGGAGATAGAATCCGGCGTTTGTATCGACATTCTTATTCTGTCCTAATTATAGTTCTCTTCTGCTTCACGCTCTCAAAACGGCTTAATTTGGTCTATATGGATCCGGTATTTAATTTTGTTCGCCGATTGGCAGCAATTCCCATTTGCAGGCGCCCGCAACAATACCTCTGGCTCTGTTCGAACCAATTACTGCGAAGCTCAAAATTCCAGCAAGGCGCTCCAATGTTTCAAAGGAGGCTCCGTCTCTGACTGCGAAATGGATTTCGTAAGCTCCGTTCATCAAGTGGTTGTCGGGGTACCATGCCCTCACGAGATATCGGTTGGGAGGACCGGGTTCAGCAAGACCATCTTCCTGGGAAATATTCCATTTGCAGAGTATCCCCTGAGCATTAATGATTCCGACGGTGAACATGGGACGTTGGAGACGCCGATTCAGTCGCAGATCTACCTCAACGCCGAATGGCTCACCGTAATGGAGTTCATTCAGAGTTTGTCCGTCACTGCCATAAAGTCGGGCGCCGTAAATGTTGGCTTCCTCGGAGGTTATCCGGCTTCGAGCCCTATGTTCGAGCCTGTCTTTCTCGGATCGGAATACCAGAGTCTCATACGCATTTATTGATTCGAGTGCAGATCCAGTGGCGACCACCCGTCCTTCTTCGAGCAAGATTCCCCGCCGGGCCACGAACTGGAGAGTTTCGAGACTATGACTAACCAGAAGCACGGTGGCTCCGCTCTCCCTCAATTCCTTCACCCGTGCAAGGCTTTTGTTCTGAAACTTCAGATCACCTACGGCAAAAGTTTCATCAATCAAGATGATTTCACTCTCGATATTTACTGCAACTCCAAATCCGAGGCGTGCCAACATCCCGCTGGAATACATCCTCACAGGTCTATCAAACCAATCACCGAGTTCCGTGAATTCTTCTATGTCCGGCAGCTTGGACTCAATCTCTCGCCGCGACAGTCCCATTACCGCTCCCAAGAGCCGGACATTCTCCCGGCCCGTAAGCTCCATATTTAAGCCGGCATTCAGTTCGATCATGGGGAATAATCTGCCACGTATTTCGACAAGGCCTCTGCTAGGGGTAGTCACTCCGGCAAGAACTTTCAGTAACGTGCTCTTTCCCGCCCCGTTCCGGCCAACGATCCCGATGGTTTCACCCTTCCGGATTTCGAGATTTATGTCCTTCAGCGCCCAGGGACCATCTCCTGAATCTCCGGAGGACTCATTCTTGTTGGTCAGCAGGTTCCAGCCTCTCCGAACGATTTTAGGAAGGGGCAGTCCATAACGTTTCCAGAGCCCTTCTATTCTGATCATTACTTCGTCAGACATGGCGCCTCATAATACATCCGCAAAATAACCGGAGAGCCAACGGAATACCGGCCAGGACAATGCCAATAAAGCGGCTGTAACAACTACGGACATCCCCAAAGCCTCTACAGGGGGTGAAGACGCTTTTAGGAGAACGTTGCGGAAGCCCTCAACAATTCCGACCATGGGATTTAGCATGTAGACGACCCGCCACTTCTCGGGAACTGAACTCAAGGGATAAATTACCGGGGTAACAAAGAGCCAGGCCTGAGTCAGGAAAGGCGTCGCGAAAATGAAGTCCTTTCTGAAAGTTCCTAGAGCGGCTATTAAAATACCGACTGCGAATGATACTGCGATCATGAGCAACGTTAGGACAGGCAGCCAAAGCAAAGTCAGACCCACAGTAACCTTAAACCATACCATCATCCCGGCTAAAATAATTCCTGACATTAAGAAATCAAAAGCAGTAGCAGTTACCGCCGCCAACGGAAAAACCTCTCGTGGAAGCGCTATTTTTTTTATAATTTCCCCGTTGGTCAAAATGCTGGGACCACAAGCAGAAACTGAATTTGTAAAAAAGGTCCAGGGAACCAACGCAGAATAACTGAACAGCACGTAAGGCAATCCATCGCTGGGAATATCGACAAATCCGCGTAACATATTGAACAGCAGCATCAAAACTAAAGGCTGTAAGAACGCCCACCATATGCCCAGACTGGAACGTCTGTATCGACTCGTCAGATCACGGACAACTAGGGCGTACAACAGGCTGAAAAACCTGGCAAGCTTTTCCCCTCGAGGCGCGGCATTTATGTAAACAGGTGCATTCCAAATACCAGGCACACTCAATATGATATCTCCTTTTGAAATTTCCGCTGACGGCTAATATGGAAATCAAAACCTCTGGTCATCTTCAAATATCTTCTTCCGTAGACTCGCTTTCATCTTCACGGCGTCGTTTCTTTTCCAGGTACGCAAGAATCCATATGCCCACCTCATATAACAGAAGCATGGGCACTGCCATAAGAGTCTGATTTATAACATCCGGTGTCGGAGTAAGTATGGCCCCGATAACAAATGCAATGACCACAAAATATCTGCGGCCTCTCTTGAGCTGCCCGCTATCAACGATTCCAAGAAGTCCTAGAAAAACAATCACCATAGGCGTTTCGAACACTGCGCCGAATGCGAGCATTAGTACCATAACAAGTGAAACGTACTCGCGAATCGAAATCATTGCCTTCAGTTCCTCAGTTGTATAACTCAGGAAAAAATTAAAAGCGGCGGGGAATACTATGAAGTAGGCGAAAAGAGCACCTGTATAAAATAATAGCGTGGCCAATGAGATGAAAGGCACGGCCATTTTTCGTTCTTTCTCGTACAGGCCGGGGCTGACAAATTGCCATAGTTGATACAGAACGTAAGGAAGGGACACGAAAATTCCCATGATAAAAGAGACTTTCAAATAAATAAAAAATGGATCCGGAAGCCCTGTGAAGATAAGAGAAGAACCTTTCGGAAGAAGTTTTGTTAGAGGAGCGGCCAATAAATTGAAAACGCGCTCCGCGAAAATCAGGCATACAAGAAAGATGGCGAATATAGCGATAACCGCGCGTATTAATCTAGACCGAAGCTCTTCAAGGTGCTCCAGAAAAGACATCCGGGCTCCATTTTCATCCGACACGATATTTCACCCTTTCTCTGATTTCAGCCAGTCATTCGCGAAAAGAGTAGTCCCTATGGTTTCGCAGAAATAATGTTAATCTGTCACATCACATCAATTCAAAAATCCCCCCATTTTGACCGAAAAAAGTTCGGAGGGATTTTAAAATGAAATCGAAGCCTTTAACCGAAAGAAAATCGGCAAACGGCATAAGTAATATAGAGTAGCACAGCAATTATGTTCCGACAATACAATGGATATGTCGCCGCGCCGTATTGACGAACCGGCCCAATCCGAATAATCTCCTATAATCGGTTAAATTCACTCGGAAGCTTTGGCTGAACTATCGAATCTTCGTTCTAACAAACTGCAAGTTAATGATGAAAATGGGGGAGACGTATTTCTCAAGATGGCACGGCCGATTACCGTTGGAATTTTCGCAGGAGTTAAGAAATGAATATAGCCGGAAATAATCCGGACAGCAGAAGTAAATTCCGAAAGCCCGGCCTGTGGTCAAAGTCTCGTGTGTGGTTCCATAAACTGTTTGTGGAGCCATTGCTTTACTCAAAATGCCCGCCTTGGTACGATGCAAGAGCTGTTTCACTAGGATTAGTCACGGGTTTCCTTGTTCCGGTGGGCGGACATCTTATCACTCTGGCCATCCTGCGAACGGTATGTAGGTTCAATTACATAATCGCTTTCGCGTTCACCTTTGTGAGTAATCCGCTCGATATGGTTCCGCTGTATTACGGTTACTATCATCTAGGATCCTTAGTCCTCGGTAGATCCGCGGCGCTGGACTATGGGATTTTCGAAAAAATTATGCATCCGATCATTGATAAAGAATATTTTTGGGAAATATTTCCAGCATTTTTGGAACTCGGGCATGAAATACTTATCAGATGGATTGTGGCGGGAGTAATTCTTGCATTATTTTTCGGAACGTTGGGATATCTAATCACGTTTAAAGTGCAAAAAGAGCGCTGTAAAAAAGCAGCATCAAAGCTTGGCCGGAAATACGAAAAGTATCTAGAAGAACTGGAAATTAAAGCCTCGTTACGCAAATCCTAAATTCAATCGAGGTTGTATTTTAGCCGGGGTTACAGCACACTGAAGCGATGTTATATTCGAGCACACAATAGCCCTGTCCCAGTTGTCGATGACAATGACTAACACTGCAAAAAGCCTGGGAAAAACTCCTCAATAAAAAAGATCGCCCGCAGAAGAACGATTTGGCCAAGCCGATTTTTTGGACTTCTTTGGGTATCTCTCATTCCGATTCGGTATCGGGCAGGTCCGATTCAAAATCTTTCGTCGTCGGCGGCAGTGGAATTCTTTTGCCAGCAGTATAGTCCTGAAGTTGGGATCTATTTGAAAATAGGTCGTCCGCAATTCGCTCCAAATGCGAGCATGACGTTATCAAAAAGTTAAGGCAGAAAATTCCTGCCAAAGTGACCGCCCGAACTCTTTTTGCCGAAATCACAGCCATTGAAAACCTCAACTTTCGGTAGCAAAGTTCACCAGATGTATGCACTATTTTGAGTCTTACATCAAGAGTTCAAATAGGCTACCGTAAGATGAATGGCACGATTACCATGAATCGCATTGTAATGTGTTATCTATTCATGTAATGTAGCACGATAAATCTCGTTTACGTTCCCCGTGAAAGGAGACTAATGCCTGATGTGTATTGCAAGAATTTTGATTACAGCCGTGGCGGCCTCCTTAATGTTAGCCGCCGCGTCTTCGGCTCATTTCGGAATGATAATCCCTTCCACGGATATTATCGGTAAGGACGACCCTCGAGAGATCTCCCTTACGCTGCAGTTTACTCATCCGTTTGAAGGAGGACCGCAGATGGACCTCGTGAAACCTGAAAAATTCGGCGTAGTTGTAGAGGACAAAGTGACTGATCTTACAGGAACGCTTATCGAGAAGAAGGTCGGAGGCGCTTCCGTCTGGGAGACCAAATACAAAATCACCAGACCGGCCGACTATATATTTTTCATGCAGCCCAAGCCTTATTGGGAATCAGCAGAAGACAAGTTCATTATCCACTTTACCAAGGTAATCGTAGATGCTTTAGGAGCGCAAACCGGATGGGATAAAGCGATAGGTCAAACTGCCGGAATTTTGATGGAAGTCATTCCTGTTTCAAGACCTTACGGACTTTATGCAGGCAATTTATTTACCGGTCAAGTATTTCGAGATGGAAAACCTGTGGCGAACTCGGAAGTCGAGGTTGAATTCTGGGGCATGGGTAAAACCAAGGCCCCGACTGATTCGCATATTCGACAAGTAATCAAAACCGATCCGAACGGAGTGTTCTCATATGCTATGCCCAAACCTGGCTGGTGGGGCTTTTCCGCGATTATGCAGGGCCCTGAATCGATTAAATATGAGGGGAAGGACAAGATGGTTGAGATCGGAGCTGTGATCTGGGTTCAGGCTTATTCGATGCAATAGGGAAACGTAATGCATATATCGGAAGGGATTCTCGGGACTCCAGTATTAGCTGCGGGCGCGGCTCTTACCGTGGTCGGCACGTCACTGGGGCTGAAAAAAATGGAGTATGAAAAATTGCCGGCAGTGGCTCTCCTGTCTTCGGTATTTTTTCTCGCTTCGCTTGTTCATGTCCCGATCGGGCCGGCTGCGGCACATCTTGTCCTTACCGGTCTCTGCGGAATTCTGCTTGGATGGTGCGCGTTTCCTGCGATCCTGGTTGGGGTTTCTTCGCAGGCTATCCTTTTTCAATTCGGTGGCTTGACCACCCTCGGCGTAAATACCTTTAACATGGCATTCCCCGCGGTGATTATGTCCTACATATGCTGCCGTGGAATTCGTAGTTCGAGTCATTTGGTCAGGATCGTGTTTAAATTTCTGGCAGGAGCGGGCGCTATTTTACTTGCCGCCACCCTGGTAGCCTTGTCGCTTACGGCCAGCGGCGAATCATTCAGGACAGTCTCATGGCTCATTGTGGCGGCTCATATCCCGATAATGGTCATGGAGGGAGTGATCACGGTCTTTGCCGTCGAGTTCCTCAGACGGATTAGGCCGGAGGCGCTGTCCGGATAACCGGCATTTTCAATAATTCGGAAATTACTCACCTTAGCAGATTCGGCGGTTTGACACTGGGATTGCTCAATGTTATTAATTAAGAAAAGGTGCCCTGTTAGGCACACGATAGACCCGATTTTCACACGATTGGAATTGTCGTGTGGCCAATCGGTAGGATTGCGCTTGCTTGAATAGAAAGCGGGATTAAGCCCTTGACCTAATTAATGCTGTTTGTTTGGGGAGAAGAGAATTGTCGGGCCTTGCAAAACTCAATTCGTGGATTCTCTGGATGATTTTGACCATCTCCGCGGTTGTGATAAATACTCCGTCTGCTTGGAGTCACGGCGTGAATGTCTTTGCCTATGTTGATGGTCCTAAAATATTCGTGGAGGGTTACTTTACGGGCAAATCCAAAGCTGTCGGCGCTATTGTCGAGGTGTTCGACGCTCAAGGTAATAAGCTCCACGAGGGCAAGACCAACGATAATGGAGTCTACTCGTTCAAAGTTCTGGACGTGGTTCCTGTTCGAGGGGACTTGCGAATTGTGTTGAAGGCGGGCCCGGAGCATCAGGCCGAATTCCGGATACCGGTGTCAGACCTACCGGTTTATCCTAAACGCAAAGCCGCTGTATTGGGGATTCCGAAAGAACCCCATCCGCAGGAGACGATTGTAAATGAAGATGAAGATACTCGAGCGCTGCCTCGCGATCAGGCTGTCCTGAAAAGACTCGTGGAAGAAGTCGTAGACAGCAGGATTCAATCATTAGAAACAATGCTTCGGCAGCAGCAAAAGATTCTCATGGAACTGAAAGAAAGACGGTTTTCCTCGATTGAAATCTTCGGGGGAATCGGCTGGATTCTTGGAATAGTGGGCGTAGCGGCATACTTGATGAGCCGTCGGCATATGAGAAAACGATAGCAGCTGCGGGACCGTTATTATGCATATAGAGGAATTTGCACTGGGGAATTCCCCGATTCACAATCTTGATCCCAGAGCCAAGATTGTGGCCGCGCTAGTTTTTTCGCTTATAGTGGCCTTGAACGATTCCATTACCGTGTCCGCGATTGCACTTTGTTTTCCTCTTACGTTACTTTTTGTTGCCCGCATAAGCCTCAAAAGGGTGCTGGTGAGGCTTGTAGCCGTCAACTTATTCATAGGCTTTCTTTGGATTTGTCTCCCATTTACAGTTCCCGGAAAAATCCTTTACTCTTTGGGACCGGTTCCCATTTACCGGGAAGGAATTATCTTAGCTCTCACTTTGACGTTGAAATCAAATGCGATTATTTTGGCTATGATAACCCTTTTAGGTACCTCACGTGTCTTTAGTCTGGTCCATGCTCTGAGCCATCTCAGGATCCCTGATAAATTGATTCATCTGTTCTTTTTCTGTTTTAGATATATCCAAGTGATTCATGAGGAATACCACAGGTTGGCAAATGCCGCCAAAATGCGGAGCTTTAAACCAAGAACAAGCCTTCACACTTATCGTACATATGCTTACCTTTTTGGCGCACTGTTGGTTAGGAGTCTTGATCGTTCACACAGAATTATGGCTGCCATGAAGTGTCGGGGTTTTGAAGGTAAATTTTACATCCTTGATGATTATCAAATGAAACGCCTGGATTATATTGTCGCCGGGTCGGGCCTGATTTTCATGGCGGCTTTACTAGTAATCAGATGATTCAACTAAGTAATATTAATTTCAAATATAATTCCCGTCCGATTCTGAATCGAGTGGATTTCACAGTTAAGGCCGGAGACCGCATCGGGTTGGTAGGCCCAAATGGATCCGGGAAAACGACGCTATGCCAGATCATAATGGGATTAATTAAACCTGGAAGCGGTGAGGTGAAAATTTTCGGAAAAGAAAGGACCAGTGAGGCTGATTTTGCCGAAATTCGAGGCCGAATCGGATACCTCTTTCAAGATTCGGACGATCAGCTTTTTTGCCCCACTGTTCTTGAAGATGTTGCCTTTGGTCCGCTCAATTTGGGGAAATCTATCCGGGAAGCCAGAGTAATAGTTTCTACGACATTGGATTCACTCAATCTCGGCGGATACGAACAAAGAATAACTTATCAGCTGTCCGGCGGAGAGAAACGTCTAGTTTCGCTGGCCACTGTTTTGGCTATGGAACCGGAAGCGCTTATCTTGGACGAGCCCACCAACGGTCTTGATGAAGAAACTTCCGAGAGAATCACCGACCTGCTTACTAGGTCACCATTCACCTACATTCTAATATCGCATGACATGCAACTGGTGCGAAGGACGACACAAAAAATTTTTCAACTCAAACGGGGAGAAATTTCCCGGATGACCTGAATCGAATAACAATCAAAGTCCTCTCAGAATTATCCATTATAGGGCGAGGCCGGGGGACTTTGTCTCCTCCGCAATGTTCCTGCAATTCACGATTTCCATGTCTCGCAACTTGGATAAACCATTAACCCAACTTCCGCACTTTTTGGGGTCGCGTCCTGTAAATTCAAGGCGTTACGAGTTTTTTAGGTAACTTCTCAAAAAGTCCGGGTAAGACTCGGGAACAATCGGTGAACGTGTCATGACGTTCCAATGGACAGGGGTGTACGTCAAGTTCGGGTTTGGCCAGGCAATTCGTTCACCCGCAATACGGA
>JBKQRG010000434.1:0-10263 GCA_052144015.1 Desulfomonilaceae bacterium
TCGGTATCGCCCTGGGCTTCAGCTTGCTCCGCTAGAAGGAAAAACATTCCCGGATCACGCTCAAGATCGGGCAATTCAACAGTTTTGTGACTGGGACGCTCATGGAAAACGGGTGTCGCGCAATAGGCGGACTGAGCCGCGAAACCGAGAATGAACAATATTATTAAAGGAATTCGGGTAATCCGTTTCATATTATAAGTTCCTCCGAGCTGTCGACATCAGTTTGATCCCCCGGCACGCAGCTCCGCGATCACTTCATTGTAGGGCGGATGATTAAATACGGCGCTGCCGGCGACGAATACATCGGCCCCTTCGCGGATTAGGTCGGGTGCCGTCTTTGGGCTTACGCCGCCGTCTACTTCAATCAATATTTTGTATCCCGACTTGTCGATCATGTTACGTAACCGTCCAACTTTCGGCAACATGGTTTTGATGAAGGACTGTCCACCAAAACCGGGATTCACCGTCATCAACATAATTATATCCAATTCTGCGAGCACATATTCCACCGCGGTCAAGCTCGTGGAAGGATTAAGCGCAGCACCCGCCTTCATGCCCAATTCACGGATTCGAGTCAAAGTGCGATGCAGGTGATGAGTGGCCTCCGGGTGAACTGTGAGCCTGTCCGCGCCCGCCGCGTGGAATTCTTCCAAATAAGAATCCGGATCGGAAATCATGAGGTGAACGTCAAGAGGTATTTTAGCCACCTTTTTCGCTGCTGATACTATCATAGGACCGATTGTGATGTTGGGAACAAAATGGCCGTCCATCACGTCAATATGGATCCAGTCCGCTCCTGCATCCTGCACGGACCGAATCTCATCACCCAACCGTGTAAAATCGGCTGAGAGTATGGAAGGTGCAATAAGAATCTTGTTTGGCGCCATGTATTTCCTCGCTAGTACATTTCGCGTCCCTCGACGCGGTAACCACATTTAGTACAGAGGCCATCCTTTATGGCTTTCTTCCGGATAGTGTAACCCGTCCGATCCACCAGCAGTTCCGAGCAGCTCGGGCAACGGGTTTTCTCACCATCATCACCAGGAACATTTCCCACGTAAACATAATTCAGTCCCGCCTCCAAACCTATGTGTCTCACTCTGGTGAGCGCCCGCACATCAGTCGGCGGAAGGTCTTGTTCTTTGTATCGAGGATAAAACCTGCTTACGTGCCAAGGAGTGCCAGGTCCAAGCGTCGAACGAATGAATTGGGCCATTTCTCGGACCTCTCCCAGGTCGTCATTGAGCGTGGGTATCAACAAAGTGGTTACCTCCACCCAGATACCAAGTTCTTTCATATAAGCAAGAGAGTCCAATACCCCTTCCCGTTTAGCCTTGCAGTAATGCGTGTAGAAATGATCACTAAAAGCCTTAAGGTCAACATTCGCTGCGTCCAGGAGTCCTTTTGCATCATCAAGCATATCACGGGTCATATATCCATTGGTCACAAAAACGTTCAGCAATTCACGCTTCTTGGCCTCAATCATTGTTGCCTTGGCCAATTCGTAAAAAATTGTCGGTTCCGTGTATGTGTAGGAAATACTCCTGCAACCATTTTGGAGAGCCAAATCGGCAATTTCGGCTGGACTGTAATTTTCGCCTTCTATCCGGCCGAATTCGTGAGGCATCTGTGATATTGAATAGTTCTGACAAAAGGAGCAACGGAAATTACAACCTACGGTGGCAATAGAAAAGGAACGTGAACCAGGGGCGAAGTGAAACAGTGGCTTCTTTTCAATAGGATCGATATTCGTTGAGACCACTTTGTCATAAACGAGGGTATAGAGCGTCCCTGCTAGATTTTGTCGCACACCGCAAAGGCCCTTTTTCTGATCTTTGATGACGCACCCGTGACGGCAGAGCCGGCATTTAACAATATCGGATTCAACACGATCCCAGAGAAGCGCTTCTTTCATTGTCCTCTCTCCTTGAGAGCACGCAATAACCGGAGACCAATACCATCAAAGCTGCCGTTAGACATTATCAATACTACATCCCCGGTCCGAAGCTCGTGAAGCAAATAATTTAATATTTGCTCGGTATCATTAAATGCGAATGCTTTTGTACCCGCATTCATCAAATCCTGCGCCAAGCGACGAGAACTGAATCGATCCGATTCCGGCAACTCGTCCACTCCGCGTGGCTCTCGCAGAATAGCTAGGTCTACTCCAACCAGAGAAGAAACATAAGAAGTCTGAAAAATCGCCTTGCGACTGGTATTGGTGCGAGGTTCAAATACGGCCACAAGGCGTCGACTTGGGAAATGTTTCCGAACTCCGTCGCATGTGACCTTGACCGCGCTCGGATGATGAGCGAAATCGTCCATGATCGTTATTCCGCTCTCGTGACCCAGGATTTCCTGTCGTCGTCTGACCCCTTCAAAACTTCTTAGAGCCGTTACAGCCCCCAGCGGGTTCACCCCAACGCTCTCTGCGACAGCTATAGCGGCAGTTGCATTAAGTAGGTTGTGCAATCCCATTACGGGTACGATTCCCGAAGCCACCTCATTCCCATTTCTTATGAAACTCGTCTTGAGACCTTCAGCGCTGTTCTCGGTATGTCCTAAAGTCCATTCTGCGCCGGAATTTAGGCCGTACGTGTGAACTGCGACCGCCGCAGCCGCAATTATTTGTTGGATTCTGGGATCATCTCCATATGCGACAATACGTCCTGTGGGCGGCACCATAGATAGAAATGCCTCGAATTGATCTTGTATCTGACCTAAATTGCTATAAATATCCGCGTGGTCGAATTCGCATGACGTGATCACTGCAATATTCGGATCGTAGTGTAGGAATTTTGGTTCTTTATCAAAATACGCAGTATCGTACTCGTCACCTTCAATAACAAAAAATTGGCCTTTTCCGAGGCGATAGCTCTTGTGAAAATTGTTGGGTATCCCTCCGATTATGAATCCAGGGTCCAGCCCGGCTCTGAATAGTATCCATGAGATCATACTACTGACGGTGGTCTTCCCGTGTGTCCCCGCAACAACAATCCGGATTTTATTGCGTCCAAAGTAAGATCTGATGGCCGCCGGCATAGAGCAGAAGGGGATACTGGACTTTTCCAGGGCGACCGCCTCCGGATTGATACGGCGTATCACATTGCCGACTATGACGAGGTCAGGGTTGGCATCCAGATTGGACGCTTTGTAGCCTTCAATAATATCGATGCCCAGTTCCGCCAATAGATCGCTCATGGGCGGATATACCGCCTGGTCCGATCCGGTAACTCGATACCCGCTTTCTGTGAGCAATCCGGCCAACGCCGCCACACCTGTTCCGCAAATCCCCATGAGGTGCACGTGTGCGCCAGGTTTAAGTGTGGGCCTGTCATTCAAAGTTCGTAATTCCCGGTATTTCTGCATATTTTGTGAATCGCTATCACCCAACCCGCCCGGTGTCAAGATCCCCCAGCGGATTGATGTGAGGTTCTGTATGAGGGAAGCCTTGTGAACCGGGCAGGCATCCGCGTCTCTCCGGACTCATACACAGGAGTCACAATGGCATATTTTTTATCTTTGCGATTTCCGAATCGTCTGCCGTAATGTATGTCGTTTCTGCACTCAATCACTATTGGGAGCGTAATAACACCGTTTTGGCGAACATATTAAGCCCTTTTTCTTTAAACTATCTATGATCTTGGAGACTTCTTTAGAATCCATGTTGACGGTTTTGGCTACATCGCCGGGTCTGACCGGTTTACCAGCCTTTTTCATGGCTTCCAGCACTACTTTTTCCTGATCGGGCATCTTCAGTCACTCCTTTCTGCACAGATTGAGCCCAGTTGCAAATTGAATCGGAGTATACTGTGTTCCGCCGATCCGGGCAACAATTCGCCTGCTTCAACAAAATTGGTCTTTGCTAGGAACTACTGATTTGTTAGAAGATTGACACAGGCTTCGAGCGTAGGAGAAGGAGCACGATTATGCTGGACCACTACCCCAAGGAGATCATGACCAAAGATGGTACCCCCATCCTTATTCGCCCATTCGCTAAAGAAGACCAGACAAAACTAAGAGAGTTCTTCTCCCGAATCTCGGAGGATGAGCGGTGGTTCATACGAGACGATCTGTCCGACCCGCAGGTCATGGATAAATGGATGCAGGGTACCGATTATAGCAGGACCATCCCTCTGATCGCCGTGAAGCAGGAAGACGGAACAATCCTTGGTAATGTGATTTTGTACATGAGGTTGTCGGATTGCGTCAGCCACGTTGCTCATCTTCGAATTGTTATCGACCCGGAATATCGCCAGCAGAGACTTGGGACCTGGATGCTGATTGATGCCATAAAACTGGCAATGGACTTGGGATTGGAAAAACTCATCGCGGAGTTCGTCGGAGGTGTGGACGACGCGGCAATGGCCGCGGCCCAAAGGCTGGATTTTTTTGAACAAGGCATCTTGCGGGACCATTTCAAAGATCAACATGGTCGTTATCGCGATCTGGTCATAATGGTAAAGAATTTTCATCGTGATTGGAGCGATTTTTGACCAATTCGACTGACTCCGGCACGATACATGATTCGCTCGGGGTGTTCCCTCTTCAAACTACGCGCGGCCAAATCATCATCAATCCAAAATGTCTACCGGGTTCTTTCAAAGACTTACAATTGGATTCCGGGCTCGGAAACTTCCCGCATTATTCCTCAATTATTCAGAAACTGGAGATTTTCGATAAAATAGCGTCGGGTAAAGACGGCAGGGTAGCTTTGGCTCTCATTAATGAGAATATCATCATCGGGTATATGGTCTGCTGGTATCCTGATTCGACTGAGCGCTGGAGCAAGCTCGGGGAGCTTATGTACGAATTCGGCGCTATCGAGGTGAGTCGAAATTTCAGAAAATTGGGAATAGCTGCCGAGATGGTTTTATCGGTTCTGCGCGATGATTTTTTTGACGAGAAAATCGCGTATATGAACGGATTTAGTTGGCATTGGGATGTGGACGGCAGCGGTCTCACTCTGGTGCAATATCGTAAAATGATGCTCAATTTTATGAAACCGTTCGGATTTGAAGAATACTATACGAATGAGCCTAACATTGCCTTGAGGGAAGAGAACCTCTTTATGGCCCGGATAGGTTGGAAGGTATCTGAGGAGGATCAGCTTCGATTCCGCAATCTTCGTTTCGGTATCCGAAAATGACAAGGCACCGAGGAGTGTGCGAGGGATTGATATCTGTGGACACGGCAATTCAGAAGCCGCTGACAATGTACCTTCTAATGACAGCCATTGCTGGTCGGATGTTTCAAACAGAATGCTCTATTGCCGATTATCCCTGATTGAGTGGTAAGTTTGTTCCGGCCGACGCCGCAGTGTGTCCCATGTCCCATTGCTCACCAAGGTGATCATAGACAAGGGCCCGCAAATTCCACAGGCAACTGCACCCTCACTCGACTGATCACTAAAAAATTCAGAAAACTCTGTTGTAGTAAGTCGTTTCGAGTAAGACTTGACCGGCTGGCCCCTCAATGATATCGGAGATCGTCATGAATCTTCCGATGACCGCGATTTTTGATTCAAGCGCCGAAGGCGGATGGGAAGCCGATCAGTTGGTCCTCACTGCCCAAGATGCGTTGAAAAACGCGTCGGTGCCTTTGAGTAGATTTAGGGTAGGAGCGGCTGTCCTCACCCAAAGAGGCAGAATTTTCGAAGGATGCAACACTGAATCCCTGATACCTGTGCTGGGCGTTTGCGCAGAACGGAACGCGATAAATCATGCTTTAATTCATGGCGAAACGGGTTTCCTGGCAGTTGCAGTGGTTTCCGACTTGCATTCTCCGCTGCTGCCGTGCGGAACTTGCCTGCAATATATGCAGGAGTTTGCGCGGCAGCAAGGCCGAGACATTTTAATAATAGCGGAGGGACGGTCCGGGGATCGGATCGTGACCAGCCTCGACGAGCTCTTTAAAGGCGGCTTCCCCCAGGAGACAACCGTCCGTGACATCCAAGAATCATTCCGATGGACCGCGGAATAGCTCGAATATACAATCATTTCTTCATAGATGGATCACGCCACTGGCTCCGGATTCTTTGTTGACGGGCTTAGATCCACGTGGTAACGGTGAGCTATTGCAGACTAAAAGCCCTAGGGGAGCATGAATGTTTTCACGAATTGTAAGTGAGGAAAGAACCGCGCAACTTTTGGATTTGGCTGGTGGACCAGCGTTACGCAAAAGCCTGTCAGCCGCTGGCATTAAACCGCTGAAGAGCAAGGGGAAAACCGGTCATTATCGAATCGGCGATATTGTCGTGTTCAGGTTGGCTCAGATAATTAATCACATAGGCGTGGATGCTGAAAAGGCCCTGATATATGCCGAAACAATTTTAGAATCAAGACTCGAAACGCATGATCGTCATTTGCTGGAATGGATAGAAAACGAAACTCAGGAGCTTTTCTGTATCATTGCCGACGATCAACTCGCCAGAATTTTTCTCAGGAACAAAGAAGATGATCGCGAAATTGATGTAGCAGCAATCAAACCTATCTTATTTCCGACGACGGTCTGTGAAATCAATGTCTTTAGAGTGATCCGTCCGGTTATCCTTCGTGCGCATCAATTGTCGTGAACAGAACGTAAAATTATCGTGTCCGGGCGCACCCTTTCAACTCAATCGCCTGCAGTACAGAATCAAGTTGTTTTTTGACAACGCCTTTCTTGAGCTTATAACTTCTGATCCTGTCCATATCGCCGCCGTCTATGGCCGAACCAAGTACCGTATCTACGGTCTTCAAATCTTGCTGGTACGTGTCAGCCATTCTCATTAATTCCTCGCATTTGTTCGCAAGCAGATCTTGAGCGATCGAAAAATTACTAATAAATAGAATTAGCGCGGCAGCGCCCAATAGAATAATCTTCCTGCTCTTCATGTTCAATAGCCCTCCTTTCCGGAACAGGATCTTGGAATCGCTCGAAAGGAATGATCAAGAACCGCGTTCCGGCACTCCCCATATATCATATCCGTAGAAATATGGCAATATTAAATTTGTAAATACAGGATGATATATAATTTACATCAATTGACAAAATGTTTAATTCAATGTACTAGCTGATTATACACTATAAATAATCTGGGCAGATAACAATCCATTCCGAAGGACCAGGTTAGAGGAGGTTGTTATCAAATATTATAGGGACCGTCTCCTACCCGCCAATGCTGGAATGTACCTAAGGCGCTTCTCAACAGAACACCCAGCAGACAAGAAGCGCGCTGATGAAGCCTGATGCCAGGGCATCAGTCCTGCTTAATCTTAGAGGCTTGTATTCGGAGCGTGGTTCGCCGGGGCTAAAGCCGCGAGCGGACATGGCAACAGCCAGGAGGTCGGCGCGTCTTATTGTTCCTGACAAAACGGGCGACAGAATACTAATAAGTTCACGGGCCCGATCTAGCAATGTTCCCTGCCCGAATTCCACTCCACGACTCTTTTGAGCATCGATTATCTCCTGTAATTCCTCTTGGAGCAACGGCACAAATCTCATGGCGAGCAACATGATCAGACTAATTTCAGCAACCGGTGCCTTTAAGTATTTCAGAGGCCGAGCGAGACGTTCGAACCCTTTGGTCAATTCGGCAGGAGAGGTCGTGAAGGTTAATGCCATTGACAGCATTATCGCCTCAATTAACTGCACACAAATGAGAAGGCTGGACTTGGCGCTCTCGACGGCGAAAGGCAATTCCAAACCTACGATTCTCAGCGGCTCGCCACCTTCGCTGAAGATAAGATTCAATCCTGCCGCAATTAGCAGCATCCATTTGAACCGGCGTATCTGATATGTCCAAATTTTCCATCCTACCCCGCAAAAATATGCCACGAGTCCTATTCCAAACGCGATTACCGTTGCACCGGCAAAGGAACGATACCAAAACACCATTACCAGCATTACGACCAGACCCAACATTTTGGTCCTGGGATCCAGGCGATGAAGGATCGAGTCACCCGGCAGATAACCTCCAATCGCAATATCGGTTATGAATCTTGACATAGAGCTATCAGGATTTGCATTCGCAGCCCAAAGAGGGCAGGGTAGTGTAGGATGTCTGTTATAACCATTAACAAAAGCCGGGTATCAAGGCTAGCCTCACACACGCGTGCGCCGTCCCCGGGGGTGAATGTTCTTCCGTCAATCATGTGGTTAGCACGAATCGCTGTCCCGCGAATTCATTTTTATCCACAATTTTGATATTATAACGTACTTATTCATTGAGGAGAGCATGTCCGAAAAAGACTGTAACAATCTCACACTCTTGAAACACAGCAGTACCCGCATTCCGGCTAGTCCGGATGAAGCGCGGCTCGAGAGTTTCCCGAACAAATATCCGAATCGTGAGTACAGTATTGAATTTGATTGTCCGGAATTTACCAGCCTCTGTCCTATAACCGGCCAGCCGGATTTCGCCCGGATTAAAATTGTCTATGTTCCCGACCAAAAATGTTTGGAATCAAAGTCGCTGAAGCTCTATTTGGGCTCATTCAGAAACATAGGTATGTTCCACGAAGAAATAACCAACCGGGTCCTGGATGATTTGGTAGGCGCGTGCGAACCAAGGTGGGCCAAAGTAATCGGGATCATGAACCCGAGAGGTGGTATAGCCATTACAGTAATGGCCGAATACTGCCGCAAAGGATACCAACGCCCTGGAATCTGACATTACGGATGATTGCGGGGGCAATGGGGGAAACTTCTTTCGTCAATATTGTAAGTTGTCTCGGCTCAGCCCTCTCGAAGACCGTCATTGCGAGCGGAGCGAAGCAATCTCCCAAAGCTTTGGGGATTGCCACGGCCTGACGGCCTCGCAATGACAAACCTACACCAGTGTATTATGACGTTGATGTTGTTCGTATGATTCCCTTGGACTGCAAGGCCCGAAAAGATTCAATTCATTTACTATAAAATTCCTTTATTTTCGAAACAACATAAGATTTTTGATTTTCCAGCAATTCAGGATAAATGGGAAGAGCCAACGAGCTTTTACATGATTCTTCAGTTACCGGGAAATCCCCTTCCTTATAGTTACCATTCAGAAAACATTTCTGTAAATGCATGGGCTTGGGATAGTATATTTCAGTATCAATTCCATTTTCCTTCAGAAAGGATCTCAAACCATCCCTATTTTCAGCTCGGATCACATATTGATTGAAAACATGCCGCTCATGGACTATTCGAGGTGACACCACTACTCCGGCCAATTCCAGATCACTGAATTGCTCTGTATAGTAGGCTGCGTTGGCTCGCCGTTGTTCAGTCCAGGCTTCGAGATATTTCAGTTTGACTCGAAGCACCGCAGCCTGCACAGCATCGAGTCGGAAATTCCCTCCTAATAATGTGTGGTTATATTTTTGCTCAGTCCCCTGATTTCTGATGATTCTGAGTCTTTCCGCTAGAGCTGCGTCATTGCAAGTAATTATGCCTGCATCGCCGAAAGCTCCCAGATTCTTGGACGGATAGAACGAAAAACAACCGAATGTGCCCATATTCCCTGCTCGTCGGCCGTTGAATTCCGCTCCTATGGCCTGAGCTGCGTCCTCAATCAATGGTATATTTTGTTCGTCGGCAATTCTCGACAAGGTATCCATCTCCGCACACTGCCCGAAGAGATGAATCGGAATAATGGCTTTCGTCTTTTTGGTGATCAGCTTGCGCACGTGAGATGGGTTTATATTGAACGTTTCACGTTGGATGTCAGCAAGCACTACCGTAGCGCCTACTCTCATAATAGAGCCAATGGTGGCGAAAAATGTAAAAGGGGTAGTGATAACCTCATCACCTCGGGAAACGCCCAGAGACATAAGGGACATAAGGAGAGCGTCCGTGCCGGACGACACTCCAACGGCATACTTGCAACCGCAGTACTGTGCTATTTCATTTTCCAAAGCTTCGACTTCAGGTCCCAGTATGAATCTCTGGCTTTCAACCACTCGCCGGATAGCTTCGTCGATCTCTTCCTTTATGGCTAAATATTGAGGTGCCAGATCCAATAGTGGGACCGTTATAGCGGCGTGGGATTGTGGAGGGTTCATGAGTCCATCAAGCTCCGCTTCTTGGCATCCAATCGTGTTGCCTCAGATGAGTTCATCATCAGCTGCTCGCAGTATGATACAGCAAAATCACAAAATCTCAATCAGGTTTACAAGTAAGCATTCACTTATGCGCGGCACGGGAAGGGCAGACCAATTCATCGTGGCATGACGGCCCGGCGACTAATCGTTGAAGCTGCGCCTTCGCAGATCGAATCACGGAGGATTAGATCGGGAAAAC